>CAZJNY010000052.1:0-19068 GCA_964547405.1 uncultured Flavihumibacter sp. | reverse complement strand
TCCTGCATGTGGACTGCCATCTTACTGTTCCCTGGTACCTGAACGTACATGAAGCGCATCAGGAAGTGGATGCACTCAGTGAAAAAATCCGGATGGAATTGGGAGAAAGTATCGAACTTTTTGTTCATTCGGATGGCTGCCTTGATTTCTCCTGCCCCATCTGTACCAAAACCGATTGCCCGGTAAGAAAGCATGCTTTTGAACGAAAAGTGGAGTGGACCCTCGATAATATTCTTTCCAACCAGAAACACCGCCTCTCCACCGGAGCTGCCGCTTTGCCGAAAACCGCCTAAATTCGTGGCGCAAACCGGAGTTTATGAAAGATTGGAAAAATTACCAGGACCAGCATCAGGAGCGTTTTTTACAGGAACTGCTTGCTTTGTTGAGAATCCCAAGTATCAGTGCACGTTCTGAAAATAAACAGGATATGGTTACCTGTGCCGAAGCGGTGAAAGCCAGCCTGCTGGCAGCCGGCGCTTCCCGGGCAGAGATCTATCCCACCCAGGGGCATCCCATTGTATATGGTGAACTCATCACCGATCCTGCTAAACCAACTGTGCTGGTCTATGGCCATTATGATGTGCAGCCGCCCGATCCGCTGGATCTTTGGCATAGTGGGCCCTTTGATCCGGTAATTAAAGAAGGAAAGATTTATGCCCGGGGCGCCTGCGACGATAAGGGCCAGTTTTACATGCATGTAAAAGCATTGGAAGTAATGGTGCAATCCGGTACCCTTCCTACCAATATCAAATTTTTGATTGAAGGAGAAGAAGAAGTTGGCTCACCTAACCTGGCAGATTTCGTTAAAGCAAATAAGGAACTCCTGAAAGCGGATGTGATCCTGATTTCGGATACCGCCATGATCAGTCTCGATACGCCTTCCATCGACATAGGCGTACGCGGACTATCCTACATTGAAGTAGAAGTAACCGGTCCGAACCGCGATCTGCACAGTGGTGTATATGGCGGCGCGGTTGCCAATCCGATTACCATCCTGGCTAAAATGATTGCTTCCCTGCACGATGAGAACAATCATATTACCATACCCGGATTTTACGAGGATGTAGTAGAAGCTACTCCGGCAGAACGCAAACTGATGGCGGAAGCGCCATTTGATGAAAAGGAATATAAAACAGACCTGGGAGTGACTGAACTCTGGGGAGAAAAAGGATACACCACCAATGAACGCACAGGCATCCGGCCAACGCTGGAACTCAATGGTATCTGGGGTGGTTATACCGGAGAGGGCGCTAAAACTGTATTGCCTTCCAAAGCTTTTGCCAAGATCTCCTGCCGCCTGGTGCCCAACCAGGATTCTCATAAGATAACTGATTTGCTGATCAACCATCTGCAGTCCATCGCGCCGGCCAATGTTACCGTAAAAGCGAGTTTGCATCATGGTGGAGAGCCCTATATGACTCCTATTGACTCCAAAGAGTACCGGGCTGCCGCCAAAGCGATTGAAGCTACCTTTGGCAAATCACCCATTCCGGTGCGCGGAGGTGGCAGTATACCTATTTGCGCCCTTTTTGAAAAGGAACTGGGACTGAAGATCATCTTCCTCGGTTTCGGACTGGACAGCGATAACCTGCATTCTCCCAATGAGAAATACGATTTGGCGAATTTTTACAAAGGCATCGAAACCATCCCCTATTTCCACCATTTCTTATCAGCGGCAGAATAATTCAGGGTGAAAGTAAGAATAGATAAATACCTCTGGGCCATCCGGATTTTCAAGACCCGCGGGCTCGCTGCGGATGCGCTGGACAAAGGCCGTGTAAAACTAAACGGAGTATCAGTCAAAGCATCCCGCACCGTTGTGGTGGGGGATGAATACGAGATCCGTACAGAAGCCCGCAAATGGGTGATCAAAGTAACCGCCCTGCTGGAAAACCGGGTGGCCTATCCTGAGGCGATTAAACATTATGAAGATCTTACTCCGGCGGAAGAGCTGGACCGGATCAAATTCCAGGCAGCGAGCTTTTATACCGGAAAGCGGCTCAGTAAAACAGGCCGGCCTACTAAAAAAGACCGCCGCGACCTGGACGAGTTCACCACAGACGAACCCGACTGAGCAAAGTCATATTCCCATCTCATACAGGTCATACTCTGAGCTTCCGCACACCCCTAGATTTGTGGCATGATAATTTCCGCTCATATCAAAACCACAGTTTATGACAGCAGCTACCTCAAAAAGAAACCATCGCCTGAGCAGGCCACTTTTTGCGTTGGAAAATGCAACTGAGCGCAGAAGAAAAATCACCAGTTGGGTTCCCGCCGCCAATGTATCGGAGACAGCGGAGGAATATGTAATCCGGCTGGCCGTACCTGGTATGGACCGTCCCTGTTTCCAGATCCATGCCAGCGGAAAAGAACTGATGATCAGCGGAAAAAAAGAAGAGAGCCTGGAAACAGCCGGTAAATCCAACTATGAATACAATTATTCTGCCTGGGAACGAACTTTCGGATTACCGGAAGATGCAGATACAGCTCTTACACAGGCAAGTTATAACAATGGTGAACTCGTCTTACATATTCCGCGAAATGCAACCGCTATCGATAGCGGGGAGGTAGATGTGTTCATCTATTAATGAATTTTAATTTTTCACCCCAATGACCACCATCCGGATCAATAAAACCCGAACCTTTAAGGAATTGCAGCAGGATTTCAACAGCCTGTTTCCCTTTCTTAAAATTGAATTCTTTAAACGTGGCCATGCCATCGAAGAAGGATCTGCCGCCAGTAAAATGATCAAAAACGGTCAGTTGCTGGAACAAATCAGCGTCCGGGAAGAAGGTCTGATGGAAGTAGAGCCTGCCATGACGGTAGCAACATTTGAACAAAGCCTGTTAAACCGTTTTGGTATAGCAGCACAGGTCTTCCGAAAATCCGGCAACCTATGGCTTGAGACTACGATGACAGACCAATGGACATTGGGACAACAAAACGAACATGGTCGGGAAATCTCAACCCCTTCTGAAAACAATACAAAAGCCCCCGCACCTGATTTTGAACTGAGTCGCGGCGAGGATTAATCAGTACAATAGATTACCCAGTTTGGCAAGGTCCGTAATCCGGATCTTGCCTTCCTTAATTTCAATCAGTTTTTCCGACTTGAAATCACTCAGGGTCCGGATCAGGGATTCTGTGGCGGTACCTACATATTGGGCAATATCTTCCCGGGGAATATCAAGCGGACTTGGAACTTCTTCCCCATTGAATTTATGATGAATATCTACCAGTGCCTTCGCCACCCGCTTGCGAAGCGAATCATAGGCCAGGTGCAGTAGCCGGTCTTCTTTCTCTTTTACATTCTGTGAGATCAGCCGGATGAATTTTCCGGCAATGGTCATATCATGATAAACAGCCTGGATAAAATCCTCCTTGGGAATCAGCGCCAGTTCGGCATCTTCCAGTACTTCCGCATGATCTTCATAAGAACCATTTTCGAGCAGGGAGATATAGCCGAAATAATCTCCCGCACTGTAGAGGTTAGTGATATATTCCTTGCCATCCTCATGCAGGCGGTAGGCTTTCACCTTTCCTGATTTCAGGTAGTACAGATATTTGGGCCGCTTGCCTTCAGCATATACCTGTTGGCGTTTGGAAAAATGTACGGTTTCATACTCCGCGGGATCGAGCCGGATCATACCGGATTCCTGCAGGTCCTGCATCAACTCATTCGCCCCTTCTTCCCCACCTGCATATTTCTGGTGCAGAATATCCTGCTTTTTTAATCTTACTTCAATCGCATTCAGCAACTCGATATCATCAAAAGGCTTGGTGATAAAATCATCCGCACCCATTTCCATACCCTTGCGAAAATCACTTCTTTCCACCTTGGCTGTCAGAAAAATAAACGGGATATGTTCTGTTTCCGGATTTTTCCGGAGCAAATGCAATACACCGTATCCATCCAGTTCCGGCATCATAATATCACAAACGACCAGATCCGGTTTTTCCACCAGGGCCAGCTCCACTCCTTTTTTGCCGTTTTCTGCAGTTGTGGTCTTATATCCTCCCAGCATCAGGATTTCAGCAATATTTTCTCTTATTTCAGTATGATCATCAATGATTAAGATATGTTTCATGCCTGTGTGGAATTGAGCCCCAAATAAACGAAAATGCCAGCATTGAGAAAAATCAGTTCCCGGTTTGAGCCAACTCAGGCCCTGGCAGCGGCATCCAGACTAGTTTAGCGCACAAAACCAGTAAAGAATTGGCTACCAGCTTACAGGAACAAACCACCTGCTTCCATTGCGGGGAATCATGCGCCGAAACAACGCTCTCTTTTGAGAGCAAAAACTTTTGCTGCGAAGGCTGCAAAATGGTGTATCAGTTGCTGAACCAGCACGAACTCTGTGAATACTACGATCTTAATCAGAATCCGGGACAGAGTCAGCGGATTCATGTGCGCAGCGACAAATTCGCATTCCTTCAGGATGCCGGCATTGAGCAGCAATTGATTCATTTTAAGGACGCGACTACAACGCATATCAGTTTCTACCTGCCTCATATTCATTGTAGTTCCTGTTTGTACCTGCTGGAAAACCTGCATAAAATTAACCCGGGCGTAATCAGGGTAACGGTGCAGTTCACACGAAAAGAAGCAGATGTTATTTTTGATCATACCCGGATCTCCCTGCGGGAGGTTGCCGAACTATTGACCAGCATTGGTTATGAACCCTATATCTCCCTCCAGCAACTCAATAAATCCAGGCCCCGCTTACCCCGAACCATGATCTACCAGTTGGGAGTGGCAGGATTCTGTTTTGCGAATATTATGATGATGAGTTTCCCGGAATACCTGGGACTCGAACAGGCGGAGAAAAATCTGCAGTATGCATTCCGTTATTTCAGTTTGCTGCTTGCAATGCCGGTATTGCTTTTCAGCGCGCAACCTTTTTACACCAGTGCCTGGAAAAGCCTGAAACATCGTTTCCTGAATATTGATGCGCCGATTGTACTCGCCATCTGGGTAACTTTCTTCCGCAGCGTGGTGGAAGTAGTGACTGATACCGGTGGTGGTTATTTTGACTCCTTTGCAGGTATCGTTTTTTTCATGTTGATTGGTCGCGTATTACAGGATAAGACCTATCAGTCGCTTTCCTTTGAGCGCGATTACACATCTTATTTTCCCATAGCCATCACCGTTTTAAAAGAAGAGAAAGAAATCCCTACTGCATTGCCCCTGATTAAACCGGGCGATACCCTGCTGATCCATCAGGACGAACTGATTCCCGCAGACGGCATCCTGACCAGGGGAAGGGCCTATATCGATTACAGTTTTGTTACCGGCGAGTCGAACCCTGTACTCAAAGAGGTGGGAGAAATCATTTATGCAGGTGGAAAGCAGACTGCCGGAACCATCGAATTGCTGACCATCAAGGAAGTGGCGCAGAGTTACCTTACCAGGCTCTGGAACCAGGCTGAAAAACAACCGGAGGAAAAAGGCGTTTCCTTTGTTCACCTGCTCAGCCGATACTTTACCTATATCGTTTTTGCGATTGCCATCCTTACTGCTGGCTATTGGTGGGTGCAGGACTCTTCCAGGATATGGCCGGCTGTAACAGCTATTTTAATTATCGCATGTCCCTGTGCGTTATTGCTCTCCAATACCTTTACCAACGGCACCATCCTCCGGATTTTTTCGCGCAACGGATTTTACCTGCGGAATGCCCAGGCAATTGAGGATATGGCAGGCATCAACCAGATTGTTTTTGACAAAACAGGTACTCTTACCACCACTACCCGGCATGCCGTAGAATACGAAGGAGAACCCCTGACCGATAGTGATCTTATCGCACTGGCCTCCCTGGCCAATGGAAGCCGCCATCCGCTGAGTCGCGCGCTGGTACAGCATCTTGGCCACTACCGCAAACCGGTAGACCAGTTCCGGGAACGAATTGGCAAAGGGCTGGAAG
This sequence comes from uncultured Flavihumibacter sp., assembly GCA_964547405.1. Taxonomy (GTDB): domain Bacteria; phylum Bacteroidota; class Bacteroidia; order Chitinophagales; family Chitinophagaceae; genus Flavihumibacter. Next base: position 13,143 of record CAZJNY010000052.1, on the reverse strand, counting down.
GATGGGTCAATGGAACCCGGTACACCCTCGGTTCGCAATCCTTTATCACGGGTATGAAAAACCTGAGCTCCGGAACCAGGGTATATATCGCCATCAACCAGCAGCCAAAAGGCTATTTCCAGTTCCATAATTTTTACCGCGAAGAAGTTAATGCTTTACTGGCCCGGATACGGCCGGATTATGAACTGGCGATTATTTCCGGAGACAATGACAAGGAACGACCGGAACTGGAGAAAATGGCCGGAAAGCAAACCACGATCCTTTTCAACCAGCAGCCGCAGGATAAACTCCGCTATATAGAAATCGAAAAAGAAAAGGGCAAAAAACTGATGATGATCGGGGATGGCCTGAATGATGCCATCGCCCTTCAGGAAAGTGATATGGGCATTGCGATTGCGGAAAACTCCAACAGCTTTACGCCTGCCAGTGATGGCATCCTGGATGCCGCTTCCCTGGGCAAACTCGACCGGTTTTTACTGTTGGCGAAAGGAAATAAACAGGTAGTACTGGCCAGCTTTGTGATGAGCATAGTGTATAATATCATAGGGCTCTATTTTGCGGTACAGGGAAATCTCTCCCCGCTGATCGCTGCCATCCTGATGCCCTCCAGTTCCATCAGTATTATCCTGCTCACCTATGGTGCTTCCAACCTCTACGCACGCAAACTGAAGTTATAGTGATCAAAATCATAAAAATCGCTGAGGGTGGTCATAATCACCCGCATGCGCTCCAGCTACTTTTACCAAAATTTTAGAAATGGCCGTAATCATATTACTCCTGATCGCCAGTATCGCGGTAGCCGCGCTCTTCCTCTTCGGCTTTATCTGGAGTGTCAAAAATGGACAATACGAAGATGAATACTCGCCGCCAGTACGCATGTTGTTTGATGACAAACCTGCCAAAAAAAGTTCCGAACAATAAACCGATAAACAGCTATCTGTATGCAGATTGAACAATTCAGTTACGACAACAAAATCGTCAAGTGGTTCGCCTTCGCGACTACTTTCTGGGCTATTGTAGGCATGCTGGCGGGATTATGGGCCGCCATCGCCCTCTATTATCCGGCCATCAACCTTGATTTCGCTCCTACCACATTTGGAAGAATGCGCCCGGTACACACCAATGCCGTGATTTTCGCCTTTGTGGGCAACGGTATTTTTATGGGTGTTTATTATTCCTTACAACGCCTTTGCAAGGCCAGAATGTTCAGTGATCTGCTCAGCAAGATCCATTTCTGGGGCTGGCAGGGCATCATTGTAGCAGCCGCTTTAACACTCTGGGCCGGATACACTACCGGTAAGGAATATGCGGAACTGGAATGGCCTATTGATATCGCCATCACGCTGGTTTGGGTGATTTTCGGTATTAACATGTTCGGTACCATTCTGAAAAGAAGAGAAAGCCATCTTTATGTGGCAATCTGGTTTTATATCGCTACCTGGGTTACTGTTGCGATGCTGCATATCGTAAACAGTTTTGAATTACCCATCACCCTGTTTAAAAGCTATAGCTGGTATGCGGGTGTACAGGATGCACTGGTACAATGGTGGTACGGACACAATGCCGTGGCCTTCTTCCTTACCACTCCATACCTCGGCCTGATGTATTATTTCCTGCCGAAAGCTGCCAATCGCCCGGTATATTCTTACCGGCTTTCGATTATACATTTCTGGGCACTGATTTTTCTCTATATATGGGCCGGACCGCACCACCTGCTCTATACCGCCCTTCCCGACTGGGCTCAGTCGCTTGGGGTAGTCTTCTCCGTTATGCTGATTGCACCTTCCTGGGGTGGTATGCTGAATGGTTTGTTTACCCTTCGCGGTGCCTGGGATAAAGTGAGAGAGGAACCGGTATTGAAATTCCTGGTAGTTGCGATTACCTGTTATGGTATGGCCACTTTTGAAGGCCCCATGCTGAGTTTGAAAAACGTGAACGCCATTGCCCACTTCAGCGACTGGATTATTGCCCACGTACACGTAGGGGCGCTTGGCTGGAATGGTTTCCTCACATTTGGTGTGCTCTACTGGCTGATTCCAAAAATGTACAATACGCCCTTGTATTCTAAAAAACTGGCAGGATCGCATTTCTGGATTGGCACCATCGGTATCATTCTCTATGCCGTTCCCCTGTACTGGGCTGGCTTTGCACAGAGCATGATGTGGAAACAATTCACCGAAGAAGGACAATTGAAATTCTCCTTTCTCGAAACCGTTACCCATATCATTCCGATGTACATCACCCGTAGCATTGGTGGTACCCTTTACCTGATCGGTGCGTTCATCATGGTGTACAACCTCTATAAAACCATGAAAGCCGGCAGCTTTGTTGCCAACGAAGCCGCTGAAGCTGCACCCCTCCCCAAAGAAATCAAAACACACGGTAAGGAACACTGGCACCGCTGGATTGAAAAACGCCCCATCCAGATGCTGGTATTCAGCTTTGTTGCTGTTGCCATTGGTGGCGTTCTCGAATTTGTTCCTGCTTTCCTCGTGAAATCAAATGTACCCACCATCAGCAGTGTGAAACCCTATACACCATTGGAATTACACGGTCGCGATATCTATGTTCGGGAAGGTTGTTATACCTGCCATAGCCAGATGATCCGCCCCTTCCGCGATGAAGTGGCCCGCTATGGTGAATACAGCAAAGCTGGTGAATTCGTATACGATCACCCCTTCCAGTGGGGATCGAAAAGAACCGGTCCGGATCTGGCCCGCGAAGGTGGAAAATACCCCGACAGCTGGCACTACAACCACATGCTGGATCCAACCAGTATGAGTCCGGGTTCCATCATGCCTGCCTACCCCTGGTTATTTGACGATAAGATTGATACTACGCTCACTCCGAAAATGATCGAAGCCATGCAAACCCTGGGTGTTCCTTACGAGAAGGACTATGCGAAAATCGCCAATAAGGAATTGAATACCCAGGCCAATGCCATCCGCATCAATCTGAAAATGGAAAAGATTGAAGTGGGCAAACATGATGAGATCGTTGCACTGATTGCGTATTTGCAAAGACTGGGAACGGATATAAAGAAGTGAGATGTGAGAAGTGAGACGTGAAACACAAAAAAAACTAAGAACATGAAATTCATAAACTATTTGGAGTCGATTTCAGGGATCAGTATATACGGACTGGCTTCCCTCCTCATATTCAGTATTTTCTTTTTGGGGGTATTGATCTGGACGATCAAAGCCGATAAAAATATGATCGACGAAATAAGCCGGATTCCTCTTGATAACAGAAACTAGTCTAACCGCTAAATCAACCACTATGTGTTTTTTTCAATGCATACGTAAACCTATACAGAAAGCCGGAAGCATACTGCTTTTACTATCCGGACTGATGGCCATCTCCCTGCCGACCCTAGCAAAAGGTGCTTCCGGACCTCCGCCTGTTAGCAGCCTGGAAAATCCGTTGGCAGTTACCTTACTCATCATCATCGCAGTGCTGGCATTGATCATCATTCTTTTGGCATGGGTGGTGAATGGAGCCGCTGATGTTTTTATCAACCGCTACCGGAAAGCAAAATCAGGCATCGTTTCCGTACTGATTATGGGAATGGTATTGGGTTCTAACAGCGCCGGTGCACAGGATGCTGCTGCAACTACCGCAGGAAGCGCGCAGATCGGCGGTATGGATGCCATCGCTTTTTATTTTTTAACCGGTGTAATTGCAATTGAACTTATTGGCATCCTTTACCTGCTGTATAACCTTCGGTTACTGATCAAAGGAGAAATGGCAAGTGCCGGTATTTCCAAAGAAGCAACAGCACCGGCCAAACCAAAAATCAACTGGTGGACAAAATTCAACCGCTTCAAACCGGTTGAGCAGGAAGCCGATATTGACCTGGGACATGATTATGATGGCATCCGTGAACTGGACAACAATCTACCACCCTGGTGGCTCTATGGATTTTATCTCTGTATTCTCTTTGCAGCGATTTATCTCTGGAGATTTCATGTCACCCATACTGGTCCTTCTTCCATTGAAGAGTTCAACCAGCAAATGGTTATTGCAGAAAAACAGAAAGAAGAATTCCTTAAAAAAGCTGCGAATAATATTGATGAAAATTCTGTGGTGATGATGGACGCCGGGGGCATTGCAGCCGGACAAGCACTATACATCACCAACTGTGCTGCCTGTCATGGAAAGGCGGGAGAAGGTACCGTAGGTCCTAACCTGACCGATGACTACTGGTTGCATGGTGGCTCTATCAAGGATATCTTCAAAACCATTAAATATGGTGTGCCTGAAAAAGGTATGCGGTCCTGGCAGGAAGACCTGAGTCCGGTGAAGATTGCACAGATCAGCAGCTTTATCAAATCCATCCATGGAAGCAATCCGCCGAACCCGAAAGATAAACAGGGCGAACTGTATAAGGAAGAAACTCCCGCAGCAGGTGATTCAACCACACCCGCAGCTATTGTAGATTCGACTTCCGTTTCAAGTGTGGCTCACTAAATCCGTAATTCATGAGTGTGGTAAAAGGGAAAATAGAGAAAGAAGAAGAAAGTTTTCGCGACCGGATTGCGACCGTTGACAAATCGGGCAAACGGAAATGGATATTTGCGCAAAAACCAAAAGGCAGGTTTACCAACTGGAGAAACTATGTCAGCTGGCTCTTCTTTGCTGTTTTCCTTATTATCCCATTCATTCAGGTGAATGGGCGTCCCTTACTGATGTTCAATATTCCGGACGCCAAATTCATTCTTTTCGGAAAAGTATTCTGGCCGCAGGACTTTTTCATTTTCGGTCTTACGATGGTGAGTTTTATCATTTTCATCGTATTGTTTACCGCCGCCTTCGGTCGCTTGTTCTGTGGCTGGATCTGCCCGCAGACCATCTTCATGGAAATGGTTTTCCGTAAAATTGAATACCTTATTGAAGGTGATGCATCGGAACAACGATTACTCGCCAATGCACCCTGGTCTACAGAAAAGATTGTCAAAAAAAGCAGTAAACATATCGTGTTCTTTTTGATGTCTTTTATCATCGCCAATTTTTTTCTGGCCTATATCATCGGCGTCAAAGACCTCTGGAAAATAATTACTGAACCAGTATCCGAACATTTCCTTGGACTTCTTTCGCTCATGCTCTTCTCAGGCGTTTTTTATGGAGTATATGCATTTTTCAGAGAACAGGTATGTACCGTTGTTTGTCCGTATGGCAGACTCCAGGGCGTATTGCTGGATCGCAACTCCATGATTGTGGCCTATGATTACAAGCGGGGCGAGCCTAGAGGAAAACTGAAAGACAAGGAAGAATTATCACTTGGTGATTGCATCGATTGCCTGCAATGCGTGAAGGTTTGTCCCACGGGTATTGATATCCGGAATGGCACTCAGATGGAATGTGTAAACTGTACCGCCTGCATCGATGCCTGTGATAACATCATGGATAAAATAGGCAGACCAAGAGGATTAATCCGCTATGCCTCTGAAAATGGTATTGCCAACCGGGAGCCCCTGAAATATACCACCCGGATGAAGTTATATACCGCGTTATTGCTGGTATTAGTGGTAATTTTATCTACCCTGCTCATTACCCGAAAAGATGTGGATGCCACCATCATGCGAACACCAGGCATGTTGTTTCAGGAACGAGGAACAGATAGCATATCAAACCTGTACAACATTAAAGTGGCCAACAAAACAATGGAGGAAGTACCACTGACAGTTAAACTCGAAGGACAACAGGGCAAGGTGGAAATCATAGGTGGCGGACCGATCCACGTGAAAACAGAAGGACAGGGATCCGGCTCCTTTTTTATCGTACTGCCACGCACAGCCATCCAGGACAGAAAAACGATTCTGCAACTGGGACTCTACCGCGGTAATGAACGCATCGATCAGATTAAAACAACATTCCTGGGACCCGTAACTCAATAACTATGGCACTTAATTTTGGACATAAACTGGTACTTGTTTTTATCGCATTCGGATTGCTGATGGGTACCCTTATCTATATGAGCCTGAAGACCGAATTTCAATTAGTTTCAAAAGATTATTACAAGGAAGAACTGGCTTATCAGCAGGTAATTGATGCGCGAAACAATGCAGCTGCACTTAGCTCAGAGATACAGTTCAACTACCGCGACCGGGTACTTCAGTTACAGCTTCCTGCCGAAATGAACGGCAGGATTCAATCCGGAAAAATTGTTTTTTACTGTCCCGCTGATGCAGATAAAGACAATGTCCTTGATTTGCAACCAGACTCCAACGGAAAACAGCAGATCGCAATCGGGAAAAACATCCTTCCTGCCGCTTATAAAGTGCGGGTCAGCTGGCAGGCGAATGATACATCGTATTACCAGGAAAAATTTATGAATCTTCAGTAATGGCATGGGAACTGATCATAGGCGCAGTTAGTCTCGGACTCATCAGCAGTTTTCACTGCGTGGGAATGTGTGGCCCTATCGCTTTTGCGCTTCCGGTACAGCATCTCTCACCGCTGCTCCGGATGGGATCTTCCCTAAGTTATCACCTGGGAAGAATCTTTACCTACAGTGTTTTGGGCGCTATTTTTGGTTTACTGGGCAGGCAGGTTTACCTGGCCGGATTTCAGCGCTGGTTTTCCATTATCCTGGGCATATTGGTACTGTTCTTATTAATTCAATATATCCGGCAGAAATCCAGAATCCAGCCAGGCTGGATCAACCGCTTGCAATCCAGGCTATTGAACACCATGAGCAAACTGCTAAGCGACCAACGGTCAGGTAGTTACTTCCTGTTAGGTATGGCCAATGGATTATTACCCTGCGGAATGGTTTACCTTGCTATCGCTGGTGCTTTAAGTACCAACCAGCTGGCAGACGGAATCGTATTTATGGCGGCTTTTGGTTTCGGAACTTTGCCGGCATTATTAGCACTCAACTGGTTTGGACATCTTGCCAGTATCAGTCTCCGGAACCGCATGAAACAACTGACTCCTTATGTAATTGCAGTGATGGGCGTATTGCTCATCCTCAGAGGTTTGAACCTCGGGATTCCTTATATAAGCCCGGTGCTGGAGTCAGCCAGAGGCGCCGCTATTGACTGCCATTAATTTCAAGCCTTGCAGGGAACAGAAACAGATACGGTTGTTCCTTCGTTCAATTCACTTTCAAAACGGATATCACCTCCCAGCAGGTTCATGTATCGCTTAACAATGTGCAGCCCCAGTCCGGTTCCCTGAATATTAAAGGCATTCTTGGCACGGAAAAAGCTGTCAAACAGATAATCCTGATCCTCTTTTGCAATTCCTATTCCCTCATCCTTAACAGTGATGAGTAAGCGCCCGTTTTGCTGCTCCATGGTGATATAAATCGGTTTACCCGGATCAGAAAATTTTATGGCATTGCTAAGAATATTGATCAGCGTATGCTTCATCAATCGTTTATCAGTAATACAAACCAGCGAATCGGCCAGCTCCTGTTTGAAAACCTGTCCTTCTTTCATGGAGGGTTTCAGTTCATCCTCAACTTCTTCCAGCAATTGAGTGAGATTTACGGGTTCCAGCTTGGTTTCTACTTTTCCTTCTTCCAGCTTTCCAAAGGAGAGAAAATCTTCCAGCAAATCATTGAGGTGTTTAACAGCATCTTTCACCCGCTTTACGTGTTTGTCGCGTTGCGGCTGTTCTTCTCCCGCCTGGTATCGGCTGATTAATGTAGCAGAGGACAGAATCGTACTCAAGGGAGTTCTGAATTCGTGGGATGCCATTGATACAAACCGCGACTTAATTTCATTCAATTCTTTTTCCTTGTTCAGCGCTTCTTCCAATTCCAGTTGTGAACGCTCCAGCTCATGCAGGGCTTCTTTCAAAATAAGCGTACGTTCTTCGACCTTGGTTTCCAGTTCAGTATTCAGCTTCCGGACATCATTTGTGATACTTTCCAATTGAGATTTCTGCTGCAACAATTTTTTCTCGGCTTCTTTCCGTTGGGTGATATCAATGATGAAAGCAATCACATATTGCCCTTTCTTGTCGCTGAAATGACTCAGACTGATTTCAACCGGAAATTCAGAACCGTCTTTACGTTTTGCAAAGAGGTCTCTGCCCTGTCCCATTTTCCGGTTACCGGGATTTTTATAGAAATTCGATCGGGAATGTTCATGCCTGCTGTGAAAACGCTGCGGGATCAGCAGTTCAATGGTTTGTCCCAGCAAATCATGTTTCTCGTATCCAAACAATCGTTCTGCTTCCGGATTCACCAAAATGATTTGTCCGCGTCCATTGGTAAGCACAATCCCTTCTGTTGCGTATTCAAAAAGTGCCGTAACCTGTCGCTCTTCGCGTTCCAGGCTACGGTACAACCGTTTGAGATAAATAACCAGCGTCATCGTCATTACAATTACGACTGCGGAAAAAATGTGCTGCAACCAGATTTGCACGGTTGGCTCTGCAGCATTGGGATAATAGATGGAGATAACAGTGAATACCAGTCCGGTTATACCGAATATGCGGGTATACAGATCATCTTTTAAAAAGATTGTAAGGAGGATGGCAATGATATAACCACCATCAAAAAAGCTATACTCCGGCTGCTGGTATTGCATGAAGGCAGTAGCGCCAATAACTGCGATACTAAATAATATAATAGGAAGCGGGTTCTCTTTAAACATAGACAAAAATAAGGCAACTACTTAGCTGCTAAGTGGATTACTGAAACACTCCGTATTTTCTGCACTAGGTGTTTATATGGAGTGTGGTTTAGCTTCAAAAGTCCGGAAAACTCCCAAGCCAACATAGGAATTATACGAATAAATGTTCCAAAAAACCGTGATTCGAGGACAAACACTTGCGTTTTTGGCCCAATTATCGAAAAAACCCCATACCTACTTGTATTTTCCGAAGTCCGTGATGATCTTTGTATTGTTGATCGCAAATCCAGGATGCCTACAAAAAACCACTTAGAACAAAAAAATCAGAATCCTAAGAAAACCAGCATCACCCCCCAAAGTAGAATTATGAAAACGTCGTACCTTTTTTTGCTGGTGTTCCTCACAACCTTCTTCACAACAGAAGTATCCGCACAGGATATCTCTTTCACCAACTATAAACTGGAAAGTGGCGCAGCCGGTCAGCGGGGTGCCATGTATCGTTTCTCTTCTGTTACGAAGAATGCATTCGGAAAAGCAGAAGCCGATTGTATCGTTAAAATTGAAAATATCACTCCTGGTGTAGTGCTGAAGCAACTGCATCACAATACCAATAATAATGCTTCTGTATTTCAGCCGGAAGTTGAATATGCAGGCATCAATGGTCCTTCCTGGATCGAATTCAGTTTCACCTTTGTAAACAACAACCAGCCACTGGATCAGCCCAATGGTTACAGCATGCCTGAAATCACAACTTCGGTTTCCGGTCTGAATAACTACGGAGCTGCACACGAATTTGCTGAGTGTTACCTCGGATACGGTAGCAAAGTGGTGTATGATAATGAAATCACTTCACTGATGATCTCTGCTGCAAACAGCGGATACCGTGCTGAGAACAAATGGGGAAAGCAAAATACCAGCAGCGAAAAAATCAGCATCGTAAACAAAAACATCACGACCATCCGTGTTAAGATCGGTGTTAACCGCAATAACAATGACTGGGCAGGTCGCGCACAATATAAAATCGAACTGAAGAATACAACTCCTGATATGGCTACTGTTTACATGCCCCATATCGTAGGTTTCCAGGCACGTATGCAAACCGACCTGATTGAACTGGCCTGGTCTTGCCCTACTCAGGAAAAATTGCAGGATATCAGTATCGAAAAAAGTGTTGATGGTGAAGTATTCCGCGAAGTAGCACGTTTCAATCGTGCCAATATGCCAAAAGCTGGACTGTACCAGTTCAAAGACGAAAGCAAAGCAGCTACTACCATGGGTGCAGTTTTCTATCGCCTTCGTACCCGCGACATGCAGGGAAATTTCGAATACTCATCAGTTAAGATGGTAGCGATGGATAAGAAAGATGACTTCATACCAACCGAACTGACCATCGATCCTCAAACAGGTTCTACTATGTTGCTGACTCCCCTGGCCTGGCAGCAAAAGCAGATCGGTGTGGAGATCTTCAATGAAAAAGGCGAACTGATCAAAAAAATTACCGATACTTCTAATGGCGTTCAGATGGACCTGAACACCAAATCTCTGGCTGCTGGTGTATACGTTGTGCGTTTCACTTGTGGAAAGCAATACTCTACACAGTATTTAATTCAGTCTGAGAATTTATAATAGACATTTCAGGGTCTCGAAGAGTGGCAACATATAAATGTTGCCATTTTTTTTGCCTGCCTTTTCACTGGTGTAGTAGAGCGTTTTACCATCCGGAGACACAAAGGGACAATAATCCAGATCGGTGGAATTGGCAGCCTTCAGGTTTTTAGCAGGCGCCCAGCTTCCATCCGTATTTCTTTTACTGATATACAGATCACCCCGCCCTGTATCATCCGATCTTCCATAGGAAGTAAAAATCAACAGGGATTCATCCGACGAAACATAGGCATTGAATTCATAATAGGCAGAATTTACACCTTCATCCAGTGGCCTGGCCGTTAACCAGTTGCCATTGGAATATTCCGCCCGATAAATATCCTCCTTACCCGGTCCGCCTTCCCGCTCGGAGGTGAAATAAAGATGACCGTCAGCTGTAACAGACGGATAGTATTCATCCTTTTCAGAATTGATAGCGGGTCCCAGGTGAATGGGCTCCGACCAGCCCCCAGCCAATTGCTCCACCATCCAGATATCAACATCAGTTCCTTCCCTATTGGGTTTTGGCCTGGCCGAAGCAAAAAAAAGGCGCTTCCCATCCGGCGAGAAAAATGGTTCCAAATCACGATATACCCCACTGAACGGAGCCGGTTTTGCACTTGACCAACTGCCATCCGCCTGTTTTGTCAACTGCCAGATCGTTTGTTCCTTCCAGTCAGTACCCTGGCGCGTGAAAAAAACTTCCCTCCCATCCGGAGAAATGGCAAGATCACGTTCATAACCAGTGGTATTGATTTGGGTATCTAAAACTTGTTGAGACACCATCGGCTCGGATAAAAACATTCCAAGCAGCAGCAGATTTGGTAAAAACATGGCCATGATTTAGAAAGGAAGAGTAATTTTAACCACACAAATTTCCCGGATAGCATGAAACTACTTCCTTTTCCGGCATTTCTATTTTTACTGCTGTTCTTATTTTCTGCTTGTTCCCAACAAGAAAAGCTCCTACAGCCCACAGAAGAAGCTATTACCGAATCGGTATATGCCTCCGGCACCATCAAAACAATCAACCAGTATCAACTGTACTCCACCGTAAGTGGAATTATCGAAGCCGTATTGGTGAAGGAAGGCGATCTGGTTAAAAAAGGCAGTCCGATTTATAAAATCAACAATGACCTGGTACAGCTCAACCTGGAAAATGCCCGCTTATCGGCTGGATTTGCGGCAGAAGAAAACAATCGCAACCGGTTGAGCGAACTGAAAGCTGCTCTTGATTATGCTGCCAGCAAATACAAAACAGATTCCTCCCTTTATAAACGTCAGCAGGAATTATGGAACCAGGGAATTGGCACCCGTAATGAACTGGACCAGCGGAAACTTGCGATGGAAAATGCAGCCAGCAACCTGGAAGCGAACCGGCGCAGGTATAGTGAACTGGAAAGACAGATCCGGTTCAATGCAGAGCAGGCCCGAAAGCAGGTTGAAATCAGCAGCCAGCAACAAAAAGATTATATCATCAAAAGTGAGTCGGATGGCAAAGTATATAAACTGCTGAAAGAAAAAGGAGAAACCGTCAATCCGCAACAGCCCATCGCCACCCTGGGAGCAGCTTCTGATTTTCTGATTGAACTGCTGGTGGATGAATACGATATTGCGAAAATTAAAACCGGACAAAAAGTAATTGTACAACTGGACAGTTACAAAGGGCAGGTCTTCGAAGCCGTACTTACCCGAATGGATCCAATCATGGATGAACGAACCCGCAGCTTCCTGGTGGAAGCACGATTTGAAAAAGCACCGGAACAACTCTATCCGAATTTAACTGCCGAAGCCAATATCATTATCCAAACCAAAGAGAAAACACTCACGATCCCGCGTAATTACCTGGTACAGGATTCCTTTGTGTTACTGGAAAATAAAGAAAAACGCAAAGTGGTAACCGGATTGAAAGATTATAAAAAAGTGGAAATTCTGGAAGGCATTTCAGCCACTGATAAACTACTTGATCCGCTAAAATGAATACGCGACTCATCATACAGATCGCCTATTCCCTCCTGATGGCGCGATGGAAACAAACCCTGGTTGCTGCGATTGGTGTAACCTTTAGCATCACCATGTTCATCACGTTGTTAAGTTTTATGACGGGACTGAATAAATTATTAGACGGCCTCGTTATCAACCGTACGCCCCATGTAAGATTGTTTAATGAGATCCGGCCTGACAGTATTCAGCCCATTCAGAAAGCCCCTGGCTATCGTTCACATTATCATATGGTGCGATCGATCAAATCCGGGAATAGCCGGCAGGAAATTTATAATAGTGGTGCGATTATGGAACGCATTGCGCAGGATCCCCGGGTATTGGGCTTAGCACCTAAAATTACCAGTCCGGTTTTTTTCAATGAAGGCAACCTCGAAATAACCGGAGTTGTATATGGCATCGATGTAGAGGCGGAATCCAGGTTGTTTTTCTTTACGGATTATGTAGTAAAGGGACAGGCAGCGGATCTCAAAAATGTTTCAAACAGCATCATATTGGGAAAAGGGCTGGCTGATAAACTGCTGGCAGACATCGGTGATATCGTACAATTAACCACTTCGCAGGGAGAACAGTTCCGGTTAAAAGTGGTAGGACATTTTCAATCCGGTTTGCAGGAACTGGATAAAACCCAAAGCTTTGCTTCCATCAAAACTGTGCAGAAAATCATGGGCAAATCCAATAACTATATAACTGATATCCAGGTAAAACTTACTGATATCAACCAGGCTCCCAAACTTGCAAAAGAATTCAATAAGGTATTCGAGATCGACGCAGAAGATATTCAAACCGCGAATTCACAATTTGAAACAGGCACTTCGGTCAGGAATATCATTTCGTATGCAGTAGGTATTACATTGCTGGTGGTGGCCGGCTTTGGCATTTACAATATCCTGAACATGATGATCTATGA
>CAZJNY010000051.1:0-19361 GCA_964547405.1 uncultured Flavihumibacter sp. | reverse complement strand
CGGAGATGGTTACCCCGGGAACCACCACCAATGAAAAGCTACTGGAGCATCATAGTAACAATTTCCTGGGTGCCTTATACTTTGCCGAGCAGGACCAGTTTGGCATTGCTTTCCTGGATATTTCGACCGGCGAATTTTTCCTTGCACAGGGAGATCGTGAATACGCCGATAAACTACTTCAAAGTTTCCAGCCGGCTGAAGTATTGTTCCAGCGCAACCGGCTCAAAACATTCAAGGAAAACTTTGGCAGCCGGTTTTATACCTATACCCTGGATGAATGGATTTTCCAGGATACCTATGCACAGGAAACACTCCTGAAGCATTTTCAAACACATTCACTGAAAGGGTTTGGAGTGGAGGAATTGCCTATGGGACTCATTGCAGCCGGTTCCATCCTGCATTATTTACGGGATACGGAACATCCGAACCTGCAGCATATTTCCTCCATGCAGCGAATCGACCGGGATGATTTTTTATGGATGGACCGCTTCACGATCCGGAACCTGGAACTGCTGGGCGCACCTAACAGTGAGGCACACTCGCTGTTGAAAGTGCTGGATCATACCGTATCTCCGATGGGTGCGCGCTTACTGAAAAGATGGATGGTATTTCCCTTGAAAGATCTTACAAGAATCCAGGAGCGCCTGGGATTGGTAGAATATTTTATTGGCCGGGTGGACGAGAGAAATCAGACCAGCCATCGCATTAAATTATGCGGGGATGTAGAACGTCTGGTAAGCAAGATTCCATTAAAAAAGATTGGTCCCAGGGAACTGATTCACCTGGCAAAAGGATTGCAGCAGGTAAAAGAAATTCAGGAAGCCAGTTCGGATACCGGTAATGACTACCTGCGCAGACTGACCAATGCATTGAATCCCTGCACCTATATCGCAGAAAAAATTCTGAAGCAGCTAATGGAGAACCCTGCTCCCACTACTGCCAAGGGGAATTATATAGCAGATGGCGTGCATACGGAACTTGATGAATTGCGATCCATCGCCAGTACGGGAAAGGAATACCTGGTGAAACTCCAACAGGAAGAAGCTGCGAAAACAGGGATACCATCGCTCAAAATTGGTTTCAACAATGTTTTTGGATATTATCTGGAAGTAACCAATACACACAAGAATAAAGTACCGGATAGCTGGACAAGAAAACAGACCCTGGCTAATGCGGAACGATATATTACACCGGAACTGAAAGAATACGAGGAAAAAATAACCGGGGCAGAAGATAAAATCCTGGCACTTGAATTTTCTATTTTCGAATCCCTGCTGAATGAATTGCAGGATTTTCTGGCTCCCATTCAAACCAATGGTAATATACTGGCAACCCTGGACTGCCTGATCTGTTTTGCCAACAATGCCATTCAGTTCGGTTATAAAAAACCTGAGCTTACAGAGCAGGTTGACCTGTACATCGAAGAAGGCAGGCACCCGGTTATCGAAAGATACCTCAATCCGGGAGACCAGTATGTTTCCAATACCATCACCTTAAATAAAACGGAACAGCAGGTAATCATTCTGACTGGTCCCAATATGTCGGGTAAAAGCGCCCTGCTCCGCCAGGTAGCTTTGATTACCCTGATGGCGCATATGGGAAGTTTTGTACCGGCCACCAGGGCCAGCTTACCACTGACAGATAAAATATTTACGAGGGTGGGCGCTTCAGATAATTTAAGTGGCGGAGAATCCACTTTTATGGTGGAAATGAATGAAACGGCCAGCATTCTGAATAACGTTACAGCCCGCAGCCTGATCCTGCTGGATGAAATAGGAAGAGGTACATCCACTTACGATGGTATTTCCATTGCCTGGAGTATGGTGGAACATTTACACCAGATTCCCGAACAGCCGCTTACCTTATTCGCCACCCATTATCATGAATTGAATGAACTCGAGAACAACCTGGAGCGGGTTCGGAACTATCATATCACCAATAAAGAAGTCGGTAATAAAATCATCTTTCTGCGCAAACTGGCACCCGGAGGAAGTACGCACAGTTTTGGTATACATGTGGCAAGAATGGCGGGCATGCCAGCATCGCTGATCCGCAGGGCCAATGAAATCTTATCGCAACTTGAAACACAGCATATTCAGTCGGCAGACAAGAATACACCAATGGTTGTTTCACTGGATGAAAAAGTAAAAGAAATCGGCGGGCCCAAAATGCAGCTCTCCATCTTTGATGTGCACAGTCAGACATTTGAAACGATCCGCAGTTTACTGGAAGGACTGGATATTAACCGGCTTACACCGGTAGAAGCCCTATTAAAATTGCAGGAAATCAAAAACATGATCCGCTGATTGGTTAACTTGTGGTTATGAAAATTATTCTCCTGGCAGTTACCCTGGCTGTATTTTCCATGGCAGGTAACGCAGCACCCGGTAATGGAATGATTACACTTTCAAACTATACCTATAACGGCAAAGCGGAAATAGGACAAGTCCTGAATGGGCCTGTAGAAAAGGTACAGGTAGTTTCCGGCAATGAGTATTTTACCTGGAAGAAAGAACGACTTCTGCTTACCCGAAAAGGAGAACGTGCAATACAGGATAAAAAAGAACTCACCGTACAACTTTCTTATATACACAACGGCCAGACCGAAACGAAAAGTTTCCGGATACTGCACCACCAGTTTCATGCAAATCCGGTAATTGCGCACAGGGGCGCCTGGAAAACATTACCGACCACTGAAAACTCCATCAAAGCCCTGCAGCAGGCTATAAAACTGGGATGTGCAGGTTCTGAATTTGATGTGCATATGACAAAAGATGATAGTCTGGTGGTAAATCATGATGCACATTTTAAAGGGAAGGAAATTGAAGCCTATACTTATGCAGAATTAGCCAAAGACAGACTGGATAATGGAGAACTGCTTCCAACGCTTCGCTCCTACCTGGAAGAGGGAATGAAACAATATGGCACCAAACTGATTGTTGAGATCAAACCAACGGACAAAGGCGCTGAACGTGCGGCTATCCGTGCCCGTAAGACAGTGGAATTAGTGCATGAATTGGGAGCCCAGGCATGGGTTAATTATATCAGTTTTGATTATACTATCCTGCTGACCGTGCAGCAACTGGATCCATCCGCGCATCTCCAGTTCCTGAATGGCAATAAATCACCGGACGACTTGAAGAAAGACGGCATGCCCGGATTGGATTATCATTATTCCGTTTTTCAAAAAAATGAAAACTGGATAGCAGATGCCCGGAAAAACAACATGGTCCTCAACGTCTGGACAGTAAACGATGAAAAAACGCTTCTTTATTTTCTGGAAAAGGGATTTCCCATGATTACGACCAACGAACCGGAATTACTGTTCCGGATACTCAAAACATTCCCTTCAGTTTCGAAATAACCTGGTCAATTTCTTCACGGGTAGTATGCTTGCTGAAGGAAAAACGAACCGCTACTTTATTGGGATCATTGTTAAAAGCCCGAATCACATGGGAACCCAAATCAGCACCACTGGTACAGGCACTGCCACCGGAAGCACAGATACCACTGATATCAAGATTAAAGAGCAGCATTTCTGATTTCTCCGTTTTCGGAAATGCCACATTTAGGACGGTATACAAACTCTTGCCAAAGGAATCGCCATTTAAAGAAGTCTCCGGAATTTCTTTCAGCAATTGCTGCGCCATATAGGATTTCAATCCCGCTATATAAACACTGTCTTTTTCATAGTTCGCCATCGCCAGTTCCAGCGCTTTGGCAAACCCGACAATACCATAGAGGTTTTCCGTACCCGCCCGCATGTTGCGTTCCTGCGATCCACCGTGAATAAATGGTTTGATCTGTACATTTTCATTGATGTACAAAATCCCCACACCCTTTGGTCCATGGAATTTATGTCCGGCTCCAGTGATAAAATGTACAGGTGTATTGCGCAGATCAAAGGGATAATGGCCAACTGTTTGAACCGTATCGGAATGAAAAATGGCATTGAACTCCTTGCATATTTCGCCAACCTGGTGAATATCCGTCAGATTACCTATCTCATTGTTGGCATGCATCAGGGTTACCAACGATTTTCCATCATGAGCAGCCAGCAATTCCCGGAGGTGGCTAATATCCACATGACCATCTGGCAACACCCTGATCCAGCTTACGGGAATACCGCGGTTTTTTTGAAAAAATTCAACCGTATGTAAGGTGGCATGATGTTCAAGGGGCGAACTGATAATATGTGTGCAGCCCAGGTCACAGATAGCAGCATGGATGGCTGTATTGCTGCTTTCGGTGCCGCCGGATGTAAAAAAGATCTCCGCCGGATGAGCACCCAATAGTTTGGCTACCGATTTTCTGGCAGTTTCTATCGCCAGGCGGCTTTCCCTGCCATAGGAATAAATGGAGGATGGATTCCCGAATTTTTCAGTCAGATAAGGCATCATTGCCTCCAGCACTGTCGGATCCAGCGAAGTGGTAGCTGCATTATCCAGGTAGATGCGTTGCACAGTAATTAGTTTAATAAAAAAAGCCCGCTGTTACCAGCGAGCCGCAAATTTCCAAAATAATTCTGACTTAACCGTATTCCGGTTTACTGAATAAATTCTTTAATATCCTGCATCAGGCGCAACGCGATATTATTGGCCGTAGTTTCAAAATTACTTTCCGCATAAATCCGGATAATGGGTTCGGTGTTGGAGGTACGAAGATGCACCCAGTCGGACTCAAACTCGATTTTCAGTCCATCTTCCGTATTAATGGGTTGTTTTTTGTATTTCTTCTGGATTTTTTCAAAAATTTCCTTCACATTGATTCCCTTCTCCAGTTCAATTTTATTCTTGGAAATAAAATAATCCGGATATCTGTTACGGAATGATTTGATACCATTTTTATGCCCGGCCAGCGCACTCAGGAAAAGGCCAATGCCGATGAGTGCATCCCGTCCGTAATGAAAATCAGGAACAATAATTCCCCCGTTTCCTTCACCACCGATTACGGCATTTACTTCTTTCATTTTCTTTACCACGTTCACTTCGCCAACGGCGGAGGGGAAATACTCGCCCCCATGCTGCAGGGTCACTTCTTTCAGTGCCTTGGTAGAAGACATATTGGAAACCGTATTGCCCTTGCGGTGAGAAAGTATATAATCAGCTACTGCAACCAGTGTAAATTCTTCACCAAACATAGTTCCATCTTCGCAAACGAAGCAGAGGCGATCTACATCCGGGTCTACTGCAATACCAAGTGCTGCCCCCTGTTTCTTAACTTCCGCACTTAAACCGGATAGATTTTCAGGAAGGGGCTCCGGATTGTGTGCAAACTTTCCGTTTACTTCTTCATTCAGTACGATCACTTCTTCCACACCCAGAGCCTTTAACAATTGTGGCAGCACCAGGGCACCGGTAGAATTGATCGTATCCACCACCACCTTGAATTGTTTTTTCGCGATGGCTTCCCGGTTCACCAGCGGGTAGTCAAGTACTGCCTGGATATGCTTATCGAAATAACTGTTATTGGGAGTAATGGTCCCCAGTTTATCAACCGGTGCAAATTGAAACTTCTCACTGGCTGCCAATTCCAGTACCCGCTCACCTGCTTCTGCAGAAATAAATTCACCGGCACTATTCAGTAGTTTTAATGCATTCCACTCTTTCGGGTTGTGGCTGGCTGTGAGAATAATTCCGCCATCCGCCTTTTCCCAAACAACCGCCATTTCTACGGTAGGGGTAGTACTCAGTCCAAGGTCAACAACCTGAATTCCAAGTCCAACAAGGGTTTGAGATAATAACTGGCTTACCATTTCACCAGAAATCCGGCCATCCCTGCCGATAACTACTTTGGGCGTTTTTTGCTGCTCCAATAACACACTGCCATAGGCAGCACCGAAACGAACAATATCAAGAGGGGTTAAATTTTCAGAAGGGGTACCGCCGATCGTTCCTCTAATTCCAGAAATACTTTTTATCAATGCCACGGTTCAAAGGTTTATGGGTCAAAAATAAGCGTTTCTGCTTTTTGGTGAGCAGCCTATTTGCTGAAGATTTATCAAAATTTGACCAGCTCCGATTACATTTGATAAAAATTTTCAAATGGCAGCGGGAGAATGGTTCGAAAAATGGTTCGACTCACCCTATTACCCGGTACTGTATCACCAGCGGGATGAAAAGGAAGCGGATGCATTTGTAGATCGCCTTATTGATCACCTGAAACTGCCTGCTGACGGTAAGAAGCTGCTTGATATTGCCTGCGGAAGTGGACGTCATGCCCGGCAACTTGCTGCCAAAGGATTTGATGTTACGGGTATTGACCTCTCGCCCCGGGCTATAAATTCGGCGCAACAACATGCTTCCGATAACCTGCATTTTTATTTGCATGATATGCGGTTGCCCTTCTGGGTAAATTATTTCGATTACGCTTTCAATTTCTTTACCAGTATCGGATATTTCAGAACGGAAAGAGAGAATTATAATGCCATCCGAACCATTGCGAATGCGGTAAAGCCAGGTGGCATTGTAGTGATAGATTACCTGAATGCACATTACACCGAAAACCACCTGGAGCATGCCAGGGAAGAAGAACTGGAAGGTGTAAAATTCTTTATTACCAAATGGTTTGATGAAACCCATTTTCACAAAAAAATTGAGATCATGGATGAAGATCTCATCGAACCACTTGTATTTACAGAACAGGTAGCCAAGTATTCACTCGGTGATATGACAGACATGCTGGCCTTTCATGATTTGCAGGTACAGGAAGTTTACGGTGATTATTTCTTCGGACATTATGATGTGAAAAAATCGCCTCGCATGATCGTACTGGCCAAAAAGTTTCTGCCCCCTATTTAATGGCTGTTTTTTTATTGGTAAGCAGCAGGTAGCGGGCAGTTTCAAAATAGGCCCTCGACCACCATTCGTACCAGTCAGTAGATGGATCCGGTTTATTCTGCTCGTTATTGAAATCGGCCCAGGAAACTGTTTCAATTCCTCCCTGAAGGGATTTTGAATAATAGAACTGGTTATAAATAATCCCCCTGTTCTTGTTATTGATATCCAGAATAAAGGCCCGGCTCTGGTCTCCCCGGCCAGTGAAATGCTGACTGGCAAGATCACGGCCCAGCGTGGTATTCCGGTAACTGATATTGGCTAAACCAGCAATGGTTGGCAACACATCCACCTGCGAAGCAATATCATTCACTCTTTTTACAGGAATTTTTCCGGGAGCGTAAAAAAGTAATGGCACATGATTGGACGACAAGGAATTTTTTGTCCAAGAGTCCGGAAATAAAGGACCTGCATTTCCAGCAATTCCATGATCCCCTACAAACACAAACAGCGTATTCTCAAAATAAGCCGATTTTTTTGCCTGCTCCATGAATGCTTTGAATGAATAATCCGTATACCGAAATGCATTCAATTCCTCATTGGATTCAAAGCCATATTTGCGTAAGCTGTCGAGAGGAAAATTGACCACTGCAAGCGCTTCGCGATCCTCCTCCGGAATGGTATATGGACGATGATTATCGGCCGTTTGAATAACTGCAAAAAAAGGATGCTGTTCTTTCTGAAGAATTTTATCCGCCTGTAAAAACAACTGTTTATCGCTGATTCCCCAAACATCCACTTTGGGTGCATCATAATCCTGTTCTTCGAAAATTCTCAGTCCGGCAATATTATTTTTCAGGATGCCCTGAATATTCGCCCAACTGGTACTGCCACCAATAAAATAATATTTACTATGCTCCCTGAAATCGTTGATAATCATGTGCTGATCCACCATCATTGGGTTGCGGCTCGAAGTTTTTACCAGCTCCACATCCGGAATGCCAGTGAGGGTAGCCCATACCCCACGGGCTGTTGCAATAGTTGGGGTAAAGCAGTTATCAAAAAACAATCCGTTTCGGCAGAGTTCAGCAAAATAAGGGGTGGTATTCAGCGGATTGCCCCACATCGAGCTTTTATATCCGCTAAAGCTTTCACAGATAACCAGGATAACATTGGGAGTGGTTGATCCCGACCAGTTGGCCACACTATCCGGCTCAACATCCCTTGTGAAATTTAACCGTATGCTGTCTTTATTGGAGACCTGCAGCCAGTCGGCCATCTGGTTATAACTCGCCCTGACCTGGTTTAGGTCATAGGCGGATGTTCTGAAACTGAAGGAACTGAAAAATGACTGAATTGGATTTAAAGCGATATTGGCTCTGAAATCGGATCCAAGATTGAAGGCATCGCTCCAGCGAAGCGGATACTGTCCGACCCTGCCGAAAATACCTATTGCAAATAGAAAAAAAAGAAGCAGGGGATGAATCCACCGATAAGGATTTGCCACCGCGGGAACCGGTTTATCCGTCCAGCGAAAAATCAGTTTTAATGTCAGTAGCATCAGCCAGGTAAGTACGAGTATGGCCAGCAGCAGTTGCAATACCGGATAGGTTTGCCAAACCATACTGGCGGAAATACCGGCATCCTGCAAAAAACTTAGCGCACTGGCATTCAAGCGCTGATTAAGGTATCGGAAATGCAGAAAGTCAATGATATAAAAGAAAATCAACAGGAGAAAAACGAAACCAAGTATCCAGGTCCAGCCTTTTCTGGCCCCCTTGTTTTTAAACGGGTTGAGTTGGGGAACGAGTCCGGCAAGTAATAATACCAGGCCAATACTTGCTGCCAGTCGAAAATCATACCGCAAGCCCAACCAGAAAACCGGGGTATTGGGAGCAGGTTCCTGTCCCGGTATGGCAAAAACCATCCAGGTAAACACCCTGGCCAGTGACATGGTGAAAAGCAGAAAAACTACCACCAGTAAAATCCATCGCAGATGGGGGGACAAACGAAACATGCCCGCGAATTTCGCAATTATTTGAACATGCCGGTTTTATTCTTGCTAACTACCTATTTTTGTGTAAGTTGTAACAAATATGGAATTTTTTAACCGGCTGGTGGAATGGGATAAGCACCTGCTTACGGAGATCAACACCCACTGGCAATATCCAATGCTGGACTTTCTGTTTCAGCATATGAGGGAAACCTATTTCTGGATACCATTGTATCTTTTCTTCATTGTTCTGGCGCTTCAGAATTTCGGAAGAAAAGGATGGTGGTGGATTTTATTTGCTATTTGTACCATTGCTTTAACCGACCAGGTAAGCAGTAATCTGATCAAGAACAATATAATCCGGCTTCGCCCCTGCCGTGATCCGGAGATGATGGATCAATTGCGTTTTTTTGTACGTTATTGCCCCCGCAGCAGCAGCTTTACCTCTTCTCACGCAACCAATCATTTTGGATTTGCTGCATTCGTTGCAACCACCCTTCGTCCATACCTCGGTAGCTGGGTTAATCTGCTTTTTGGTTTTGCCGGCATGGTAGCTTTTGCGCAGGTATATGTAGCCGTGCATTATCCGTTGGATGTGCTTGCAGGAGGACTACTGGGATTTCTGCTAGGATCTCTGATGAGTAGTATCTTCAATAAATATATTGGCCTTCCGAAACTGGCCGGGAACTGAATAAAATGACATGCTAGAAATCTTTATAATAATTGGATTAATATTATTGAACGGTCTTTTTTCGATGGCAGAGATTGCCCTGGTATCTGCCAGAAAAGCAAGATTGGAAGCCCAGGCTCAGAAAGGGGATTTGCGAGCCAAAGAAGCCCTGGCCCTGGCCAACCACCCGGATACATTTTTATCAACCGTCCAGATCGGAATTACACTGATCGGTATATTAACGGGTATCTTTTCCGGGGATACCGTAACAACTGATGTAGCTGCTTTCTTTAATAATATTCCCTGGCTGAGCGCTTATAGTAATGGGCTTGCAACAGCTGTAGTGGTAATCGTGCTGACTTATTTCAGTATGGTACTCGGCGAATTGCTGCCCAAGCGGATCGGCTTATCCAATCCGGAGAAAATTGCCAAACTGGCGGCGGGCCCGATGCGAATCATCAGCCTGGCAACCCATCCTTTTATCTGGCTGTTGAGTAAATCAACCTATCTCCTAACCCGGTTATTAGGCGTTAAACCGAATGATTCGCAGGTAACGGAAGAAGAAATCAAAGCGATCATCAGTGAGGGAACAGAACAGGGTACCATTGAAGAAGCAGAGCAGGAAATCATTGAGCGGGTATTTCATCTGGGCGACCGGAATATTACCTCCCTGATGACACACCGCAGTGATATTGTCTGGTTTGATGTGAATGACAACGAACAGAGCATCAAAGAGAAAATTATAAAAGAACCGCACAGCATTTACCCAATTTGCGATGGCGATATTGATGATATCAAAGGAGTAGTGTCCATTAAAGACCTGTATATCACCAGTGATCTGACCCTGTTCAAACACATTATGAAACCGGCTATGTTTGTTCCGGAAAACAACACTGCCTACCGGGTACTGGAGAAATTCAAAGAGACCCAGCTGCATTCCTGTTTTATTGTAGACGAATATGGATCGGTGCTGGGAATGATCACCCTGAATGATATTCTGGAAGCCATTGTGGGCGATTTACCACAGCCGGATATTGAAGATTACGAAATAATCAAACGGGAAGACGGAAGTTATCTCGTAGATGCACAAATTCCTTTCTATGATTTCCTTTCCCGGTTTGAAATGACCGACTGGATGCATGAGGGCGAACAGGAATTCAATACGCTGGCCGGATTTATTTTACACAAACTGGAACGGATTCCACATACCGGCGATACGCTTGAATGGAAAGGATTCCGCTTTGAAATAATCGATATGGATTCCCTCCGTATTGACAAAATCATGGTAACTATTTCCCAGGATATCCGGGAAGGGATGGACGATGAGGACTAAAAATTCATGCTGAACCTGCGTTCCGGATACATGATTTTTCCGCTTTTACGTTGGCCGTTGGCATTGAGGTGAATGATATGTATCTGCTGATCAAGCACATTGTATAACAGTGAATTTTCCAGTTCAATCTGTTTGACATCGGAGATATTGGACACCTGTACATAACACCAGGCAGCTTCCCGCTCCTTTTCATAACCAACATATTCAATGGCAACCGGTTTGCCGTTGACTTTCAAATGAAAATTATTCTGAATATAATTAAATATCAGTGAGTCGGCCTTTTTGGAATCCTTTGGGGTGGTGATATCAACCATGGAATTATAATTGGCAGTCAACCCTTTTTCAAAATCATCAATGAATAATTTGATGCTGATCTCCAGGTTTTTTTCAGATTTGTTGTGTTGGATCTCCGTAACGCCAACATAAAATGGATGCAACCATCCCATCCAGGAAACCAGCATCCATTTAAACAAAATTGCTGCCATTAAACATTTTTATTTTTTCAGCACAAAACTCTGTTTTATTTTGGTAGCTTACTAATTTATGCAGGATTTTAACCTTTACTTCGGGCTCGGCGTAGAACATATCCTTACCTGGGATGCGTTGGATCACATATTATTTGTTTCTGCACTTTGTCTGCGGTACAAACTGGAAGACTGGAAGAAAGTGGCCATACTGGTAACAGCTTTTACCATTGGTCATAGCCTTACGCTGATATTAAGCGTTTTTGGATATGTAACAGTATCCGTTCCCTGGATCGAATTTTTGATTGCACTCACGATAGCCGGTACTGCGCTCATCAACCTCTTTTTCAAACCGGATGGAAAACGGGAGAAATTGCCCGTAATTTATTTCTTCGCGCTGTTTTTTGGAATGATCCATGGGTTGGCCTATGCCAATCTGTTGCTCGATCTGGAAGGCGGTGAGAACCTGACGAGTCATTTACTGGCTTTCAATCTTGGAATTGAAGTAGCACAATTAGTAGTGGTAGCGGTTGTTTTGGTGCTAACCTTTATTTTTGTTGAGCAATTGAAAATTCCTCAACTATGGTGGATCCGGGTTTGGTCCTTACTGATTCTGTTATTCGCCCTGAAGATCGCCTGGGACAGGTTCCCGGAATTACTTAATAAAACACAAACAGCAATAATAACAAAGCAATGAGAAATCTCCTATTTGCATGCCTGGGTTTATTGTCGGGTTCGGCAATGGCCCAGAACCTTCAAAACAACCCCGGTTCCAATCACGGGAACAAATTCGAGCAGTTGGGCACCATTCTCCCAACGCCGAATGAATACCGTACGGCCAGTGGTGCTCCCGGGCCCAAATACTGGCAACAACGCGCGGATTATGATATCAAATGTGAGTTGGATGAAGAGAAGCTGCGGTTGACGGGCAGTGAAACCATCACCTACTACAATAACTCTCCGGATGTGCTGTCTTATCTCTGGTTTCAACTGGATGAAAATGAACACAGTTCTGATAAAAATGCTAACTACCAGGATCCCAGTAGTTTGGGTAAGCAGACTGTAGATATGCAGATCGACCGGATTACGCCGGAAAAGAATGACAATGGCGTAAACATTCTGAAATTGACGGATGCATTGGGAAAGCCCATGAGCTATACTGTCAATAAGACGATGATGCGGGTAGACCTGGCTACGCCCCTGAAACCCGGACAAAAAATCATCCTGAAAATTGACTGGAATTACAAGATCACGGATCGTATGAAAGAAGGTGGCAGAGGTGGTTATGAATTCTTTCCGGAGGATGGCAATCACCTGTTTACCATCACACAATGGTATCCCCGTTTGTGCGTATACAGTGATTTCCAGGGCTGGCAGAACCATCAGTTTACCGGCAGGGGTGAGTTTGCCCTTACGTTTGGCAACTTCAAGGTACAGATGACCGTTCCCGCCGACCATATGGTAGGTTCAACCGGAGAGTGTCTGAACTATGCGCAGGTGCTGACACCTACTCAGATGGCCCGCTATCAGAAAGCTCAGACCGCTAAAGATGTGGTGGAGATAGTAACCCTGGAGGAAGCAAAAAAAGCGGAAAAAACCAAGAGCAAGGCAAAAAAAACCTGGATCTATAAGGCTGATAATGTTCGCGATTTTGCCTGGACTTCCAGTCGCAAGTTTGTTTGGGATGCAATGCCGGCAAACGTAGAAGGCAAGAAGGTAATGTGTATGAGTTTTTATGGTAAAGAAGCGTATGGATTGTATCGTCCGTATTCTACCAAAGCGGTTGCACATACCATCAAGTCTTATTCCAAATTCTCTATCCCCTATCCTTATCCGACTGCACAAAGTGTGGAAGCTTCTAACGGTATGGAGTACCCGATGATCTGTTTCAACTACGGACGTACGGCTCCCGATGGAACCTACAGTGAGAGTACCAAATATGGAATGCTGGGTGTAATCATTCACGAAGTGGGACATAATTTCTTCCCGATGATCGTGAACAGTGATGAGCGTCAGTGGAGCTGGATGGATGAGGGTCTGAATACTTTTGTGGAATACCTGACAGAAGAGTTGTGGGATAATAAATTTCCTAGTCGCCGCGGACCCGCTATAGGTATTGTGGATTACATGAAACTTCCCAAGGATCAGCTGGAGCCGATCATGACCAACAGTGAAAACATCATTCAATTTGGACCCAACGCTTACTCGAAGCCTGCAACAGGATTAAACATTTTACGTGAAACCATCATGGGCAGAGAGTTGTTTGATTTTGCTTTTAAAGAGTATTCACGTCGCTGGGCATTTAAACATCCGACACCGGCTGATTTGTTCCGCACCATGGAAGATGCAAGTGGAGAAGATCTGGACTGGTTCTGGAGAGGCTGGTTCTACAGCACAGACGCGACCGATCAGGCAATTGATACCGTGAAATACCTGACACCTGAATTTGCAGATCTTCCTGCACAGGGATCCGGAACGCGTAAAATCAAACTGGCCAAACCACAGGTAAACGAGTTTGAAGACATTTCGAAGATCCGCAACCGGGAAGACAAGAGCATTGTTTTCGAAACAGATCGCGATACCACCCTTCGTGATTTCTACTGGAGATATGCACGTGGGCTGGAGCCTTATGACACCAGTTCATACGAAGTTCCCAGTAATGTGAATGTTGAAAAGGCAGATGCCGCCATTCAGTCGAAGTATGCGAACAAACATATTTACGAAGTGGCGTTTGCCAACAAAGGCGGACTGGTAATGCCGGTGATTGTTGAGTTCACCTTTGAAGATGGCACGAAAGAAGTGGATCGCATTCCTGCACAGATCTGGAGAAAAAATGAGAATCGCTTTACCAAAGTGTATGTGAAGGATAAGAAAGTTAAATCCATTCAGCTGGATCCCATGAAAGAAACAGCAGACATCAATGAAAGCAATAACAGCTGGGGAACAATTGCTGCGCCAAGTAAGTTCCAGCTTTATAAACTCAAGCAGGCTGCACGCGGACAAAGCACAGGAATTACTCCTATGCAAAAAGCGATGGAGAAGAAGAAAGGGTTTTGAGAAGTAAGATTTAAGAATTAAGATTTAAGATTTATAAGAGAATGGGAAGTGGGTACCAGGGATCTGGTGCCCACTTTTTTTGAGGGAATTACATAAAATATTGCATGAGGATAGGCGTTAGAGGATAACTTTTACCTTATCCTGGCAAACATGATCCGTTTTTTTGCAAAATTCACCCTGGCATATATTCTATTTACCGCCACTTCCTTAATCACTATCGGTCAAACTACTGTTTGGAATAACCAGAATTATGTTATTAAGAAAGATTCAGCTGCTCTAATCAAACTGGAGGATTCCACCAGGATTGAAATCAACGGAGCCACAAATGCCAGTTCGCTATTGAATTTTCCCCATGACTTCAGGTTTCAATCCGGATTGGATACATTCCGCAACTTTAGTGTTTCTGCCTATGGATACTTACAATTAGGTGGACTAATTCAAACGAACCAAGCCCAGGAGGGGGCTTTCGTGATTGCCCCGTTTTATGGATTTTACGGTGAATTTCAGGAGTGTCATTCTTCCATAAAAGGCTCGGCGCCCAACCGTCAGTTTATCGTACAATGGTATATAGATGGAGATGGCTGGGGTGATATGATCAGGGTTCAGGCCATACTGGAAGAAGAAACCGGGAAAGTTGAATTCCGATACAAAACCCAAACTACTACCACCTGGTTTTCATCCCGAAAAGTGTTTTGCTCGGCAACCATCAAAGGATACACCAATGTTGCAGGGGTTCATAACGAAATTCATCCAAATGCTCCTGATGTATTTTACACTGACAAAACTGCCACCCGGGAAAACTCAGTTTTTACAGGAGGTATTCGATTTAGTTTTCAACCAGACCTGACTCCGGTTGATGTGGCTGCGGCAGCTCCAACGGACAATCTTTTCCCGGCTACCTATTCCATACACTGGAATGCCACCAATAAAAAGCAACGGATATTCTGGTTAACCAGAGCCACCGCCTCAGAAAGCACTGAGCAGATCAGCATACAGTTAAAAGGGGATACAAGTAATGCAACTCAATCTTTCACATTTCAGGAAAGCGGCAGGCAACCGGATACCACCTATACCTATTATGTATACGCCAGTAATGGATTTCGAGTATCCCAACCTGTGAAAATCCAGGTAAAAACGCCTATGCCCATGATCAATGGAATTGTAAAAATTCCAGGAGATTATCCGGCAATTGGAGCAATGATTGAAGATGCTCAAATCAAACATCTTGGGCCTGATGTTATAGTAGAGCTGCAGCCGGATTATAGTTATTCCAGTGAAACCAAAGCCGTCTATTTTAATTCTTTTCTTCAAAACAGGTTATTGAAATCAGTGACTATTCGTCCGGCTGGGAATGCAGATATTCAATTGGTAAATACCAGCTTTGACGGACCCGTTTTGTTAATTGACAGCATAAAAAATGTCACTATTGATGGTAGACAAAATGGCAATTCAACCACTATAGGATTACATTTTAAACAAACCAGGAATCGCTATCCTGCTCTCGCATTTATTCGCCATGCAGATAACGGGTCAATTCAAAATTGCAGTATTGAGGCAAGTGGTACAGATAGAAACAATAAGAAAGGTCTTATCTATGGGGGTCCGTCCTTATTTGAGCATGACTCACTTAATGTAGATGGAATCAATGAGTTTAAACTATTAAATAACATTATCGGCGCAGAAACAGTACTAAGTGAGCGAGGCATAGTTTTGGAAAATGGAGGAAAGGGCCATAATCATAAAATTCGCAACAACATAATCCGGGGATTCAAAACTGAGTTCATAAAATTTCATCGGGCAGGGGAACGATTTGAAGTTGTAAATAACAGGTTATATCAACCTCGATTTGATATTGACCCTGTATCGAACGGAGCAGTCATTTATATAACGTCGAGGGGAGATCATCTTCGAATCGATAGTAATACAATCGGAGGTAATGCCCTGGATATAAGGAGTGGATATTGGGCATCCAGAGACCGAAGCAGACTTGCGATAATTTCAGTGACAAATAATTGGACTGAAAAAGCAAAGTCCTCAAGTGTAAGTTTCAATACCATTGAACAGTTTTCCGGCAATGGATTTGAACCGGTAAAAATATACGGAGGTGAATACCTGATTCAACATAACAGGATCGGGAATCCTTTAAACAAAAATAGTATTCAACAGGATTTATCTTATTTACTGGCAATGGATGTGGAAGGATTGAGAAAGGCAGTTATACAAAAAAATATAATTGCCGGTATTCAGCTTTTACAGGAAGGGGGAAGTTTGTACCTTTTAAATACCAGTGGTATTGATAGCCTAATTATCAGGGAAAATCTAATAGGCAATTCCGAAGACCCTTCATTTAATACTTCAGAAAACGATGCAATAGGGATTAATATAAGTGATTGTAAAAACGCTCTGTGCAGCAACAATATCATTCAGGGAATAAGCTCATCAAAAGGTAGTTTAGCCGGTATTAATTTTGATCCACAATATCATTATGAACAAACTCAACTGACTTGTTCAAACAATACCATAAAAAATCTGTCGGGCAAACTGGGCAGTATTGGAATTCGGTCGCATGGAGTACCCAAAAAGGGAGTATCAATTACAAACAACATCATACATTCTTTAACAACGGTTGGCACTTCAACAAATTACAGTCCGGGCATAGAGCCTTATAACACCGGTATATTTATCCTTGGAGGAGATTTTGGATCATCTCCAGAACTTTATCATGCTGAAATTGCTTATAATAAAATCCACTCACTGAATCACCTTATTGATCCTATCCCAAATGAATTCCCCATGGCAAACAGGCAGATAATGAGTGGTATTATTGTTGAACAAGGATCCGCTACGATTCACAATAACCTAATCCATTTAGGGTATGATAAAAACGGTGCTTTAATAGACTCAACTGAAGCCGAAGTAACAGGCATAAAGCTGGTAGCCATGCGGTCAATGAATGTACACTTTAACAGTGTTTATCTGGGTGGTGGACCAGCTAAAATTTACAGAACGAATCTCTACATTCCAGAGGTAAGCAGGGATGATTATCTCCAAATCAGCGTTTCAAATAATATTTTTCAGAATGATACCAAAATGGAATTAAACAGGGTAACAGACCCGACATTTCTTGACATAGCCATTAATCCTTATAACCCATTAAAAAACGTCCATACACACAACAATATCTGGTATTCCAAATGGGATCAGCTTATACAGGAGAAATTAACAGCAATCCGGGAAAAAGGTATCCCAGAAACCAATACCATTATTGCGGATCCGCTATTTGTGCAAACAGTAGGGAATTCAGATCAGATCGATCTTCACCTTAAGCCAGGGAGCAGAGCAGACCGGTCCGGTGCAGCTGGTACTTACATGCCGTTATATGACCTTGACAGCAACTTAAGAAAAGACTATTCTCCGGTTGATATAGGCGCCTATGCATCCGGTTATTGCAAGGATACTGTATCAACTGTTACACTCACGAAACAAGCTGACAAGCCTTATTTCTGCCTGGGAGACACAGTACTTCTTAAAGCATCCATAGTTGCTGCATCGAAGTATAGCATTGAATGGAAAAAAGACCAGGTAATTATTCCTGGTGCCACGGATAGTTCTTTGAAAGCGGTTGAGCCAGGCAGCTATCAATTTGTAATTAAAACAGCTTGTGGTGAGTATGCAAGTGATCCAATTGAAATAGTTGTTCAGAAAACTGCAATTAGCCTGAACCTCATCTCAGAAATCGGAATGAAGGATTTTTGTGAAACAACAGTGTTACCACTCAAACTAAATATTTCCGGATTAACCGATAATTACCAGGTAAAATGGTACAGGAATTCAATTGAACAGACAGGAAGGAACAGACTAACTGAAACTTTTGAAAGACTATTGCCCCAGGAGCAATTCCGTGTGGAACTCTTGCCTGAAAATAGCTGTATAAAAATGATAGCAGATAGTCTTACACTTCTCAATATCGTAGCGAAACAGAATCCCGACATACGTATAACAGAACTTGACAGTCTGATCTGTTCTTATGATTCCAGTTCTATTTCCTATAGCGTACAGCAGTTTCAACAAGCACTGGAGCTAGGGTATCAATTAGAAATTCCTGGTTCGGCAACTGTAACACATAAGAAAATGGACTCGTCACTTCTTGTGACTGATTTTGAGCAGGTAGTTAGACTTCGGCTCTTTACAATTGCAACAACAGATCCGGATGCCTGTCTGGGGACAGATACAACCGAATGGATCAGCATCCGGAAAAAGGAACCTGTTGTGCCACCCAAGATCCATCGTGTGGAAGATATACTTGTCTCATCCAGTTCTTTTGGTAACCAATGGTATGTGTTGGAGCCTAATAATATCCATGGACTGCTAACCGGAGACAGTTCCCAGGAATTTAAACCAACAGCAAACGGTAACTACTATGCGCGGGTTACCGAATCTGGTTGTATATCTGAACCATCCAATATTCTATCATTTGAATTCAATGTATCCAATCAGCGAATATTCCACTATCCTAATCCCGCTGTTCAATTCCTCTGGTTAAAGCCATTGGTAGCAGGTGGTACTTCCAGCTTGAGCTGGTACAATTCATCCGGTAGCCTGGTTGAATGGCAGCAGCTGGTTCTCGAAAAAAATGTAGCGGTAAAAGTTACCATCCCGGCACAACTAAAAGGGCTCTGTTACTTAAAAGTAAAAGAACAGGATGGCACTGAAACCGTCTTAAAAGTTATTGTTCAAAACTAGGAGGAAGAATTAAGATTTGAGAATTAAGAATTAAGATTTGAGAATTAAGATTTATACCAAAATGAGAAGTGGGTACCAGAGGTCTGGTGCCCACTTTTTTTGTTTGTGGTTTCAAAACAAATGAGATCGGAAAGCAGTCAATCATTTTTTCCTCCTTTCTTCCTTTCCTCCTTTCCTCCCTCTTCCATTCTTCCATCTTCCCTTCCTCCCTCTTCCCTTCTCCCCTCTTCCCTTCCTCCCTTTTCCTTTCCTCCATCTTCCATTCTTCCCTCTTCCTTTCCTCCCTTTTCCATTCTTCCATCTTACTTTCCTCCCTCTTCCCTTC
>CAZJNY010000050.1:13495-19523 GCA_964547405.1 uncultured Flavihumibacter sp. | reverse complement strand
GAATCATAGGCGTAGCGAATCAAAAAGGTGGTGTAGGCAAAACCACCACGGCCATCAATCTGGCAGCGAGTTTTGCGGTACTGGAATTCCGTACCCTGCTGGTGGATGCCGATCCACAGGCAAACAGCACTACCGGTACCGGTTTCGACCTGCATAATATTACCCAAAGCCTGTACGACTGTATGGTGAACGGGACGCCAATCCGGGATGTGATTCTCAAATCGGATATCCCTCACCTGGATGTGGTACCCTCCCATATTGACCTGGTGGGTGCGGAAATTGAAATGATCAATTATCCCAACCGCGAAAATGTATTAAAAGGGATACTCGGACCGGTGCTGGACGACTATGATTTTATAGTAATTGACTGTTCTCCCTCTCTTGGCCTCATTACGGTGAATGCGCTTACCGCCGCTGATTCTGTAATCGTACCCGTTCAAACGGAATTTTTTGCATTGGAAGGGCTGGGTAAATTACTGAACACCATTAAAATTGTTCAGAACCGCCTGAATCCCGAACTGGAAATTGAAGGTATACTCATGACTATGTATGATGGCCGCCTGCGGTTGTGTAACCAGGTTGTGAGTGAAGTACGCCGGCATTTCGACGAACTCGTATTTAATACTATTGTACACCGGAATACCCGTATCAGTGAAGCACCTTCGGTTGGAAAACCCGTTATCCTTTATGATGCATACAGCAAAGGATCCGTCAACTACCTGAATCTCGCCAAAGAAATTCTCCAGAAAAACAATATGACCCGTATCAGCCAGGAAGACCGTGTAATGGAAGAAGAAACCGAAGACGGAGCAGAAGAATAAATATTTCACTTTTCACGTCTCACTTTTCACGTCTCACATTTCACATCTCACTTTTATATCATGACCAACCCAAATAAAAAAGACGCACTAGGCAAAGGAATACGTTCCCTGTTACAGAATATTGATGCTGATCTGAAGAATACATCGGGACAGTTGAAACCCCAGGTAGTAGAGCAGGCAACTTCTATGTCGCGGATTCCGATTACCCAGATTGAAACCAACCCCAAGCAGCCCCGCCGTGATTTTGATGAGCAGGCACTGAATGAACTCGCCTCTTCCATAAAGATTCATGATATAATTCAGCCGATCACCGTATCCAAACTGCCATCCGGCAAATACCGGCTGATTTCCGGAGAGCGACGTTTTCGCGCATCCAAAATTGCAGGCCTAAAAGATTTACCCGCCTATATCCGTCAGGCCGATGACCAGCAACTGCTGGAACTGGCACTGCTGGAAAATCTTCAGCGGGAAGACCTGAACGCCATTGAAGTGAGCCTCAGTTACAAGCGCATGATGGATGAATTGAACTACACGCAGGAACAGGTGGCTGAACGTATGGGTAAAGAAAGAAGTACGGTAGCGAATTATATTCGGCTGCTACGACTCCCACCCGATATCCAGGTTGCTGTTCGCAATGGCGATATCAGTATGGGACATGCCCGTGCGCTGATCAATGTGGACCATGTAGACAAACAGCTTTACATTTTCAATGAGATCAAGAACAAAGGACTCTCGGTACGGCAAACGGAAGAACTGGTAAGAAAGATGTACAAGGAAGAAGGTCCTGCTGTTAAAACTGCTGCAAAAACCGGCCTTCCGCCCATATACAAGAAAATAGAGGATAATTTAGCATCCCATTTCAGCACGAAAGTAAAGATGAGTCATAACAAGAAAGGTCATGGCAGTATCACCCTGGAATATTATTCGATCCAGGAACTCAATAAGCTGCTGGAAGCAATGGGTGTAACGGTGAATTAATTCATGAGCAGACTCCGACTGGCATTATTCTTATTCATATTTTCCGGCTTTTTCGGAGGCGTGGAAGGGTTTGCCCATACGGCTTCACTCCCCTTCCCTGATCTGCATCTGTTCTTCACCGACACAATTCCCCTTAAAACGGACAGTTTCCCTGTGGTGAAGGATAGCACACCTAAAAAAGTGAAAGTCCCGCACGACCCCCGTAAAGCAACCATTCGTTCCGCCATCCTGCCAGGATGGGGACAGGTTTACAACAGAAAATACTGGAAAGTGCCCATCGTCTATGCAGCCCTGGGCATTACCGGGTATGTGTTTTTTGACAATATCAAAACCTATCGGGAGGTTCGGTTTGCCTACCAGGTAACCGCTGGAAAAGATACGGCCAGTTGGGATAAAGTAGCGCCCTATCTGCGTGTCTTTGTGGAAAATAACGCCACCTCCTCCCTAGATAACTACCGCCGCGAATTTCGTAGAAACATCGATTATTCCGTGTTGGTTTTCCTGCTTTTCTGGGGACTTAATGTAGTGGATGCTACCGTTGATGCTCACCTGAAAGAGTTCGATGTTAGTCCCGAGCTGAGTATGAAACTTAAACCGTTAACGCCTGCGAATACCTACCAGCTGGGCGTTGGTAATACAGCCGGACTTTCTTTGGTGTTTGATATCCATAAAGCGAAACCAGGCCGGTTATGGATTCGATGAAACCCATCCTTATCTTTGTACCTATCTTCAACCTTTCAACTATTATATTTTGCAAATTGCACTTGTAGGATACGGAAAAATGGGCCAGGCTATTGAAAAAATCGCACTGGAACGGGGACATACCATCGGTCTGAAAATTGATCTGGATAACCGCCACGAGATCAATGAAGATAAACTGGCTGCCATCGACGTGGCCATTGAGTTTACGAGTCCGCACAGTGCATTTGACAATATCATGGACCTCCTGAAATATAAGGTTCCCGTGGTGTGCGGTTCTACCGGATGGCTCGACAAAAAAGAAGCTATTGATGAATACTGCCTCCAGCAGCAGGGCGCCTTCCTTTATGCCAGTAATTTTTCAGTAGGGGTGAATATATTTTTTGAGCTCAATAAGAAACTGGCAGAATTGATGGCGCATCAGTCTGAATACCGGGTGTCTATGGAGGAAATACATCATACCCAGAAAAAAGATGCTCCTTCAGGAACCGCTGTTACGCTGGCAGAACAGATTCTGCATACGATTCCGCTGTATAAAAACTGGGTGAATCATGCTTCCGGAAAAGCCGATGAACTTCCGATAATCAGTGAGCGTATTGATCCAGCTCCAGGTACGCACAAGATCAAATATGCTTCTGAAATTGACGATATCGAAATTATCCACACGGCACATAGCAGAACCGGTTTTGCTACCGGTGCCGTTATGGCCGCTGAATTCCTCCATGGTAAAAAAGGAATTTTTGGAATGAAGGACGTGCTGGGATTTTGATTACACCAGGTAAGCACTGCACATGATTTCAAAAAAAACGCAATACGGACTGAAGGCATTGAGTTATATGGCCAAAAGGGAAAGCCAGGGACCAATCCTGATCGCTGAAATTTCAGGGGATCAAAAAATTCCCATAAAATTCCTCGAAGCGATTTTGCTTGATTTGAAAAAAGCAGGACTGCTGGATAGTAAAAAAGGCAAAGGAGGTGGTTATTATTTCGCGCTGCCGCCCAATCAGATTAAAGTGGCTTCAGTAATACGGTTATTGGATGGTCCTATTGCCATGTTGCCCTGCGCCAGCCTTAATTTTTACAAAAAATGCGAAGACTGCGACGAACTGAGTTGTGGTCTGAATCATTTGATGAAGGAAGTCCGCGATGCCAGTCTGGCTATTCTGGAAAACAGAACTATTGCAGATCTCGCCTTTTTATGAGTGTACAGGAATTATTCCCCCAGTAGTTTATTCACGGTTTCTTCAAACTCCTTTACATATTTCGTGTATTCATCACCGGTAGCCGGACCGAAAAATCCACTGTGTACTTTTTTGATCATACCATCTCTGCCTACAAAAATAGTGGTGGGAAATACTTTGATAGGGGTCAATTGAGGCAATGTTTTTTCTGTCCGCAGTGTATCGGAACTGGTTACTCCGGTTAATAACATCGGATACCCGACATTAAAGCGATCCTTAAATTTCTTTAAGCTGGCACGTGAACGATTTAAGTCGGTACTGTATTCATAGGCCAGGGAAACTACTTCCAGTCCCTTTGATTTATGTTGTTCATAATACCTGCTGAGAAAGCGGGTTTCATCCATACAGTTCGGACACCAGGAACCCATAATCTGAATCACCACCACTTTGTTCTGAAAGCGGGGATCGCGTATACTCACGGGGTTGCCATCAATATCCGGAAAACTAAACTGAAGAGGAGGCGCATCTGGCCGTACATGCACCTGGATGCCATCCACCGGCAAACTTGCCTGTTCGTTGCGAACCGCAGAGAAGGCTTCCACATGTTTAGGTCCTGAATAAAAAAAGCCTCCATCGATTTCTCCTGTAGATTTGATATGTGCTGAAAACACATAGGCATGACTACCGTCGAAGGTGCTTAGAAACATACTATCACCACGAACAATCCCTTCCAGGTACCGATAATCACCGGAAGGTGCCAGGATGGATCCGGTTAGGTAAGCTCCTTTTTGTTGGAGTTGTGCAATCGCAGGACGCGGACTGCCATCCGGCCGGATAATGGTCATTTCCCATTTTCCGGAAAGGTTGGTTGCCGGCGGAGTACCAGGAGGAAAGCGGTGTTTAATGCCCGGTTTTGCAACCATCGGCATAACAGATAAAACGGTACTGGTTCCCTTGCGCCACTCTCCTTTCAGAGAACCGTCTTTTTGTATTTGCAGATAAAAGGCCGATTCAAAAAAAGGCAGATCGATCAAAAGGGAATCTCCTTTTCGCTGAATATTTCTCACTTCCAGTTTTTCGGTAGCATTCAGGATCGTCATAACCGGCTTGCCTTTCTCCATTCGCCAATCGAAATTGAAAACAATCGGCAGTCCGGTTTCGCGAAGCAATTCCGCTTTCCATCGGCCCGGCTGTATGGTTTGTGCCTGCAGGAGTAAACCAACAAAACATCCCAGGAGGATTCCAACAAGTTTTCGCATAGTGCTGTATTCTGGCCGGCAATTTACACCAGCCAGCCGTTTCGCCTGAGATTTTAACAAGCTTACTGATTTTGAAGATTGTTCAGCATATCGGCTGTCATGCGTTTGAGATCAAAGTCCTGCTGCCAGCCCCAGTCGCGGCGGGCAATATGATCATCAATACTCTGGGGCCAGGAATCGGCTATGGCCTGCCGGTAATCCGGGGCATACTGCATGGAAAAATCCGGAATGTGCTCCTGAATTGCAGCGGCGATCTCTTTGGGAGAAAAGCTCATGGCTGATACGTTATAAGAAGTGCGAACAGTAATTTTTTCCGCGGGCGCTTCCATCAGTTCAATGGTTGCTTTGATCGCATCCGGCATGTACATCATCGGCAGGTAGGTATCTTCCTTCAGGAAAGAGGTATATTGTTTTTCTTCCAGGGCTTCATGGAAAATTTCAACCGCATAGTCTGTGGTACCACCCCCGGGGGCTGATTTATAACTAATCAAACCGGGGTAACGAAGGCTTCTCACATCCACACCATAACGCTGGTGGTAATAATTGCACCAGAATTCTCCGGCGTATTTGGAGATGCCATAAACCGTTGTGGGTTCAATAATGGTATACTGCGGGCAATTTTGCTTGGGAGAAGTGGGACCAAAAACCGCGATGGAGGATGGCCAGTACACTTTGGTGAGTTTTTCTTCGCGGGCAATATCCAGCACATTCAGCAAACTCTGCATATTCAGGTGCCAGGCCAGGTTGGGATTTTTTTCACCTGTTGCAGAAAGGATGGCGGCAAGCAGATAGACCTGCGTGATGTTCTGGCGAATGACCAGTACATGCAACATTTCCTTGTTCAGGGCATCGATGGATACATAAGGACCGGTTCCTTTCAACAGTTCGTTTTCTTCCCGCAAATCGGAAGCCAGTACATTACTGTTTCCATAGATTTTTCTCAATGCCAGGGTCAGCTCCACGCCTATCTGTCCGCAGGCACCAATTACAAGTATTTTTTCTTTCGTCATAGCAAGCGCAATTTTCGGCTGCAAACCTACACACAAAACTCTTTGATTCATCATCCAGCGCAATCGTTTCCCGACCGGTG
>CAZJNY010000050.1:0-13395 GCA_964547405.1 uncultured Flavihumibacter sp. | reverse complement strand
GGTGGCACCGGTCGGGTGAGAGGAACCCTTATCTTTGCAGCATGGAAAAATTTCTGCAAGACCTGTTCAGGGGTCAATCTTATGATGAGAAAAACTTTTTTCTGATTGCCGGGCCCTGTGTTATTGAAAACGAAGAACTGCTCAGCGAGGTGGCAGAAAAAGTTAAAGCCATCTGCACCCGGCTGGGCATCCCGTATATTTTCAAAGCTTCTTACCGTAAAGCCAACCGAACCAGTGCCAGTTCCTTCACTGGCTTAGGAGACGAACTGGGTTTGGGATTATTGCAGAAAACAGGACAGCGGTTCCAATTACCGACTACCACCGATATCCATGCCCACGACGAAGCCGCTCCGGCTGCCGCCTATGCAGATGTGCTGCAGATACCGGCCTTCCTCTGCCGCCAGACCGACCTGCTCATCAGTGCTGCCGAAACCGGAAAAATCATTAATGTCAAAAAAGGGCAGTTCCTGAGCGGACCCGCCATGAAGTTTGCCGTTGAAAAAATCCGCCAGGCCGGAAACGATAAAATCATTCTTACAGAAAGAGGAACAACCTTCGGGTACCAGGACCTGGTAGTGGATTACCGCAATATTCCCTGGATGAAGGAACACGGCGTTCCGGTGGTAATGGATTGTACGCATAGCCTGCAGCAGCCCAACCAGACATCCGGCGTTACGGGAGGCAATCCGCAACTGATAGGCACCATCGCGAAAGCCGCACTGGCCGCTGGGGCAGACGGATTGTTCATCGAAACCCATCCCAATCCGGCGGTTGCCAAAAGTGATGGCGCCAATATGCTGCGACTGGACCTGCTGGAGGAACTCCTGACCAGCCTGGTAAGGTTGCGAAAGGCCCTTTAAGCACCAAAAACAGATGATAAGACAAGGTTAAGAATTAAACTACCCCCGGGTATACCAGTCTCATCCAGTAAATTCGTTCAATGGTCATAATCTTCTTAGGAGGATACCGTTGAATGGTTAATTTTGCAGCTAATACCCAATTCCTGAAACGAGTACTAAAAATAACCGGTTATTTAATCCTGTCGCTTCTGCTATTGGTGGTGCTGGTGTATTTTCTCTTACAGGTAACTTTCGTCCAGAACTTTATTGCCGGGCATGCCGCCAACCGCCTGTCAAAAGCCCTGAATACCGAGGTTAAGGTGGATCATATTGAACTGGAATTCTTCAATACGCTTTCCCTGAACGGAACCCTGGTAAGGGACCAGAACAAGGACACACTCCTCTATGCAGGCGCCCTGAAAGTCAATATTACCGACTGGTTTTTTGTGAAAGACAAAGTGGAGCTTACCTATATCGGCCTGGAAAATACCCTGATTGACCTGCACCGGACTGACTCTGTCTGGAATTACCAGTTTCTTGCTGACTACTTCGCTGCTCCTCCAAGCAAGAAAAAACAAAATCCGATTCAGCTTTCCGTAAAACAGGTTTCCCTGAAAAACATCCGGCTTTTGCAGCGGGATGAGTGGCGCGGAGAAAACCTGGGACTTGCACTACAGTCGCTCGACCTGGATGCGGAGGTATTTGATCTTATCAACAAAAATATCCAGCTTAAAAACCTGGCTCTTGTACAACCGGTTTTTTCAATTTACAATTACGATGGCAGACGCCCTCCCCGTCCACGCATGGCAAGTCCGCCCCTGCCACAAAACGATCCGGAAAACCTGAGATGGAACCCCGGTAAATGGTCACTCGGAATCCGTAATATGACCATCCGCAATGGCACCCTTAAAAATGATATCCAAACCGATCGCGCGCCTTACTATTATTTTGATGGGGCGCATTTTCAATTCAGCCAGATCAATAGCCAGTTCCGGGATGTAAAACTTGTGAACGATACATTCAGCGGGAACATACAGATAGCCACCAAAGAGCGATCCGGTTTTGAAGTAAAACAACTGAAAGCAAACATGCGCTTTCATCCGGAAGCCATGGAATTCCGCCAGCTGGATATCCGCACGCCAAAAAGCTATCTGCGGAATTATTATGCCATGCGCTATGATACGTTTGATGAAATGAGCTCCTTCATCGACAGCATCCGGCTGGAAGGCAATTTCACAGATGCCATCGTGCATAGCGACGATATCGCTTATTTCGCTCCTGAGCTGGCCAACTGGAATACAAGAATCAGCCTTAGCGGTAAAGCTTCCGGCACCATCAGTCACCTCGAGGGGAAAAAGATCATCGCCAAAGCAGGCAACAATACCTATCTGAATGGTGATTTTGTTTTAAAAGGCTTGCCGGATATTAAAAAATCCTATCTCGATGTTACTGTACGGGATTTCAATGCCAGTTATGCAGACATTACTCAATTTTTTCCCGCTGTTAAAACAATCACTGAACCGAGGCTGGACCGGCTCGGATTTATCCGGTTCAAAGGAAGCTTTACGGGTTTCCTTGGAGATTTCGTTACCTATGGCTCCATCGAAACCGCGCTGGGCACGCTGGCGACCGATGTGAACATGAAGTTTCCGGAGAAGGGTCCTCCCCTTTATGAAGGAACCATTCAGACAGAAGAATTTAATATCGGACAGTTTATCGGCAATAACATGCTTGGCTCACTGGGCGTTGCCGGTGATATAAAAGGAAAGGGATTTACCCTGCAAACCCTGGATGCCGGACTGAAAGGGTATATTCCGTTTATCGTGTATAACGGGTATGAATACCGCGACATAGAAATTGACGGCAAATTTGCCAAACGATTATTCAATGGAAACGTGGCCGTCAATGATGAACACCTGGAAGCCAAACTAAAGGGACTGGTAGATTTGTCTGGAGAGATACCTCGTTTTGATTTCAGCGCCCTGGTGGTAAATGCAAACCTCCGCAGCATGAAGTTTGCAAAAGATGAACTGGACCTAAACGGCACCTTCAATGTAAATTTTTCCGGAAGCAATATTGATAACTTCCTCGGTTTTGCACGTATTTCGGATGCCTCGGTGTTTAATAACGGACAGCGGATTTCTTTTGACAGTCTCTATGTGGAAAGCAGTCTGCAGGAAAGCGGAAATAAAACCATTACCGTACGTTCGAATGAATTCGAAGGAATACTGGCGGGCAAATTTACCATCTCCTCCCTGCCGGATGCCTTCCAGACTTTTCTGAACCGGTATTATCCCAGTTATATCGCCGCATCCAAAAATCCGGTTGACAATAATTTCAGCTTCTTTATTACGACCCGCAAGGTAGATGACTATCTCAGTTTGCTCGATAAGCGGTTAAAAGGATTCAATAATTCTACCATCAACGGACAACTCAACACCAAAGAAAACATCTTTGATGTAGATGCGGAAGTTCCTGAGTTCGGATATAACAAACTCAGCTTTTATGATGTCAAATTTAAAGGCCGCGGAAATTTTGATTCACTTGCGGTCAATACTACTGTAGGAGATATTCAGGTAAATGACAGTCTGCATTTTCCAGGATCAGTGGTGAATATATCTGCCAGCAATGACCTTTCCAAAGTTTCCATTCAAACCAGTGCCAACCAAACATTGAACATGGCTTCCATTGCCGGTGAAGTCCAGACATTAAAAAATGGTATCAGGGTACAGTTTTATCCATCCAGTTTCGAGATCAATCAAAAACCCTGGATTATTGAAGATGGTGGCGAGATTATTCTGAGTAAAGAACTGGTAACCACGGAAGGCGTTCGGATATACAGTGAAGACCAGGAAATCCTATTGAGTTCGGCACCATCGTCTATTGGTAAGGGTAATGATCTGAAAGTGGAATTGAAGAAAATAAATATCGGCGATTTCGCTCCCTTCTTTATAAAATCCAACCGGCTGGAAGGATTGCTTTCCGGTGAAATTGAATTAATTGATCCATTCAGTAACCTGCAGGTGGATGCCGTTGCAAAAGCAGAACATTTTCGGCTTGACAATGATTCTATTGGCGTACTTGATCTGAGCAGTACCTATTCGAATAAATCCGGTAAGGTGACATTCAAAACGATTTCACTCAATGAGAATTATAATTTTGATGTAGCTGGGCTGGTTAATACTACCGATAGTTTATCTGATCAGGTGGATATAACGGCGAACATGAACCGAACAAAAATCAGTTTGCTGCAACAATACCTGACTGGCATATTTGAAAAACTGGATGGCCATGCAACAGGGCAATTACGAATTGTCGGGAAAGGAAATAATCTTAAATACCTGGGAGATGTAAAGCTGGAGGATGGTGGATTGCTGGTAGATTATACCAAGGTTTATTACAAAATCCCTTCCGCCGAGATAAAATTCACCGATGGTCAGATTGATTTCGGAAAGCTTATTCTACAGGATACACTTGGCAACAAAGGAGAATTAACCGAAGGGATACTATACCACAACAATTTCAACGATCTGGCTTTTGATTTTTCTGTGAAGAGCAATAAACTTCTTTTGCTGAATACTTCTGCTTCGGATAATAGTCTTTTTTATGGCAATGTAATCGGAAGAGCGAATATGAAATTCAGTGGTCCGATGTATGATATGCAGATGGAGATCAGCGGCGAGCCTACCGACAGCAGTACTATTTACATTGCCACTGAATCCAGCCGTCAGAAAGCGGATGCCGATTTTATTGTCTGGAAGGAATACGGTAAGGAAATGACTCCATACAAGCCATATGACCGGGAGTCTAATTTCACTGTTGCCCTGGATATCCGGGCCAACAACCTGGCAGTCGTGAACATGATCATTGATGAATCAACCGGAGACATCATTACAGCAAGAGGAAATGGAAACTTAAAAATGCGGGTGGGTTCCAAAGAAAACCTGAGCATGACAGGCCGCTATGATATTGAGAGTGGATTTTACAATTTTAATTTCCAGGCCTGGAAGAAAAATTTTGTTCTGCTGCCAGATAGAAATAATTATATAAGCTGGAATGGCGATCCGTACGAGGCCACTTTAAAAATTGACGCCCTGTATTCTGCGAATAATGTAAAATTCAGTGACCTGCTGAGCAGTGGCGGCTTTGGCATCAATGACCCGAACGTAACACAGTACAGGGGTACGGTCAACATCATTGCCAACATCTCGGAAAAGCTATCGCAGCCCAAGATCCGTTTCCGGATTGAATTGCCAGCGAACAGTCCCCTTCGTAATAACTACCAGGCCAGTACGCTCTTCAAAATCATCCAGGAAGACGAAAATGAGTTGAACAAACAGGTATCCTACCTTATTCTGTTTAATAATTTCGGTCCGCTTACCGCTGTCGGCAGCCTGCAGAACAACAGTG
Source organism: uncultured Flavihumibacter sp. (assembly GCA_964547405.1). GTDB lineage: Bacteria > Bacteroidota > Bacteroidia > Chitinophagales > Chitinophagaceae > Flavihumibacter. Next base: position 8,146 of record CAZJNY010000050.1, on the reverse strand, counting down.
CCTCTTTCGCCAATACCGCATTTGAAAGCCTGGTAGTGAGCAGTATATCCGGCTTCCTTTCCAGTGTGTTATCCAATGAGTTTTCGAAAATTCTGCAGAATGTATTCAATGATAAAAGTCTGAAGCTGAACATGAATGCTGCCCTATACAGCGGCACCAATCTCACCGGGCAATCGAACACACAGATACTGTTACCCGACCGGACAAACATCAATTTAAGTCTCGCCAAAAGCTATCTGAATGAGCGACTCACTTTTATGGTAGGCAGTGCGATCGATTTCGGCATCAATTCCAGACAGTCGGCCACTTTCCAGTTCCTGCCAGATGTTTCTGCAGAATACAAACTGACGCCGGATGGAAAATTCAGGATTACTTTCTTTTACCGGAATAACTGGAGTTATGCCTATCAGAGTGCCTTGCAACGGTCTGGTGTGGGCCTCTCCTACCGGAAAGAATTTGATCGTATCTGGGAACTCTTCCGCCGCAAAAAGAAAAAGAAAGAAGAAACGGAAGATTTAGGAAGTAAGAATTAAGATTTAAGATTTGCTGCGGATTCGGTCACCCAATTCATAATTCACAAATCCTAAATCTTAATTCTAAAATCTTAATTCTTAATTCTTACTTACAGCTTGTGTCCCAGCTTATCCCGCTTGGTCTGTAAATATTTTTCATTGTGCGGATTGGGTTGTACGCGGATTGGAACGGTATCGACAATTTCAATCCCATATCCCACCAGTCCGGCTCTTTTCTTCGGATTATTACTGATCAGTTTCAGTTTGGTTACCTGCAGATGGCGGAGGATCTGGGCACCAACGCCGTAATCCCGCTTATCCATCGGAAAACCCAGGTGGAGGTTGGCCTCTACGGTATCCATTCCTTCTTCCTGCAGTTTGTAGGCCCTGAGTTTATTCATCAGACCGATGCCTCTTCCCTCCTGGTTCATATATAAGACTACGCCCTTGCCTTCAGCTTCCACCAGTTGGAGGGCTTTATGCAATTGTTCCCCGCAGTCACAGCGCAGGGAACCAAGTATGTCTCCGGTAAAGCAGCTGGAGTGAACCCTTACCAGTACCGGCTCTTCCTTCTCCCATTCTCCTTTAATAAGGGCGATATGTTCATTATTGGTATGTTTCTCCCGAAATGCGACCATGGTAAAATGTCCGTATTGGGTGGGCATATCCACTCTGACCACTTCTTCAATCAGGGTATCCCGTTTCAGCCGGTATTCGATCAGATCTTTAATGGAAATGATCTTAATTCCGAACTTTTTGGATATTTCCAGCAACTGTGGCAGGCGGGCCATAGTACCGTCTTCATTAAGGATTTCCACCAGCACACCGGCAGGCTCGCAACCAGCCAGACGAGCCAGATCGATGGTCGCTTCCGTATGTCCGGCACGCCGGAGTACCCCCCCTTTTTTGGCTTTGAGTGGAAATATATGACCCGGGCGACCGAGTTCTTCAGGTTTGGTATCCGGATTTATCAGTGCCTGGATGGTTTTTGACCGGTCATGGGCAGAAATTCCGGTAGTGCAACCGTAGCCCAGCAGGTCAACCGAAACCGTAAAAGCGGTTTCATGGAGGGCGGTATTGCTGCTGACCATCATTTCGAGTTTGAGTTCCTCACAACGATCCTCCACCAGGGGAGCGCAAATAAGTCCCCGGCCTTCCTTACTCATAAAATTGATCACTTCCGGGGTCACATGGCGGGCTGCGATTACGAAATCGCCCTCATTTTCACGGTCTTCATCATCCACTACAATCAGCATCTTGCCTTCTCTGAAGTCTTCAATAGCAGATTCGATACTATCCAGCATAAACCAAATTTTTGCAAAGCTACGGTAAAGACATCAGACAGGCGGAACATGGGTCTTACCCTGAACTTTTAAGGGTAATCAGGTAGGTTACAATTTGTTAACATTATCCAAATAACATAAGCAAATTATTCAGTTTCTTTGCAGCAAATTGTAAAACACACACATTATGCTTTTGAAGAGAATTGTACGACTGGTGTGCCTTTTGATGGCCTTCACCGTCAGCGCAACGGCTCAGGTTACGACCAGTAGCATGAGCGGCTCGGTAAAAACGGCAACAGGTGAACCGTTGGTGGGAGCATCCGTAACCATTACACACGTTCCAACCGGTACGGTGTACACGGCTGTAACCAGAACTGGTGGACGTTATGACCTGGCTAACATTAATACTGGCGGCCCTTACCGCATCCAGGTTTCCTTTGTTGGCTTTCAGTCAAGCACCAGAGAAGATGTATTTGTGAATCTTGGTGAAACTGAAACTCAGAATTTTACATTGTCCGACACGCAGCAGCAATTGACTGAAGTTGTTGTAGCTGGACGTGCAAGAGCCCGTGAAACTGGTAAAGGTGGCGCAGAAACCTCTATCGGTCGCGATAAAATGGCCAACCTTCCCACTGTAGGCCGTAATATTTCAGATTTTCTTCGGTTTGTACCTCAGGCTAAAGTAACCGGCGACGGTGGTATTGCCATTGCAGGTCAGAACAACCGCTACAACTCCTTTTATATTGACGGGGCCGTAAACAATGATGTTTTTGGCCTGTCTGCCAGTGGTACTAACGGCGGTCAAACCGGCGCACCTCCCATTTCAATTGATGCCATTGATCAGTTCCAGGTAGTTGTTAGTCCGTATGATGCGAGTCTGGGTAACTTCACCGGTGGAGGTATCAACGCGATTACACGTAGCGGTACCAATGAAACAACCGGAAGCATTTACTATTTCTTCCGGAATCAGAGCCTGAGTGGTAAAACACCGGGTGGTGCCAAAGAGGATGCTACTAAACTGAGTGACTTTTCCAATAAAACTTATGGCTTCCGTATTGGTGGTCCAATCATCAAAAACAAACTGTTTTATTTCCTGAATGCGGAAATGCAGCGCGATGAGCGTCCCTTGCCATTCTCTTTCAGTGATTATGAAGGGTCATTAACAGAAAACGACCTGAATACACTTACCACTTTCCTGCGTAATAATTATAATTATGATCCGGGCGGGTATCTCAATAACCCTGAAAAAGTTACTGCTGATCGTATTACAGCCAAGGTTGACTGGAATATGAACTCGAAAAATAAACTGAGTATAAGTTACCGCTACAACAATGCAGAGCGTTATAACACCAGCAGAAGTGCTAACCAGTCCATCAACTTCTACAACAATGGTTATATCATGCCCAGCAAGACAAATTCTCTATCGCTGGAATTGAACAGCCGTTTTAAAAGAAGTTCCAATAACCGGTTGCTGATCACCTATACTGGTGTTAAAGATGACCGCGGACCGCTGGGTGGTGCTTTTCCACGCGTACGTATTCGTGATGGCGCATCCAGTCTTTTTCTCGGAACAGAAGAATTTTCAACGGGTAACCTGTTAACCCAGGATAACATTGCGATTTTCGATGTCTTTAAAATCTACAAAGGAAAACATACTATCTCTATCGGAACAGACAATGAATACAGCAAATCTTACAACGTATTTATCCGTCAGAACTATGGTTCATATGATTTCCCCGATTTGCAAACCTTTTTGAATGGAGGTAATGCAACTACCTATAACCGTTCTTATTCACTGGTAGACCCGGGTGTAACTGGAGACAAGAGTGAAAATGCAGCAGCAGTATTTGCTACCCTGCGGCTCGGTTTCTTCATCAATGATGAAATAAAAGTAACTGACAACTTTTCGTTGAATCTGGGTTTACGTGCAGACAATACCGTTTTCCTGGATGATCCCCGCAGAGATAATTTCTTCAATGATACAGCTGCGGCTGCAATCGGTCAATATTACAACCTGAGAGGTGCCCGTAGCGGAAAGATTGCTAATCCAAAATGGTCATTAAATCCAAGAATTGGATTTATCGGAAAACTTCCTGATGAAGGCATTACCATCCGTGGTGGTGTGGGTCTTTTCACCGGTCGCGTTCCCCTGGTATGGCCTGGTGGCGTGTACAACCAGAATGGTGTAAGTATTGCTGGCCTGAATGGCTCCAACCTGGCTTTCCGTCCGGATCCATTTGATCAGTATACCCTTTCTGACCTTGGTCTGAGTGCCCGTCTCCCTTCAGGTGAAGTAAACCTGATTGCTGAAAATTTCAAGATGAATAAAGTTGCCCGTGCTTCTTTAGCCGTAGATAAAGAACTGGGTAAGGGATGGAAGTTTACTGTTGAAGGTATCTACACCAAAAACATCAATGAGATAGCATATCAGAATGTAAATATTCTGCCACCAACAGACAAAGCAGTTGGTGCAGACAATCGTAGTGTTTATGGATTGAGTGGATCCTTCCCACGTGCCATACCTATGCGCGCCAATGGATCGAATCCCTACACCGGAGTTTACCTGCTGTATAACAATGATGGACCAAAAGGTTATTCGTACAACTTTACGGCAACTATTGATAAAGCCTGGAGAAATGGATTCGCCTTCAACGCCAGTTATGTTTATGGAAACTCTATCGTGCTGAATGAAGGAACCAGTTCACAGAACCTTTCTCAGTGGAGATTCATGGAAACTGTAAATGGACGTAACAACATGGTTAGAAGTATCAGTGATTTTGATATTGCACACCGTATTTATGCATACGCTGCCAAAAAGATCACTTATGCTAAAAAACACCTGGCTACCACCTTTACCCTGGCCTACAATGGACAGAGCGGTTCTCCTTACAGTTATGTAATGAGCCGTGGTATGGTTCGCGATTTTGACAATAACGAAGACAACGACCTGATCTATGTTCCCCGGAACAGCGGTGAAATCGTTTTTGTACAGAATGGCAACCTGACTCCTGATCAGCAATGGACCGCATTCAATGATTATATTGAAAATGACAGCTACCTGAAAACACGTCGTGGTCAGTATGCTGAAAGAAATGCTGCACGTCTTCCGTTTACACATGTAATTGATCTGAAAATCCAGCAGGACTTCAACATTCGCATTTCGAAGAAAACCTACCAGATTCAGGTTACTTACGATGTGTTCAACTTCACCAATATGTTGAACCGTGAGTGGGGTCGTACCTGGTTTGCTTCTAACGACAATTATCGTTTGCTCGATTTTGCCGGTTACAGAAGCGCTACCGATCTGACTCCAACCTTCCGTTATACTGCACCCAGAGATGGTAAGCCTTATACCATCAGCGATGGTGTGTTTAACAGCAGCAGATGGAGCAGCCAGTTAGGTGTTCGTCTGAACTTCTGACAGGAAACAAATTAGCTTTCAAAAAAGGCTGTTCCGCAACAACGGAACAGCCTTTTTTTATTTTGCAACTGACTATAGTTATCTCCCGGCAAATGCCCAGTCAAGAAATACCGGCATGGCTTTTCCCCAGGTAGCAACATCGTGCCTGCCGTCTGGTAGTTCGAGGTAATACATATCGGTAGTACGGTTGTATCCTTTTTTTTCCAGTTCCGTCATCAACCCGAGTGTATCATCTATGGAATCAATAATTCCATTTCCATTGCGATCGTTGGTTTCATCGAGCGTACCGGTACAAAAGAAAAATTTCAGCCAGGGAGCATAATTGCCTTTACGCACCAGGTCATGCATGATACGATGTTTGTCATCATCATAGGCGGCTTCCGTTTGATCAATCATTCTCCACCAGAGTGAACCGGAAAAAACGCCCACCCGGGAAAACTCATGAGGATGCGCCCAAACAATATCCAGCGCAGACAAGCCACCTAAACTAAATCCTGCAAATACTTTCTCACTGAATTCAGGATAACCCAGCTCTTTTCTTACCACCGGCAACAATTCTTCGAAGACAAATTTCGTATAGGCATCCGCTTTAGCGCCTCTGCCGAGGTAATCCGCAACACCTGCCGTACCATATTCCATTTTCCGGTCGGTGCCGGCATGAATGGCAACAGCGATCAGCGGCAACTTTGTGTTCCTCTGTAAAAAATCGCTGAATATGTCCAGCCAATTCATCGTAGGCATATCCTGTCCATCATTAATAAGCAGCAGAGCAGGTTGCTGGTGCTTTTCCAGAAAGCCCGGAACGTACGCATCCCATTTCACGGTTCTGTTCAGGAAGGCAGACTCCAATTCTGCAGCTATAATATCAATTGGTACTGTTGTTTTCTCCTGGGGCATCAGTTCACTCATGGCTGTTCACAATAAAATAATACAGGGCGTTGAAAATACAGGAATTTGATGAAAAAAAAAGCTTTCTGAAAAGCATTGTTACACAATAATACTTGCCTAAATAATAGTATATTCAGGGTCAATCATTACCATTAACCAATTCAAATACATATGAAGAAGATTGGCATCTTGTTTGGCCAGGAACGCAGCTTTCCGATGGCATTTATTGAACGAATAAACAGTAAAAACCTGGATGGCATACTGGCAGAGCCGGTACGTATTGATAAAGTAATGCAGGGAGAAGCCACTGAGTATGCAGTTATCATTGACCGCATTTCGCAGGATGTACCTTTTTACCGGGCTTTTTTGAAAAACGCCGCCCTGTGTGGAACCGCTGTTATCAATAATCCGTTCTGGTGGAGTGCAGATGAGAAATTCTTCAATAACTGCCTGGCTACCAAAATCGGAGTACCGGTACCTAAAACCGTTATCCTCCCCTCCCGCGATCTGCCAGCAGATACTTCCGATCAATCTTTCAGCAACCTGGCCTATCCGCTCGACTGGGAAGGAATTTTCAGCTATGTTGGTTTCCCTGCTTATATGAAACCATTTGCCGGGGGTGGATGGAAAAATGTATATAAACTGGTAAGCATGGAAGACTTTTTCGAGAAACACAGTGAAACCGGAGAATTGGTCATGCTGCTTCAGGAAGAAATAATTTTTGATGAATACTATCGCTGTTACTGCATAGGCGGCAAGCATGTTCGGATCATGCCCTATGAGCCCCGGAACCCACATCATTTGAGATACCAGGCAGGCTTCACACCAAGTCCTGAACGCCTGAAACAGATGGAGGAAATTGTTTTACGAATCAATCATTATCTGGGCTACGACTTCAACACGGTGGAACTGGCAGTTCGTGATGGCATTCCTTATGCCATTGATTTTTGTAATCCGGCCCCTGACGCAGAGATAAAAAGTGTGGGGGAAGACAATTTTGCCTGGGTAGTGGAAACCGCCGCTAACTATGCCATCGAAAAAGCGCAGGCACATCAACCCGGAAAAGACAACCTGACCTGGGGCGAATACATCAAACGAAGCGCCGCCAAAACCCCCTTAACCTCCGGATTATAAGTTTTGAATTTTTCACCTTTCATTTTCACCTTTCACCTTTCACCTTTCACTTCTTATTATGTCTCCAATTAACTATAGCCAATTCACACTGGGTATCGAAGAAGAATACATGGTCCTTGACCCACAGTCGCGCGAACTGAAAAGCCATGAACAAAAAATCGTTCTGGAGGGACAAAAAATCATCAAGGACAAAGTAAAAGCAGAGATGCACCAGGCAGTGGTGGAAGTGGGTACCGATATCTGTAAAGACATTGACGAAGCCTTAAAAGATGTGGCTACCCTTCGCAATACCATCGCAAGAGTTGCCGGTGACCTGGGTTTTTCAATGGGTGCCGCCGGCACACATCCTTTCAGCCATTGGGAAAGCCAGCTCATCACCGATCATGTCCGGTATAGCGAAATCGTAAATGAACTACAGGAAGCAGCCCGAAGCAACCTCATTTTTGGCCTGCACGTCCACGTAGGTATGGAAAGCAGGGAGATGGCCAATCACATTGCTAACAGCACCCGGTATTTCCTGCCACATATATACGCACTTAGTACCAACTCCCCCTTCTGGGAAGGGCGACTCACGGGCTATAAATCTTTCCGTACCAAGGTATTTGACAAATTTCCGCGGACCGGAATACCCGAATATTTCGACACTATTGAAGATTACGATCATTATGTCAAGATGCTGGTGAAAACCAATTGCATCGACAATGCCAAAAAGATCTGGTGGGATCTGAGGGTGCACCCCTTCTTCAATACGGTAGAGTTTCGGATCTGCGATGTGCCACTGACCACCCATGAAACCATTATAATTGCTGCACTCTTCCAGGCGATCTGTGCCAAAATTTACAAGCTGCGCACCAACAACCTGAATTTCATTCAGTACTCACGGGCACTTATAAACGAAAACAAATGGA
>CAZJNY010000049.1:0-19618 GCA_964547405.1 uncultured Flavihumibacter sp. | reverse complement strand
GTTTGTTGGTAAAAGTAAATCCGTTGTGGTAATCAAAAACGGAATCAATTTCCCAGGCCCCGGTTAGTTTGGCTGTCATATCCGTAGTGCAGGCATTCAGCAGGAAATAAGTAAAAAGAATACCTGCCACCAGACTAACCGTCCGGAAAAGCTGGTTCTTACGGTATGGGATAAGCGATGATTTTGATGCAGCAGTACGCATAAGTTGTTTCTTCCTGATGGTAAAAATAAAAAAACCGGCCCTATACGAAAACTGCAAATGTATAGGAGCCGGTCTGGGATTGCTCAAAAAGCCTTAACCAATTATTGGAAGTCCGGGTTCTGAATGAGAACGCCATTACTCAAATCAATCTGGCGCTGTGGAATCGGGAACTTATAATTTTTAGGTCGGGTAAACGTGCGGCCGGGTTTCCATTGACCACGATCTGTTGCATAATGTGCACGCAGATCGATCAGGTTGGCACGATCCCAGCGCATCAGGTCGAAATGACGTTCGTTTTCTCCCGCCAGTTCTACTCTTCTTTCATGGATAAGATCATCCATGGTGGCGTTGTTTACATCTGCCAGTCCGTTTCTGCTGCGTACCGCATTGATTTCGTTATCGCCATCCTGTCCGGATCTGATTTTTGCTTCAGCAACGAGCAGATAAATATCTGCTGCGCGCAGCATTACAATATTCATGTTATTGTCCAGTCCGCCATCTGGTCTCCAGCTTACATACTTACGGAAGAAATAACCGGTATTGGTGAGTCCGGCTGGAACCGCCTGCAAGCCACCATTGGAAGCACCTGCATCGATCATATCACCCACTTTTCCCATGGTGTAGGTGAGGCGTTCATCACCTGGTTCAAATTCATCCGCGAGGTCTTTAATGGGTTCCTGAAAACCCCAGCCACCCCAGGGGCGGGGACCGTAATAAATAGAAGCTACGTTTTCTGTCCAGCCTTCAGTACACTGAATTGAAAACAAAACTTCCGGATTGTTTTTGGTAGCAGGAGTGAAGTTGTCGCCAAAGCTGGATGCAAGCGCATAAGGCCCGGTTATCACTTTATTCCCGAATTCAATCACCTTGGCAAAATTCTCTTTGTACATGTAGTACTTGGCAAGATAACCCCAGGCAGCACCTTTGGTAGCGCGACCAATATTCGCATTATCATTGGTGGTAAGCAGGAGTTCAGAAGCAGCCAGGAAATCGGCTTCAATCTGTGCCTCCATTTCTGCCATGCTTGCTTTGGGAACATTGTAATTGTTTTCCCGAACATTGGCTTCCAGAATCAGCGGCACTTCGCCATAGATTTTATAGAACTGCCAGTAAATAAGTCCGCGTATAAAATGTGCTTCCCCAAGAATTCTGTTTTTGAGGGTGTTATCCATATCGATGCCGGGAACGTTGATGAGCACCGCATTGGCACGCGAAACAATTTCGTATTTGCGGGCCCAGCTATCGTTCAGCTGAACATTCGAAGGATCGTAGGTGAAGTCTTCAATCGCCTGGTCTTCCGGGTGGTCACCTGCTCTCCATTGGTCGTCTGAACAGATATCCCAGGTTTGTTCCGTATGGGCAAACGTGTATTCATCACCCAGGAAAGAGTAAAGCGCGTTAGAAGCGGAAACGGCATCATCCGCATTGCGCCAGAAATCTGCAGAAGTTGATTGTCCGTATGGCGGAGAATCGAGCAGGTCTTTATTGCAGCTTACAGCGCCAACGGCCAGCAGCAGCAGAAATCCTTTATATACTATTGTATGTTTCATAGTAAATTCTTTTTTTCAATTAAAAGGTAACGTTGAGTCCGAAAATCCAGGTACGGGATTGTGGATACTGCGCATAGTCCACATTGATCTGCCTGTTACCATCTGTGTAACCAAGTTCCGGATCAAGACCGGAATAACTAGTGAACGTGAAAACGTTTTGACCCGTGATGTAAAATCTTGTTTTACCAATACCCATACGATTGGTCAGTTTGTCGTTCAGCGTATATCCGATACTGAGGTTCTTGAGACGAAGGAAATCTCCTTTTTCGATGAACATATCAGAAGTACGGTAGTTACGGTTACTCCTGCGTGTAGTCATACGGGGGATGCTGTTGCTGGTACCCGGACCAGTCCAGCGATCCTTAACTTCTTCATACATGTTGAAAGAGTAAGTTGGATCGAGGCCCTGCATACGATCTGCATTGAAAATATTTACACCGGCATTTCCGAGGAAAAACAAACCGAGGTCGAATCCTTTGTAATTGAAATCAGCATTAAAACCATAAACCATTTTGGGATGCGGACTGCCAAGATTCACGCGGTCGCGGTCATCAATTATTCCATCTCCATTGACATCAACGAAACGAACATCACCAGGTTCTATGAGACCGGCTGTACGGCGAGGATCATTGGCAATATTGGCGTCTTTGTTGATATCTTCAGAAGTCTGGTAAAGTCCATCTGTTTTCCATCCGTAAAAAATACCGATGGGCTGACCTTCATAAGTACGTGAAATTTCTTCGTTGGGGCGACCATAGGTGCGGGAACCAATGAAGTTACCATCGTACAATTCAATCACTTTGTTTTTTATAAAGGCAGCATTGGCGCCTAAGCGATAGGTGAAATCACCTGCCCGGTTGGAATAGGAAAGGTCCATTTCAAATCCGGTGTTTTTGAGAACCCCAACGTTTTGATCAGGAATGCTGAGCGTACCAACCGTACCGATGGTAGGAGGAGATAGCAGCATGTCGCGGGTTTTCTTGTCAAAATAGTTCAGGTTAACAGCCAGTTTGCGGTTGAACAATTCAGCACTCAGGCCAACATTGGACATCTCTGCTGTTTCCCAGGAAATATTGGCGTTTGGTAATCTTGTTTGCGTATTGCCTACGGTAGTGTTATTGTTGAAGGAATAACGGCCGCCATTTCCGATCAGCGCAAGGTATTGCAAACGGTTAATGTTCTGGTTGCCTAATTGTCCCCAGCCTGCTGTGAGTTTTAATTCATCGATAAAGGAAACATTAAAGAAGTTTTCCTTTGAAATTCTCCAGCCTGCTGAGAAGGCGGGGAAATAGCCCCATTTGTTACCCTCTGCAAATTTGGAAGATCCGTCTGCGCGGAAGGTGGCAGTAAAGAGGTAACGTTGATCATAATCATAATTGATCCGGCCGAAAACAGATTGTAAGGCATCATAATACCGGTTGCCGCCAATGCCCTGTAAGGTTTGGCCAACATCGAGGAAGCGCTGGTTGGGAGCTTCGTTCAGAAAATCACGTTTGGCAGCAGAGAAATTATCTCCGTTAAAAGTTTGGGAAGTATAACCTGCTACCGCATCCAGTTTGTGTTTGCCGGCCAATATTTTGCTATAGGAAAGGAAATATTCGGCCAGTAAGGAATAGGATTCACTAAAGCTTCTGTCGAGTGAATTGTTGTTCCTGGTCCGGGTTTGATCACTAATCAGAATATTGAAATTACGACCGGTATAATGGTTGCCATCTACGCCGAGATTCACTTTGAATTTCAGTCCTTTCAGGAGTTCATATTCAGCATTGATATTGGCGAGCAGGCGGGTGTTAACATTATCGGCATCAATGGAATTGGCAGTAAAAATGGGGTTGTTGATATCGCCAAATTCATTGGATGCTTTGGAGCTGCCCCAGGAACCATCTTCGTTTTTAACGGGGATGAAGGGCATGAAACGAATGGCACTCCAGATCAGGCCGTCCTGTGCAGAAAGTGTATTCAGGCTATTGTCATTAGAGCGGGTAAGCTGAATACTTTGTCCTACTTTAAGGCGCTTGCCAATACGATGATCTGAATTCAGACGCATGCTGTAGCGTTTGAAAAAAGAGTTGGTGATGATACCTTTCTCGTCGTACATGCCTGCAGATAACATGTAAGAAGATTTGGAAGATCCGCCACTGAGTGCCACATCGATATTGTTGACTGTTCCAGTCTTGAATAATTCATCCTGCCAGTTGGTTCTTTGGATAGCGTTGGACGGATCGTTCCAAACCGGGTTGATGGTCAGACCATCATTGGTAAAACGTTCTCTTTTCAGTTCTGCAAGTGTTCCTGCATCCAGCATATCCAGTGTTTTGATGGCATTGGACATACCTGTATAGGCATTTACATTAAGGCGCATGGGTTGTTCGAAGCTGCCGCGTTTGGTAGTAACAATCACAACACCGTTCGCAGCACGGGTACCATAAATAGCGGAGGCGGATGCATCTTTCAATACTTCAATGGACGCGATATCATTGGGGTTTACTGAGTTCAGATCGCCTGCAGGGATACCGTCAATGATAATCAGCGGGTCTGCATTGTTGATGGTGCCGGTACCACGGATACGAATACTTCCGGGGTTGCCGGGGTTACCGCCACTGCGTACAACGTTTACACCAGCAGCACGGCCCTGTAAAGCCTGGGAGGCACTGGAAACGGGCAGGTTTTGAATAGCATCGCCCTTTACTGAAGCAACGGCACCGGTAAGATCGCGGCGCGATTGAGTACCATAACCAACCACCACAACTTCTGAAAGTTTAGTGCTGGAAGTGGAGAGCGTTACATCAATAGAACTGCGGCCATTGATTTCAATTTCCGTTTCTGCAAAACCGGTACTTGAAAAAACGAGGATGGCATCACCCTGTTGAAGGGAGAGCGAAAAAATTCCGTTGTCGTTGGTAGTGGTACCTCTGGTAGTACCTTTTACCGTAACATTCACATTAGAGAGAGGAGCGCCACTGCTTTGGTCCGTTACTTTTCCGGTAACGGTAGTTTGGGCGAAAGCCAGTTGATGGAGTGCAATCGCTGCCAGGAAAGCAAAGAGCCTCTTTAGCAGAAAGTTTAGTTTCATAATCTAGTTGGTTATAACAGTTAAAAAGCGAAGGCTCTATAAAATTAGAATTGCTTTTAAAGAGCCAATTACCGGTATGCGAATATTACTCATCAAAATGCGCAATATTCCTGCTTGCGCATTTTGATGTGATTGATACGCATATATTGGCAATAGTCTCATATGCAGCGGCTAGTTTTGTTACCATCGTTTGGATATATTACTACTGCATTATCATTTAATTAAATCTTTATGATCATAGGTGTTGATTTAGGAGGAACGAATGCAAGGGCAGGATTAATCCAGGGTGGCGAAGTGGTACAATCGAACAGTCACAAGCTTACCAGCAAACATTCACTGGATTCAACGCTGGAACAACTGATGATGGTAATTGAACCATTGGTGAGTGATGAGGTGGAAGGAATCGGTATTGGCGTGCCATCAATCGTAGATGTAACGCAGGGGATAGTTTACGATGTTGTAAATATCCCGGCCTGGAAAAAAGTGGAATTAAAGAAAATACTGGAAGACCGGTTTCAAAAACCGGTTTTTGTGAATAATGATGTGAATTGTTTTGCGCTTGGAGAACACCAGTTTGGTGCTGCCCAATCCTTTGATTCCTTTGTAGCCATTTCAGTTGGAACCGGATTGGGAACCGCTATTGTGATTAACCGGGAATTATACCTGGGTGTTAATTGTGGCGCAGGAGAAATCGGCTATTTCCCGTATCTCGATAAAAATCTGGAATATTATTCCAGCAGCAGTTTTTTCGATATTCATGATACCAGTGCGGAAGAACTTTATTATGCGGCGAAAGAGGGCAAACCCAAAGCCTTGCAGATATGGCAGGAATATGGTCATCACCTCGGGAATGTTTTAAAAGTGGTGCTTTATGCCTATGCGCCACAGGCTGTGCTGCTGGGTGGTTCCATTTCCAATGCCTATAAGTATTTTGAAGAAAGCATGTACCTGAGCATGGATGATTTTATGTATCCCTCTTTACTGAAGCAGGTGAAAGTTATTCAGTCTAAAACCGAGAATATTGCTTTACTGGGTGCTGCAGCCCTGGTTCCGGTAAAAGCACTCGTTTGATTTTGCCAACTCTTCAAACTGCTTTAATTTACCTGTCGCAATTCTTCCCCAAATGAATAAGATCATCTTATTATTTGATATTTCTGAGAAATACGGGCAGAGCCTTATGATGGGCATTGTTCGCTATTTTAAAGAAAACAGCAATGCCCTGTTCTGTAACATGCCTATTTACTATCGTGAAACGCTGGGTATTCGCGGTATATTGAAATTTGCCAGAGAATGGGGTGCGCAGGGGATCATCGCTCAATTGAATAATACCAGGGATGTCCGGAAAATTGCCGAGTCAGGTATACACCTGATTGTGGAAGATTATAAAGAACGGTTCGAAGAGTTTCCCAATATTACCGGGGGCTACTATGAAGCCGGACAAATGGGCGCCGAGTATTTTGTAAAAAAAGGGTTCAAGCATTTTGCCTTTTACGGGTTTAAAAATATTGTCTGGTCCCGGGAACGCTCAATGGGTTTTGAAGACTATCTGAATGAGAAGGGCTTTGATGTTTATTACTTTAATCAGAAAGAAGAATCCGATAGTCCGGATCTTTGGTATTATAAACCTTCGGATCTGAGTAAATGGCTGCAGGACCTGCCCAAACCCATAGCAATAATGGCCTGTGATGATGCGAGAGGGCAGCATATCACGGAAGCCTGTAAACATGCGAATATCCGCATACCTGAAGATGTTATCGTGCTGGGTGTGGATAATGATGAACTTACCTGTAATCTTTCAGATCCGCCATTGTCCAGTATAAACCTGGATACAGAGCGGGGTGGGTATGAAGCAGGCAGACTGATGGATCTGATGATCCAGGGAAAAGTGAAAAAGCCCCGGAACGTAATGGTAATGCCTACTTACATCGTTACCCGGCAATCAACTGATATTGCAGCAGTAGATGACGCATATATTGCCAAAGCCCTGAAGTTCATCCATAAGAACCTGGACCATGATATCAATGTAACCGATGTACTGGGACAATTAACGATATCGCGGCGGTCGCTGGAAAAGAAATTCCAGGAAGTAACCGGTACCAGTGTATACAAATACATCAGCAAAGTAAGAATGCAGAAATTTTCTGAACGATTGCTGGAAACTGATAAACGGATCAGTGAAATTGCCCATGAAGCGGGCCTGAATCTGACTAATAATGTTGCACGCCAGTTCAAACAGATTCATGGCTGTTCCCCCAGCGAATACCGGAAGCGACACCTGCCCGGCAAATAACCGGATTACAACCGGATCTTTTTCCCCTCTTTAGCGGAACGGGTGGCTGCATCCAGAATTTCCACTACCAGCAGGTTGTTGGAAAGGGAGGAGAGATCTGCTGAATCGGAGATTTTTCCATTCAGAAAAGCTTCCAGGTAGGCAATGAAATCGGGATAGTAAGCAACCGGAGCCGTACTGCTGACTGCTTTCGTCTGCTGCTTTTTTTCGAGGATGGTAGTTCCGTCCACTGCCTGTAAATAGGCCTTGCTGCCAAAGAGTTCCATATCTTTTATCGAATAGGGCCAGTTCCAGGATGCTTCTATCACTCCAATGGCCCCTTCATATTCAAGCAGGATGGTAGCCGCATCATCAACTTTCGGGTATACATCGGGTTTATACCGGTGAATGATGGCGGATACCGAGATCGGTTTTTTCCCATTCATCAGCCAGGTCATCAGATTCGCCCCATAACAGCCGAAATCACGGGAAGCGCCGCCTCCGTTTTTAACAGGATCAGTCAGCCAGTCGAGGAATTCTTTGCTGCAACCAATTTCCTTTGGCCCTTCATGACCGGAGTGGACCACCATTTTACGTATGGTGCCGAGATTTCCCTGCGCTACCTGCTCCTTCGCATAGTGGTTGCTGTTATACCAGGTGGTTTCATAGTTGGTGAGCACAGCGGTATTGTATTGTTTGGAAAGGGCTGCTATTTTTTTGGCATCAGCTAGGGTGGTAGCCAGTGGTTTTTCTACCATTACCGGGATGCGAAGCGGCAGGCAGGCTTCTACTACGGAGAGGTGTTCATCAATGGCATTAAAAGCCAGTGCCACCTGGGGTTTCACTGACTTCAGCGCAGTGTTTAATTGGGCATAAAACAACTTGTCAGGCAGCTGGTAATTTTTTTTGTGCCGGTTTATCAGATCCTGGTTGTTTTCGACAATTCCAATAATTTCTACTCTTCCCTGTTTGTGAAATTGAAGGATACTGTGTACATGATCGTGGCTCATGCCAACCACCAGTACCTTCAATTTATCCTGTGCGCGTAATGAAAGGGAGCTGGTTAAAGTTCCTATCAGGAGGCAAAACAGGAATATGCTGAATTGTTTATTCATATTCATAAGCTACTTTACCCATTAATTGTTGTTGTTTGTTGTACACGAGTTCCATTCTGCGCAGGCCATTTGGCAGGTATTGATAAAACCATTGTTCATAGGCATTGGAGCCTTCCGGAACCATGGTCATTTTTTTTACCTGGTCGTTTTCATTGTATTCGAAAATATACTCGGGCAGGAGGCGTTGTGCTTTGGCATTGAAACGTACAATGTCGGTGAGTCTGTTTTTAGCATCGTAGTAATAATAATAGACTACGGCGGGCAGATTGGATCGGGTCGCTTTTTCTTCTACGAGGTTGCCCTTGTCATCAAATACAAAAGACAGTTTTGTAGTATCCGATTGATTGCGGATACGGATCATGAATTGAGGCAGGCCGGCATCGTTGTAAGTCCAGCTATGTGATTCAGTTGTGGTAATATTGTCGGAACTGCTCCTGGTTTCCAGCAGGATCAGCTGCCCCTTGCTGTTATAGGAATAACTGGACTGGCTGGACGCATTCTGGGCTGTATCGCGGGAACTGATCAGCCATCCCTTTTCATTATAACGGGCTTCAATACGGGTATCGCCCGTCTGACTGGTTTGGGTGCTGGTAATCAGGAGTCCTTTTTTGGCATCCAGGGTCTGTTCGGCGGTAAAACCGGCAGACTCGGGGGTATTGCCATCATAACTGGTGATGATGACTTTTTTAATTCCTTTTTCAACCAGTTGCTGGAAACGCTGATTGGTTTGACGGTTGGCCAGCAGGTCGTTGTAGTAAAACTGTGCGCTTGCCAGGAGACTGCCTGTACAGCACAGGAGGAGAAAGAAGATGTTTTTCATGTGGAGCATGGTTTTGTCAATGCCGATTGCCTGCAATATACAGGTGCGATTAGTTTTCAGTGCTTAATTATTTGTATTTATTTTTATTCAAATTTTAACAAGTGTCACATTACCAGGAAAGAGTTGAAAAAGACTGTCTGAACTGCGGAACCCAGGTGGAGGGGAGGTTTTGCCAGCAATGCGGACAGGAAAATATAATCGCCAGGGAGTCGTTCTGGAGCCTGGTAACCCATTTTGTATACGATATCACCCATTTTGACAGCAAGTTTTTTGGCACGATGAAGGTGCTGCTTACAAAACCGGGCCGCTTATCACTTGAATATATTCAAGGCAAACGGAACAGTCAGTTGCATCCCATCAGAATGTACGTGTTTACTTCTGCCTTTTTCTTTATTATCTTTTTCTCGCTCTACAAAACGGATGATATCGGAAAATCCAGTGATGAAAAACAAAAGGAAAAATTGGAAAATCTTCAACTGGCCCGTGAGGTAGTTAAGGAAAAGCCCTTGCTTTCTTCCGATTCACTGGAGCGGAAGACGGCAAAAAAAGTGTTGGGCGACCTGGATCGGGAGATTGCCATCATCGAAAAGGAAATTCAGGACGATAAGATAGAAGATTCCCTCCGGCTCCTGAATAAAATTGATATTACGGATACCCTGAAAAAAGCAGGAATACCTATACCGGGGAAAGTAAGTGTGAGGGACAGGGACTCCAGTTTCTGGCAAATGGATATGCAGTCGGATAGTTCCAATGATGCGTTTACTTCCTCCAATTATGAGTCGCTGGAAGCGTACCGGCGTATGCAAACAGCATTGCCTCCGGAGAAACAGGATGGATGGCTTAAAAAAGTATTTGTCACCAAAATTATTGCTGCTGCGGAAACGGGGAAAGTGAAGGGGGAACGGACCTATCTCAAAAATTTCCTGTATAATCTCTTTCATAGCTTTCCAAAAATGTTATTTGTATCGCTGCCTTTATTCGCGCTCTTTCTGAGTTGGCTGTATGGCAGACGAAAAGAGTTACGCTATTCGGATCATGCCATTTTTACGATCCATCTCTATTGCGCCACTTTCATCTTTTTATTGGGCACGTTTGCGTTTAGTTCCTTACAGGAAAAGCTGGATTGGGGAATCCTGAACCTGGTACAGGTGATCCTCACTATTGCTATATACCTGTACATGTACAAGGCAATGCGGAAATTTTATGGTGATGGCCGCAGCAAGACCATCGTCAAGTTTATCCTGTTAAACATACTTTCCTTCTTTATGATGAGCATCCTGTTGGTGATCTTTACAGCCATCAGCGCGGCACAGGCCGTAAATGCAAATCATTAAACAACCGTTATGAAAACAGCAGCACAGGAAGCATTCGGGAAATTGATAACAATCATGGATGATCTCCGGGAGAAATGTCCCTGGGATAAAAAACAAACCATCCATAGTTTGCGGCAGCAATCCATTGAAGAGCTCTACGAATTGGCTGATGCCATCTCTGACGAGGACTGGCAGGGGATTAAAGAAGAACTGGGTGATTTATTCCTTCACCTGGTGTTTTATGCAAAAATCGGGCAGGAGCAGGGGCGATTCTCGCTGGAAGAAGTGTTGCAGGGCATAAATGAGAAATTAATCCGTCGCCACCCGCATGTTTATGGAGAAGTAAAGCTGGATGATGCCGATGCTGTAAAACGAAACTGGGAGCAGCTAAAACTACAGGAAGGAAAAAAATCGGTCTTAAGTGGTGTGCCAAAAGCCTTGCCGGCAACAGTGAAGGCTATGCGCCTTCAGGAAAAAGCGAAGCAGGTAGGTTTTGAATGGGATACCCGGGAGCAGGTTTGGGAAAAGGTAGAAGAGGAAATGCAGGAGTTGAAAGAGGCAGTGGCCGCAGGAAATCAGGACCAGGTAGAGGATGAGTTTGGGGATGTAGTGTTTTCTCTGATCAATTATGCACGGTTTTTGCAGGTGGATGCAGAACATGCCCTGGCCCGAACCAATCAGAAATTTATCATGCGCTTTACGCAAATGGAAGAACTGGCGTTGGCCAAAGGGCTGCAGCTCAAGGATATGAATCTGGTGGAGATGGATGCCTTGTGGAATGAAATCAAAGCGAAAAAATCTAGCAGTTGATCCAGTTTGTCATCGGAATATTAAAAAAGAATGCCTATTTCCTGCTGGCGGCAGCCTGGTTGTTTACCATCGCGTTTATTATCAATAACTATTTTGTAGGCGCTTCTTCCGCTCCTTATTTACGCAAAGCAATAGAAGATCGCATACAGCTCCAGGAGCGCCAGGTGGAGGCTTTGTCGAAGGATACCTCGCTGCTGAAAGTATTGGCAGAAGGCAGTTATGATGTGGTGGAGCTGGACAAACTGAAACGGAATAACCTGGGACTTTTTCTCTATCGTCCGGATCAGTACAATAACTGGAAACTGGATTTCTGGAGTTACCAGCAGGCAGAGCCCACGGCCGATATCATTTACAGTGAGGACAGCATTCAGCTGGTTCGGTTACAAAACGGCCAATATGAATGCATTCGTAAGCTGATACCACTGGCACGTGAACAGTTGTTACTGGTTGTGATGATTGAGGTTCGAAAGGAGTATTTTGTTCAGAACAGCAATCTTTCTTCCCAATTTGCTGGTTTTCCGAGTGCGGAAGCATCGGTAGTTATTACAGAAACGGAAACAGCTTATCCGGTTCGGAGTATAAGCGGAACCACCCTGTTTTATTTGCAGCCCAGAAAAATATCGGCGGCATCTTCGGCCAATGAATGGGCGATAGCGCTGGATATAATTGGCATTATTTTATTGCTGATTGCCATACACAGTGCTGCGAACAGCATCGCTGAAACCTATGGTTTTACCAGAGGTCTGGTGTTTCTGACGGGTACTGTGGTTGGTTTACGGCTGCTTACTTATTCGATAGCGGGAACGCTTTCCTGGTCCCAGTTTGAACTCTTTGATCCGGGTATTTACAGCTCGAGTTTATTACTTCCCTCATTGGGCGATTTACTGATCAATTCATTGCTGTTCTGCTGGATTCTTCTGTTTATCTACCGGAAAAGCATGGGCTTGAACCTGAAGGCCTATCAGCAACACTGGCTCAAGTGGCCACTGGTAGGAGTGGGTGCTTTTTTACTGGTCAGCATTACATTTTCATTTGCCATCATTATCAGAAGCCTGATCGCAGATGCGGCCAGAATTTCATTTAATGTAACCAATTTTTTTAGCCTGGATGTGTATAGCTTCTGGGGCTTTGTGGTGCTGGCTACGCTGGCGCTGAGTTATTTCCTGGCATCTTCGGTAATCCTTCGTGTGCTGGCGCCTTTGCTACGCAGGCATGCTTATTATCTCTATGCATTCCTGGCTGCATTCGGATTATTGCTGATCACCTTTATTCAAAGTGGAAATATTGTGGAGCTGAACCTTTTTGTTTTGGTTTGGTTGCTGGGATATACCTGGCTGTTACGTCAGCCCTTACTGATTACAAAGGATGATCGCTGGTCAGTATCTGTCCTGTTGCTATGGATTTTTTTGTATTCGGGTTCTATTTCCCTGATCATTATTGCGGAAAACAGCCGCATTGAACTGGAACAACGGAAACGAACAGCCGAAAAGCTGGCCAACCAGGCAGATCCCACATCGGAGCGCTTGCTAAGTATCGCATTGACCTATTTTGACAACGATTTTCTATATGCAAATTTTACGCGTTTCCGGTTGGCATCAGCCAATCAATACCTGAAGGATAGTCTTATCAATAAGAATTTCAGTGCCTATCTGAATAAATACGATACCCAGATTTACACCTTTGATTCACAGGAAAAACCGCTTTACAATGATGCGCCGGTATCCTTTGATACGCTGGATATCATTTACCGGATGGAAGGAAAACCGACCAATGTGCCGGATATGCGGTACTTTGAAAAGGCTTTTGACAAGTATGCGTATATCAGCCGGAAGATGGTAACCGATACCAGTGGCACAGCCATTGGGTATGTGTTTATCTTATCGGAACCCAAGAAATATAAAAATGATGCGCTGGTACCGGAATTATTCCGGGGAAGGAAGGATTTTTTACCGGATGAATATTCGCCCATTTACAGTTATGCGATTTATAATAACAGGGAGCTGATTGATTATTTCAATGATTATGCTTTTCCCACGCGCTTGAGCGAAAAACAGCTGCCGCCGAATAGTTTTACGTTCCGTAAGAATGAGGGCTATGATGAATTGTGGTATCGGGATAACAACAAAGTGGTAATCATTGCCAAGTTGAATAATCTGTGGCTGGAATCAATTACGCTGGTAGCCTATTTGTTTTCAACTTTTTTGTTGCTACTGGGCATTTTTCAATTGATTTCTTTGCTGGTTCGATCCAGGTTACGCTTATCCAACATGCGTCAGGAAATGCAGCTTAACCTGCGGACACAGGTACATGGTACCATTATATTTATCAGCCTGTTTTCTTTCCTGGTAATCGGAGCGGCCACTATCTTTTTCTTTATCAACCGGTATAACCGCAATAAGCAGGAGCAGTTGAGCCGGGCGATACAGATCATGAGCAATGAAGTGGAAAACAAGATTGACAGCCAGACTTTCTTTGATTATATGTTGCGGTTGTACGATAGCGGCTATAATGAATACCTGGAAGTATTGGTGCGGGAAGTATCGGAGATCCATGGAACAGATATCAATATCTATGACACGCAGGGGGAATTGCGCCTGTCGTCAAATCCATTTATTTATGACAAGGGGATTCTAAGTTCACGCATGAACCCGGAAGCCTATTACCGCATACATAAGCAAAGGCTGGTTCAATATACTACTACAGAGCAGATCGGCGGTATCAGTTATCAGAGTATCTATTCGCCGGTTCGGGATGAGGAAGGTAACCCCTATGCGTACCTGAACATGCCTTCCTTCGACTCACAGGAAGAGCTGAAACGGGAGATATCCAATTTCCTGGTTACCATCATCAACCTGAATGCATTTATATTTCTGATTGCAGGCGTAATTGCCCTGTTTATAACTAACCGGATTACCGCCTCTTTTTCGCTTATCAGTGAAAAGATGCGGGCGGTGAATTTGGGCCAGCACAATGATGAGATCAAATGGAATCGAAATGATGAGATAGGAGAGCTGGTGAAAGAATACAATAAAATGGTATTCAAGCTGGAAGATAGTGCCGCTGCGCTGGCAAAAAGTGAACGGGAAGGAGCCTGGCGGGAGATGGCCCGACAGGTAGCTCATGAAATCAAGAATCCGCTTACACCGATGAAGCTGAGTATACAGTATTTGCAGAAAGCCATCCAGGGCAATAACGGGGATGTAAAACAACTCACCTTTAATGTGGCCAATACGTTGGTAGAGCAGATCGATCACCTTTCGAAGATCGCTTCGGAGTTTTCGCAGTTTGCGAATATCAGCAATGCACACAATGAGCTCTTTGATCTGCATGATATACTTCAATCTCTCTCTGCTTTGTATGATTCTAATGACCTCGCTGTGTATGAATGGAAACCTGTAGATGGACCTGTTTGGGTATTTGCTGATAAAACGCAGATGAACCGGCTGTTTACAAATCTCTTGCAGAATGCGATGGAGGCAACTGAGAACAGGGACCTGCGGCTGGTTCAGGTAAAAGAAAGTTGGGGAGAAGACATGATCATTATTTCCGTTCACGATAATGGGCAGGGCATTCCGGCGGAAACGCAATCAAAGATTTTTACGCCCAATTTTACCACCAAAACATCGGGTACGGGACTGGGACTTGCCATGAGCAAGGGGATTGTTGAACAGGCCCGGGGCCGGATCTGGTTTGAAACAAGTGAAACCGAGGGAACTACCTTCTTTGTTTCCTTGCCATCAGCCAGTTCATAAACGCTTCCAGGCTAAAGCTGCTCAGGTTATGCATGGGCGTTAGTCCGCCTTTTTGTGCAGCCATAACACCATACCGGATATCGTCAAACCCTTCTACACTATGCGCATCGGGGTTAATGCTGAGCAGGCAGTTTTTTTCCAGTGCATAGGGAATCCAGCTCCAGTCAAGATCCAGCCGGCGTGGATGTGCATTGATTTCAATAACCACCCCGTTTTCAACGCAGGCATCAATAATCGCTTTATGATCGACCGGATAACCTGGACGGCTTAGTAAGAGGCGTCCAGTCATATGTCCGAGTATGGCAGTTGCAGGATGTTGAATGGCCGTGAGTAAGCGCTGCATGGCTTTTTCTTCCGTCATTTTAAGGTTGCTGTGCACCGAAGCAATGACAAGGTCAAAACTGGCAAGCGTATCGTTGTCATAATCGAGAGATCCATCACTGAGGATATCACACTCAATACTTTTAAAAATCCGGAAAGGGGCGAGGCGGGCATTAAGTTCATCAATGTACTGGTGTTGTTCCCGGATGCGGTCAACTGATAAGCCATTGGCGTAAAAGGCGGATTTGCTGTGATCGCTGATAACCAGGTATTCGTAGCCTTTGTTCATGCAGGCAAGGGCCATTGTTTCGATGGTATGCAGGCCATCGCTCCAGTTACTATGGGAGTGTATAACGGCTTTTACATCTGCTGTAGTGATGAGAGGATCAGGTGCAGGCGCCTCTATGGTTCGGATAGCTTCTGGAAATTCACGTTGATTCGGTGGGAGGTAATGGACTCCTGCCGCATGGAAGAGTGCTGTTTCCTGCCGGTAAAAAGCATCGTCGGGGTGCAGTGAATTAGTTGCAGGTTCTGCTGTTTGAACGGTATCCGTTTGATTGCCTGCATGATTGGAGGATATCTGTTGAAATGCTTCCAGAAAAAGCTGGCTGCAGGTACTGGTGAACAGTTGCTGGACGAATTGATCGGGCCGGCATTGATGCAGCAGTACGGTTGTGCCATCCAGGGCCTGTGCGCTGATGGAATCGTTTTCTGTTTGAATGGATTGGAACTGCAAGACTTCCAGTGCCAGCTGTATATCAGGCAGACTGGTGGTGGTAAGCAATTCCACTTTGGTGATAATGATCGCCTGACGGCGAAGGTCTCCGAATAAACTTGTTTGCTGATCGGGAAAGCGGCTGATGAAATGGGTTTCCAGTTGCTTTGCGAAGGGTTCAATTTCTGCGTAGAGAAATTGTCCTTTATTGGCGTTATAGAACTGGATGGATTGTTTCACACTCTCCTGCGTTTTTTCTCCGAACCCTTTGTACATAAGGAGACGGTTTTCATTGCAGGCGTATAATAATTCACCCAGCGATTCGATTCCCATTTCCTTCCAGATGGTGGCAATTTTTTTTGGACCGAGTCCTTTAATCTGCATCATTTCCAGGATTCCCTGGGGTGTTTGCGCGATAAGTTCATCCAATACGGACAGCTTGCCGGTATCCAGTAATTCCACAATTTTTTTGGACGTACTCTCGCCAATGCCTTTCAGGCTCGCAATTTTTTCGCGGGGGGTATCACTCAGCTGGACAGGTAATTTTTCTATGGAGAAGGCAGCGCTTGAATAGGATTTGGCTTTAAAAGAATTTTCTCCATGAATATCCATGAGTTTAGCCAGCAGGCTGAATTGGTCGGCGATAGCATAATTGTCGAGCATGAAGCGAAGTTAAGGAAGAAGGAGAATGGAAGAGGGAGGAATGAAAGAGGGAGGAATGGAAGATGGAGGAATGGAAGATGGGGAAGGGAAGATGGAGGAATGGAAGATGGAGGAATGGAAGAGGACAACAAAGGAGAATGGAAACATAGGAGACGGCTTTCAACTTCTCACTTCTCACTTCTCACTTCTTTCACCTAATAAAAAATCCCCGGAAAACCGGGGATTGTATTTTTTGCTGTAAAAAGTCGAAACTTATTTCGCAGCTTTCTTAGCAGCTTTTTTAGGAGCAGCTTTTTTAGCAGCTTTCTTCGGAGCGGCTTTCTTTGCTACTTTCTTAGCGGCTTTCTTTGGAGCAGCTTTCTTAGCTACTTTTTTAGGAGCAGCTTTTTTAGCTACTTTTTTAGCGGCCTTCTTTGGAGCAGCTTTCTTAGCGGCTTTTTTCGGAGCGGCTTTCTTTGCAGCGGCTTTTTTCGGAGCAGCTTTTTTTGCAGTTGCCATTTTTTTAGAATTTAATGATTAGTAAAATGGGTTTTCGGTAGTAAAAATATAAACTAATCCGAAACTGCAAAATTTTTTTTGCTGTTTAATCAGAAATGATTAAGCGCTCACTTCAACCTGAGATACAGAAACGATCGTTTTATTCTCTCTGGTTTTACGGAATTCAACCACTCCATCAGCAGTTGCAAAGAGCGTATAATCTCTTCCTACACTTACATTCTTTCCAGGATGGTATTGTGTACCACGCTGACGAACGATGATGTTCCCAGCAATTGCAGGCTGTCCACCGTAGATCTTTACACCCAGGCGTTTGCTTTGAGAGTCGCGACCGTTCTTAACACTACCTTCACCTTTTTTGTGTGCCATGACGTATTAGTTTTAATGATAACAGTTGTTCTATTACCAGCTTATGCGATTTCGTTGATTCTGATTTTGGTATAATGTGTTCTGTGACCAAGTTTCTTGCGGAAACCTTTTCTTCTTTTCATTTTAAAAGCGATCACTTTATCTCCTTGCAGGTGGTCGATGATTTCTGCCTTTACTACGGCTTTAACAGCATCGCCTACAGTCAGGCTGCCATTATTATCGAACATCAGAACATCTGCAAATTCTACTTTGTCGCCTGCGTTACCCGCGATCTGGGGAACGTACAATGTCTGGTCTTTAGAAACCTTAAATTGCTGACCGGCTATTTTAACAACTGCTAACATAACTTACCAAAATTAGGAGTGCAAAGGTAAGGGGAATTTCCTTACCTCCAAACAGAAT
Source organism: uncultured Flavihumibacter sp. (assembly GCA_964547405.1). Classification (GTDB taxonomy): domain Bacteria; phylum Bacteroidota; class Bacteroidia; order Chitinophagales; family Chitinophagaceae; genus Flavihumibacter. Next base: position 1,749 of record CAZJNY010000049.1, on the reverse strand, counting down.
TTCCAAAATATTTAGAGCAAATTTAAGGAGATTACTGGGGTGGAGAGCCTAAATTTGTCGCCGTTCATCCATTACAGCGCTATGAAATTCAAGTCTTTTCTTGCCAAACCCTTTGCATCGTACGTTTTCAAGCAGGTAAAACGGTCGATGCAACAGGCCGTCCCCGACCAGGAATCGATCTTCCGTGAGTTGCTGAAAGTGGGTGCCGATACCCAGTTTGGGAAAGATCACCACCTGGCAGAAGTCAATACCATGGAGGAATTCCGCCAGGCGGTGCCGGTACGGGATTATGAACAGCTTAAACCCTATGTTGAGCTGATCAAGGAAGGGAAACACAATATATTATGGAAAGGCAAGCCGATTTATTTTGCCAAAACTTCCGGCACTACCAGCGGAGTGAAGTACATTCCGATTACCAAAGACTCGATTCCCAATCATATCAATTCCGCCCGGAATGCGCTGCTTTGTTATATGGCGGAGTCTGGAAATTCCAGGTTTGCTGACGGAAATATGATTTTTTTGTCCGGGTCTCCTGTACTGGAAAGAGTAGCAGATATTCCAACCGGCCGGCTTAGCGGAATCGTTAATCACCATATCCCCAACTACCTCCGGAAAAACCAGCTGCCTTCTTATGAAACCAATTGTATCGAAGAGTGGGAAACAAAGCTGGATAAAATTGTGGAAGAAACGATCCGGAAAAATATGACCCTGATCAGCGGAATTCCACCCTGGATGCAAATGTATTTTGACCGCTTAATGGAAAAAAGCGGGAAAAAAGTAGGTGAATTGTTCCCGGAATTTTCAGTGCTGGTACATGGTGGCGTGAATTTCGAACCTTACCGGTCCAAATTATTTGAAAGCATCGGCCGGCCCGTTGCAGCCATAGAAACCTTCCCGGCATCAGAAGGGTTTTTTGCCTTCCAGGACAGTCAGCATGCGGAAGGCCTGCTGCTGAATACCAATAGCGGGATCTGGTTTGAATTTATCCCGGTAAATGAAGTGTTTGCCGACAATCCTACCCGGCTGAGTTTGAAGGAAGTGAAAACAGGAGAGAATTACGCGCTTGTTATCAACAGCAATGCCGGCCTCTGGAGTTATAGTATCGGCGATACCGTGAAATTTGTTTCCACCGATCCCTACCGGTTAATTGTTTCCGGTCGCATCAAACATTTTATCTCCGCATTTGGTGAACATGTGATCGGAGAAGAAGTGGAATACAGCCTGATGAAAGCGGCCACAGAAACCGGTGTGCATATCACTGAGTTTACAGTAGCGCCCATGATCTCGCAGGACAAGGGAAAATCCTATCACGAATGGTTTATTGAATTTGATAACCAGCCAGCCGACATGGCGGCTTTCGCGGCGCAGGTAAATTCCAATATGCGAACTAAAAATATCTACTACGATGACCTGATCACCGGAAATATATTGCTGCCGCTAAAAATTACACCGGTAAAAAAGAATGGATTCATCGATTATATGAAGAGCATTGGTAAACTGGGCGGACAAAATAAAGTTCCACGCCTCAGCAATGACCGCAAACTTGCCGATGCATTAGCTCCCTGGCTGGAAAGCTAACAACTGTTCGAAAATTTTCAATAAAGCAGCAGGGTTCCTGAATACTATTCCGGAATCCTGCTTTTTATTTGGAGGCATAACAAAAGTTTAAAGAAATATTTGCGATAATTCAATTGAAAACGTATAATTTTGGCTCGCATTTTAAACATAGGCAATTAAACGAAAAATGAA
>CAZJNY010000048.1:0-20113 GCA_964547405.1 uncultured Flavihumibacter sp. | reverse complement strand
AGCTGATCATCATGACGGATGCCGATGTGGATGGATCACATATCGCCACCCTCATTCTGACCTTCCTCTACCGCTATATGTCGGAAATGGTGCTAAATAGATATGTGTACCTGGCACAACCACCACTATACCTGGTGAAAAAAGGGAAGGACCAGGGCTATGCCTGGGGAGAAGAAGACCGTAAAATGCTGGTGGAGAAGTTCGGTGGCGGCAAGGAAGACAGCGTAACCATCCAACGGTACAAGGGTCTGGGTGAAATGAATGCGACCCAGCTCTGGGAAACCACGATGAATCCGGATACCCGCACGCTGAAACTGGTTACCATTGAAAACGCCGCGGAAGCCGACCGCGTATTCAGTATGCTGATGGGCGATGAAGTTCCGCCACGCCGGGAATTCATTGAAAGTCATGCTAAATACGCCAAAATCGACATCTGATATTAAAATTTTCCTATTTATATCCGCGTAAAACAGGCTTTCTAAGATTTTTTGGCTAGCTTGTACGCGCGTTTTAACCCTATTGTTCATTTAAAATTTTTAAAACATGTCTGATATTAAATTGACCGCATATAACGTAAAGACCAAGGAAAAAGGTGTGGAAATCAAAGACGCAGTGATTACCAAAACAGCAAGAGGCGGTTATATGGCCCAGGGTAACGACGGTAAGGGTAACAAACTTACTACCATGCTGGGTGAAGAAAAAGCACTGGCAGCCATTAAAGCCGGCATCGCCAAACAAGGCTGGTAATTCCATCTCATTGAATAAAAAAGCACCTCCCCTTTGTAAGGAAGGTGCTTTTTTTTATTTTCATACACTGTGAGTAAACGATTTTGCACATATTGGGTCCCACTTTTCCTGGTGCTCCTGTTTCCCTCCGCTGTTTTTAGTCAATCCACAATTGACCCTCCCTATCATCTGAATGGATCGGCCTACAAAGAAAATTGCAACTGTTACACGCTGACCGATGCTGCCAATGCACAATCAGGCTCGGTGTGGAACATGAATAAAATCCGGCTGGATAATTCTTTCGAATTTCGCTTTGATATCAACCTTGGCTGTAAAGATGCTGATGGCGCCGACGGAATGGTTTTCATGCTGCAACCCATTTCCACCAATATCGGATCCCAGGGTGGGGGCATTGGATACGAAGGTGTGCGCCCCTCTATTGCTGTTGAAATCGATACCTGGCAAAACACGGATAACAATGACCCGGCTTATGATCATATCAGCATTCAGTTAAATGGCGATATCAGGCATGGCGGCAGTAATAACCTGGCCGGACCTGTAACAGCTTTATTGAATGTCAACAATATTGAAGATTGTCAGTGGCATGCATTTACCATCCGGTGGGATGCTGTTACCAAAACCTTTTCCGCTTTTATTGATAACCAGTTACGGGTTAGCACTACGATAGACCTGGTGGCGGATGTGTTCAATAATGATCCCTCCGTGTACTGGGGCTTTACTTCCGCTACGGGCGGTGCCAATAATCACCAGCGTTTCTGTACCTCCCTGCGGGCGGGCTTTGAAGCTGTTCCTAGTCCCGAAACCTGTGCCCCCCAGGAAATTCAGCTGGTTGATATGGCCCGTTCTTTTGGATATATTGTTGCCTGGCATTGGGATTATGGCGATGGAACCAAATACAGCCAGAAAGATCCTCCTCCCCATACCTACGCAGAACCGGGCAATTACACCGTATCAGCCGCCATCTTGGGCAATGATGGTTGCTGGTCTGATACCTTCCGGCAGGTGATCACCATCGGATCCATTCCTGAACCGGATTTTCTGATCCCTGATACGATTTGCGGTGCCACGATTATTCAACCTGCTGATCAGTCAACCGTTGAATTTGGCACCATTACCGAGTGGAACTGGTCTATAAATGGACAAAACTTCTCCGGACAATCACCTCCTGAAATTCCGGTAGCCGGTCCTGCACAGGTACCGATCCGCCTGCAGGTAAAAACTAAAGAGGGATGTGAATCCGGAACTATTGAAAAGATTATTCATCTGCTCGACAAACCTCAGATCAGTCTGCCATCAGCGGTTAGTGCTGCCTGTGTTGGCGATGAAGTACTACTGGAAGCCAGCTCCGAACTCGCCTCCAATCCGGTGGTGGAATGGGCCTGGTCTTCACGCATTGGTACGGCTGATGCAGCCCGTCTGCAGTTTACCAGTCCGGTTACCGGTGATTATACCATACAGCTAAGCGGACTGGGAGAAAATGGCTGCTGGAGTGATCCGGTACAGCATATCGCCAGCTTTTTTCAAACCCGGGCCAATGCGGGTACCGATACCCTTGCCGCTATTAACCAGCCCATACAATTATCCGGATCAGGCGGCCCTTATTTTAACTGGTCGCCCGCCGGCGTATTTAATGACCCTACGCTTGCTAATCCAATTGTTACCCTGGACAGACCCACAACCCTTGTTCTTACTACCTATACCGATGTTGGTTGTGCTACCACTGACTCCGTTCATATCCGTGTATTCAAAGGCCCTGAATTATATGTTCCCACTGCCTTTACGCCCAATGGCGATGGAAGAAATGATCGGTTTTCCTTTCTGGCCGTTGGCATGAAAAGGGTTGACTATTTCCGGATCTTCAACCGGTTGGGACAACTGGTGTATGAGGGACTGAATTTCGATGGCTGGGATGGCCGCCTCGGAGGAACAGAACAACCTTCCGGTACTTATGTATGGATGATCAGCGGCGAAGACTATAACGGCAATGTATACCGTAAAAAAGGAAGCCTTCAGCTCATCCGGTAAAACTGAGCCGGATTCCGTATTTTTAAAAGCAGTAACTACACTAATTTTTCAACGATACGCAAGCAAATAATATGAAAAGACAATTGTTATCAGCTACGCTGATGTTGTTCGCAGGCATTGGCTCCGGCTTTGCCCAGGGAGATCCTAAATTAACCGAACAATGGAAACCGGTTCCTCCGATCATCAATCCGGGTTCTGCCCAACAGGCTCCTTCAGATGCCATCGTGTTATTTGATGGAAAAAATTTGTCTGAGTGGGTCAGTGCGAAAGACGGCAGCACTGCCGCCGGCTGGACAGTGGAAAATGGCATTTTAACAGTGAAAGCCGGAACCGGTGATATAAAAACCAAACAGGTATTTGAAGATTTTCAGCTGCACATTGAATGGCGAACTCCTGCCAAGGTTGAAGGCGAAGGACAAGGCAGAGGAAACAGTGGCGTTTTTCTGATGGAGCAATATGAATTGCAGGTGCTTGATAGTTATGGCAGCACTACGTACTCTAACGGACAGGCAGGAAGTATCTACAAGCAAACCATGCCGATGGTGAATGCAAGCAAAGGTCCGGGTGAATGGCAGGAATATGATGTCATCTTTACAGCTCCCCGCTTCAACGACAATGGCATGTTGAAATCACCGGCACGTATAACCGTTTTGCACAATGGAGTGCTCGTACAGAATAATACCACCATTGCCGGTGCTACCGAATACATCGGTTTGGCTACTTATAAAAAACATGGTCCACTTGGAATCAAATTGCAGGACCATGGCAACCCGGTGAGTTTCCGCAATATCTGGATCCGTAAACTCTGAACTTTCTTCACCGGTCGGGTGCCACCCGACCGGTGAAGAAAGTTTTATACAAAGCGGAGCGGTTCGAAGGCAGTGCCAAGGATCGGCTCCGCTTTTACATTCAGCCAACGCTCCAGCACAGTGGCGTAGACCCGGCGAAAATCTATTTTGTATTGCAGATCACCCAGCTTCAGAGATGTCAGGTCATCCAGTTCATTAAGCAACCCTTTCTGCTTTAAGCCGCCTGAAATGAAAAACATATTGTTCGCGCTTCCGTGATCAGTACCTCTGCTTGCATTCTGTGCCACCCTCCTTCCGAATTCAGAAAAACTCATGAGTAGTACATCTTCAAAGCGGTTGTTCTTTTTTAGATCTGTGACAAAAGCCTGCAGCGCTTCGTTTATCTGTTTGAATAATCGTGCTTGCTGTACATCCTGCCCAACATGGGTATCAAAACTTCCAATGGACACATAGTACACTTTGGTATTAATATCAGAAAGTATCAGTGAGGCTACGGTTTTTAAACTTTGTCCAAGTTCATGAGAAGGATATACGCCGGTGGCTACCTGCTGACTCTGTTCAAAAATATAAGCAGTGCTTTTTTTGGTATCTGCCAGGGCCTTGTACAGATAAGCCGCTGTATGGTCAGCATGTTCTTTTGCATGTCCGTTCAGCAGATCCTGCAAAAAAGGAGAGCGACTGGTATTGAATAACTTACGGGGATCCTTAAACGCGAATCCGTTTTTTGTTTTTCCTTTTAATGCCAGGCTTAACATATCATCAATTTCAATCGCCTGCGTGGAGTGTTCGCAATTCTTACATTCTTCATCCAGCAATCTGCCCAGCCAGCCGGTTTGCCAGTACTCTTTTGCTCCACTTGCGCTTTGCCAGATATCCATGCTTCTGAAATGGGAACGATCAGGTTCCGGATACCCCACATTGTTTAAAATGCTCAATTCCCCTTCCTGGTAGAGCTCTCCCAGGAAATCCAGCGAAGGATGCAATCCGGCTTCATCCGTTAACCGTATAGCTTTATCCTTTGTGATGCCAATTACAGGTCTTGATTTATAGTAAATATCATTTCGATAAGGAATCACGGTATTTAAGCCGTCATTGCCGCCACTCAGTTGCAATACCACCAGCACTTTATTTCCGGCAGGAACTTTTTCATCGTCTCCAAAAGCATGAAGAAAGCGAGGCATCAACAGGGAAGCTGTTGCCAAACTACTGGCTTTTATAAGGGATCTTCTTTTTATCAGCATAGTGCCAGGTTTCAGATTAACAATATTGATATTCGGGGCATTGCATTACTAACAAAGCACGACTCGATAAAAATTCTTCCCTGCTGCTGTTGTTGCTGTGTTTATCCAACGCAACTGCTGAAGGGTAAGACGCGCTCTGTAGCAGGAAACCATTCAATGCAGCTGACAGACCGGCCTGCTCAATTCCTGCAAAGGATTGGAAAAATAGTGGCCATTTGATAGCAGCAGCAAATCCCCGTAATGGCCTTGCCACCCTGCCCATCAGTACATCATCATCATTCTTCGGACGAATTGAAAAATCAGTACCTGCACTTAGCAATTTCGGAAATTGCAGGCGGTACATTAAAGAACTGCTATCAATCCAGGCATTACCAGATGGCCAGCCCGCTACATTCGGAGGATTGAACAGTATCTGCCCCATTATGCGCTGAAACCCAAGGGCCGCATCCGGATTCCTAAATTCCATAGGTAATTGCCGGTTGATTCCTACCCATAGCTCAATTGGAGATTTAATCCGGTTGCCCCTGTTTTCCTGTTGGTAAAACCAGCTGGCAGAAAAAATGCTTTGCATGAGTTTTCCAATATCATATCCGGAAGCATAGAACTGATCTGCCAGTGAAGTCACTATTTTTTCATTGATCTGCCCGTTCACAAAAAATCGGTAGATCTTTTCAGTCAGATAGCGGGCAGTAGCTTTTTGTGCAACCAGCAAACTCAACACTTCATCTCCATTGAAATTCCCGGTTTGTCCGAAGATGGTTTTAACGCCTGCATCATGTTGCCTTTCATTGAAAACAAAGCCTCCGGTATAATCGGCCGTCCAACCGGTAAAAGCTCTGGCAGCTTCCTTTATATCTTCTTCGGAATAATTGCCTTTGCCAACAGTAAATAGCTCCATCACTTCCCTGGCAAAATTTTCATTCGGCTGATTTTTCCGATTCTGGCTGGCATTGAGATAATTGATCATCGCGGCCGACTTGCTCACTTCTCTGAGCAGGTCGGGGAATTTCCCCAATGCATGTATTCTGATTACCTTCAGATATTCCTGGAGATGTAATACATTTCCGCTTCGGCAGGCAAAATGATCATGCCAGAAAAAAGCCATTTTCTCCCTCAGTTGAGCTTTACTGTGAATCATTTCATGTAACCACCGCAAATTCAATTGCTTCATCCCCTCCTGGTTAAATTTTCTTAGCTCTTTCTTTTCTTCTTCACTACCTCCCCTGATTTTACTGGCAATTTCCTCCCTGGTCATTCCTTCAAATGGATTCTTTATTGCTTCCAGTGGTTTTGCCGGACCATCTGATGATTCCAGCAATTGCTTTCGGTAAGCAGCAGGCGAAACCTTGCGTAATTGTGGTAACTCTACTGCAGCCGGACCGAAGCCAGCTCTCCAAATGAGGTGTTGAATGGCTTTTTGAGAATCTTTCACCAGATCTTATTTGCCTATTAAGATCAACTTTTCTTCCAAAGGTTTAACCTTATTTGATAATTATATCAAATCCCAATTGAAAAGACTGGAAAAGATTTAAGTTGAGGCCATTGTTCTTTGTAACTGAATTATCAACATCGTTTTCCACCCTGGAATAATTATACCGCAATCCTCCAAATTCAATATTAATGAGCACTTTATTGGATGGTTGATAAAATAATCCGGGTGTAATACCGGTTAGAAATTCTCTGCCTTTGGTTGTATAAATCTCGCCATTTACATACCTGGTTTCAACTTTTCCTATATTGCCCCATACCCCAACTTCGGGATACCAGCCGAATCCATTTTTAAATGGGAACAGTTTTTTTCCGAATAGTCCAAGGTCAAATGCGCGGTTCCTGGCCTTTTGCCCATTGTCGTATTTTGTTTCCGACATACTAATACCTGTCCGCATACTTAACAGGGTATTGGACGCTATGGCATAACTGATACGGGGAGCCAATGAAAAATTGGAGCTGCTGTTATTATTTCCGGAGCCGGAGAAGGAACTGGAAGAAGATCCGAAACCCGCAGACCCCCCGAATAAAATACTGCCTTTTGGGACCTGGGCATTTGCAAGCAGTACTCCGCATAATAAGACTGTTAGTAATGTAAATTTCTTTTTCATAAAATAATTTTTCACCAAAATCTGACAAGTATTTCGTAATTGCAATACCCGCTGTGATTTTAACCATGAATTATGTTAGCTGAAATAGAAATTTTGAATCCGGTGCAGCAAAAAAAAATCCGTGGTTGTCTCCACGGATTTACTATAACAAGCCAATTACAATTTATTTAATCCATTCTCCACCAAAATAAGGCTGAACCGCTTTTGGTAATTTTATGCCCTCCGGAGTCTGATTGTTTTCGAGCAGCGCCGCCACTATGCGTGGCAAGGCCATAGAACTACCATTCAACGAGTGTAGTAATTGTGTTTTGCCTTTTTCATCCTTGAAACGGATTTTCATCCGGTTGGTCTGATAAGCTTCAAAGTTGGAAACAGAACTCACTTCCAGCCATTTTTCCTGTGCGGCACTATACACTTCAAAGTCGTAGGTGAGCGCGGAGGTAAAACCCATATCGCCACCACATAACCGAAGAATGCGATAGGGCAGTTCCAGTGCCTGCAACAATTTTTCTACATGTAAGACCATTTCCTCCAGCACTTCATAACTATTGTCTGGATGCACCAGTTGAACCACTTCCACTTTATCAAACTGATGCAAGCGATTCAGTCCCCTTACATCCTTACCATAACTGCCGGCTTCTCTGCGGAAACAGGGAGTATAGGCGGTCATCTTCACCGGAAGTTCATTGGCCTGCAGAATTTCATCGCGGTAAATATTGGTAACCGGTACTTCGGCTGTTGGAATCAGGTAAAAATTATCCGCCGTAGCATGATACATCTGCCCTTCTTTATCGGGTAATTGCCCGGTTCCGTAAGCGGATGCTTCATTCACCATATGAGGTGGCAGATATTCCACATAACCCGCAGCTGTATTGTAATCCAGAAAATAACTGATCAGGGCGCGCTGCAATTTGGCACCCTTGTTTTTATAAACAGGAAACCCACTTCCGGTTATCTTGTTTCCGAGTTCAAAATCAATCAATCCGTATTGAGCAACCAGGTCCCAATGCGGTTTGGAGCCTTCAGCCAGTACGGGAATCACTCCCCCCTGACGAACCACTTCATTGTCGTCCGGTGTACGTCCAACAGGTACTACCGCTGCAGGCAGGTTGGGTAATTGAACCAGTATGCCATGAACCGATGCTTCCAGCACTTCCAGTTCGGAGGTATCTTCCATCTTTAGCTTTATAGCCGCTACTTCAGCTTTCAACGCCTCTGCTTCTTCCCGCTTTCCCGATTTCATCAGGTTGCCTATTTCTTTTGAAGCGGCGTTTACTTTGCTCTGTAATTCATCCCGCTCGAACTGGAGTTTTCTTCTTTTTTCATCCAGTGCAATCAGTTCATCCACCAGGTTCAACTGGGAAAAATGTTTTACTGCCAGTCTTTCCTTTACGAAATCTGCCTGCTGCCTGATAAAATTCACCTGTAACATCTCTTTTTGAATTTGACGCAAATATAAGCGACCCACCCGGTTATCTTTGTGGTATGAATGTACAGGACGATTTACAGGTGCGCTGGTGGAACCTGGAAGCAATGCTGGTAGAGCGGTTTGGGAAAAAGCCGGATATGGAGACCATTTTATTCCTGATTGGCATACAGGAACTGGGGGAGATTAAGGAAAAATTCAGCAAGGAACAGAAGCAGGACCTCATGCATGTAGCAGTTTGCAGTCTGCTGTCTCAAAGCGGTTATTACGAACTGGAAGGTCGCGACGGAGATGGCTGGCCGCATTACCGGCAACTGAAAGACCTGCCAATACTGCCTCCGAATGAGCAGGAACTTTTCCTGAAAGATCATGTATTACTCTATTTTGATAAACATGAACTATAAAAAGCTTTTCTGGCTCCTGGTGCTGTTAGCCGGCTTTTCCGCCTGTAGTCCCAAAGCCGGAGCCCCGATACCCAAACGCCTGCTGAACCGGGATGTGGAACTCCAAACCAGCAGGGGCAACATACGGTTACGCTTATACGATGAAACGCCCCTGCATCGCGATAATTTCATCCGCCTGGTGCGATCTGATTTTTATGATGGCATTCAATTCCATCGGGTGATTTCACAATTTATGGTACAGGCAGGTGATCCCAAAACAAAAAAAGGAGCAGATACTTCCAAACTGGCACCCGGACTTGCTTCAGCTACCATACCAGCTGAAATCCGGCCGCAGTTTTTCCATCGCAAGGGAGTGCTGGCAGCAGCAAGAATGGGAGACCAGGTAAACCCTCAAAGAGCCAGCAGCGCAAGCCAGTTTTATATTGTACAGGGAAGGGTATTTACGGATGCATCACTGGATTCGATAGAAACACACCGGTTAAATGGCCGAAAACTTCCGCAGGAACACCGGACTGTTTATAAAACTATCGGTGGAGCCCCTCATCTCGACCAGGCATATACGATTTACGGAGAAGTAATCAGTGGGTTAGCTGTGGTTGATTCCATCGCGGCCGTAAAAACCAGCGGCCGAACCGGTGGTGATCGCCCGCTTGAACCGGTCATTATTAAAAAAGCCCGGCTGGTCCGGCGTCATTAATTCATAATTCCTACTTCTGAATTCATAATTCTCCATATTTTGCAGCACTAAACTTCACGACATGAATATCCCGGCAGCTTTAAGGTATACAAAAGATCACGAGTGGATCCAACTGGATGGAAATATTGCAACTATCGGCATTACGGATTTCGCACAGGGTGAATTGGGAGATATTGTTTATGTGGAAATTGAAACGGTAGGAAAAGCGCTGGAAGCGGAAACCGTCTTTGGTACGGTGGAAGCGGTTAAAACCGTGTCTGATTTGTTCCTGCCGGTGAGTGGTACCATCAATGAAGTAAATCCGGCGCTTGCTGCCAACCCCGAGCTGGTAAACTCCGATCCCTATGGTGAAGGCTGGATGATCAAAATGACTGTTGCCAATCCCGCTGATGTGGAAGCATTGCTGGATGCGGAAGGATATAAGACATTGATCGGATAATCCTCCCTTGACAACTGTCCAAACATACGCGGAACCTGAACTGGTTCATCTGCTCAGGCAAAAGGAAGAAACTGCCTTCAGGTATCTGTATGATCATTATGCGGGTGCGCTCAATGGCGTGATCCTGCAAATCATACCCGATCAGGCGCTGGCATCAGATGTATTGCAGGAGGTTTTTCTGAATATCTGGAGAAGAATTGACAGTTATGATGCGTCGAAGGGAAGACTGTTCACCTGGATGCTGAATATCGCCCGGAATGCGGCTATTGACATGACCCGGTCGAAAGCTTACCAGAACAGCCAGAAAAACCGGGAATTAGATTCCAACGTACATATCGGAACAGAGGGCAGTAACCCTTCACTGGACCATATCGGTTTATCAAAAGTAATCGGACAGCTTAAAGAAGAGCACCGCGTGCTTATCGATCTGGCCTATCTGAAAGGGTACACGCATGAGGAAATAGCAAAGCTGCAGGAGATCCCTCTGGGAACCGTGAAAACAAGAATCCGTGCCGCCTTGCTGCAACTTAGAAAATTATTAACGTGAATGTGCAGGAATACATAGAAAGTGGCAGCATTGAAAGCTGTGTGCTGGGGCTCGCTGATCAGGCGGAATTCCAGGAACTGGAGCGTATGTGCGCTGCCTATCCGGAAGTTCGTGCTGCCCGCGATGCTTTTGAAGCCAGCCTGGAAGCCAGCGCCATGGCCGGGGCTGTTGCGCCTCCTCCTGCACTTCGGGATTCCCTTTTTGAACAACTCAGGGCAGATGCGCCTCCTGCTCCTACTGCAGAAACCCCTGTAGTAGCGTTAAACAAATCAACCGATCAGCCCTCCGCCAACTGGAAAAAATACCTTGCGGCGGCTTCTGTGATTCTTCTGGCCGGAAGTGCCGCCTTAAATATATATCTGTATAACCGTTATCAGCAATCCGATTCCTTGTACCAGGATCTGCTGGCACAGCAGCAACAACTGGCAGAAAATAACAACAGTATTCAAACCCGTCTGGATGAACTGCAAAGTGACCTGGGTAAGATTCGTAACCCGAATGTTCAGCCAGTTAAAATGACGGCGGTTAATAATTCCAATAGCTTAACTACGGTTTATTGGGACCGCAGTTCGGCTGAAGTTTACCTGTTGGTAAACCAGTTACCGAAACCTGAGGCAGGAAAACAATATCAATTATGGGCCATCGTTAACGGTAAACCTGTAGATGCCGGTGTAATTGATTTGGAGCCCGGAGACGGACTCGTGAAAATGAAAAATATTCCAAATGCAGAAGCTTTTGCTATCACCCTGGAAAATGCAGGCGGCAGTCAGAGTCCTACGCTGACAGCTATGTATGTGTTAGGAAAAGTTTAACCTTATTTCATGTTGCACTCGTTTTTTGAAAGGCGAACATTCCCTTTAATCTGGCTGGTATTGATTCATCTATTATTACTCCTTCCAGGAGGAAGTTTCGGTAAGGAAAAAATTGAACTGATCCCCCATGCCGACAAAATCGTACACTTTGGTCTGTATTTCATCCTTGTTGCCAGCTGGGTAGTTTTTTTTAATCTGAAAAATGACCTTACTCCGGATCAGAAAAAAAACTGGAATTTGATCCTGGTCTTACTGGCTGTTGGTGATGGCATTATGGTTGAATTTATACAGGCTTCTCCTCTAATAAACCGCGACTTTGACTGGTTGGATGCAGCAGCAGATAGTTTGGGTGCCGTTGCGGGACTGGCAGGCGGACTCTGGTTCACCAAAAAAATCAAACGCCCCTATGAGCGATCATCCGGTTGATGTTCTCACTTTTCACCTTTCACCTTTCACGTGCTTTCACTTTTCACCTTTCACTTTTCACTTCTTCAATAAGAAAGGCCCCTGTGGAAACAGGGGCCGTAACCAAAACTAACTGCTTATGAGAAAATTGACTGCTTAAGTGAGAGTCAAAAACGTTGAATCTGTTTTCTATTATAATAAACGATTAAAGTGACCAAATAGTGTGCTTCGAATCGTTAAAGAACTTTGAAATTTACCAATCCCTACTTTTCTCTTTCTCTCTTTCGTTGATAACACAAAGTAACGACAGTATCATTGCTCTTTAATCAGTGCCATTTTGATTTTTAAAATAATTAACATGGAGCCCGCATCACGACTGCTTTCGTAGGGATTACGCAAACGATTGATATACCCTAAACCGGGTATTTATATTCCAAACTGTAAGAAAGAGATGTAAAAATTACAGTTATTCCGATTCACCTGATTACCTACTGAATTTACCACATTATAACCGGAATAACAAAATTATTTTCACTGTTGCTGGGTCATTTTTTCAGCGTTTTCAGCAAACTGTAAGCGATCAATGAATTCCTGAATATCGCCGTTCAAAACAGCATCCAGATTATAGGCGGTATAGTTAATCCGATGGTCCGTAACACGGCCCTGCGGAAAGTTATAGGTTCTGATTTTTGCACTCCTGTCGCCACTGCTAACAAGGCTTTTACGATGTCTTGAAATCTCTTCTTCCTGCTTTCGGACCTGCTCTTCATAGAGCTTGGTTCTAAGCATCTGCATGGCCTTCTCCCGATTGGCCAACTGTGTTCTTTCAGTCTGACAGATTACTACTGTTCCTGTAGGAAGGTGTGTAAGCATTACCTTGGTTTCCACCTTGTTTACGTTCTGACCTCCGGCACCACCACTTCTGGCAGTTTCCATCTTCACATCCGCATCCCGTATTTCGACGTCCACCTCTTCAGCTTCAGGCATTACTGCCACGGTAGCAGCACTGGTATGCACTCTGCCGCTCGCTTCCGTAGCCGGCACCCGCTGAACCCGGTGAACTCCGGATTCGAATTTCATGGTACCATATACATCATCTCCAATCACTTCCACATTCACTTCCTTGTATCCTCCAACAGTGCCTTCGTTTTCACTCAGGATAGCGGTTTTCCAGCCCTTGCTGTTGCAATAGCGCAGGTACATATTCAGCAGGTTACCGGCGAATAAAGAAGCTTCATCTCCTCCAGTTCCTGCGCGTATTTCCAGAATGGCATTTTTCTCGTCCTGCGGATCTTTGGGAATGAGCATCTGGCGGATAGATGCCCGTAAACTGTCTTCCTGCTCTTCCAGCACCGGCAATTCTTCCTTTGCCAGTTCCCGGAGTTCATCATCGTCTCCTTCCAGTGCTTCCCGATAGGTTTTCAGATCTGACAAAACAGCTTTATACTGATTATACTGCACTACAATTTTTTCAAGGCTCCGGTATTCCTTGCTCAGCGCACTGAACCTCTTATTGTCGCCCACGATTTCAGGATTGGACAGGGCTACGCCAAGATCCTTGAATCTTGCCTCGATCGCTTCCAGCTTGTCTAACATAGTTGCTTACTTTTATACCGGGAAAAGGTTGGCAAAATTAACAGAAAAGCAGGCATGGCATATCGAAAGTTTCAGGGAACAAAACTTTTTACCGGAAATTCCTGGGCTCCGGAGGATTCCGTTCTAATAACAACATCTACCGGTACCGTTGAAGCTATCCTTGCTCCTGCAGACGCAGGAGAAGATATTTTACGGGTAGAGGGAATTCTTTGTCCGGGTTTTATCAACGCCCACTGCCACCTGGAACTCAGCCATATGCTTTCACAAATCCCTCCCCGATCCGGTATGGTTCCCTTTTTATTGCAGGTGATGACCCGGCGACAGGCAGCTATTGATACGATCGGAGAAGCTATGCTCAGGGCTGATCAGCAAATGCAGGAGGAAGGAATTGTAGCCGTTGGCGATATCTGTAATACCTTGCACAGCCTGGAACTTAAAAGAAATAGCCCGATTCGCTATCACAATTTTATAGAAACCAGCGGCTTTACAGGATCTGCTGCTCCTGTCCGGTTTGAACAGGCCCGGACCATTTGGGAAAAATTCACTGAAATCGGACCCAGCAGTATTGTACCCCATGCTCCCTATTCCGTATCACCGGAACTGTTTCAACAGATCAGGCAATTTAATCCGGATGGCCTGCTTTCGATGCATAACCAGGAATCCATTGCTGAAAATGATTTTTTCCAAACAGGTGTATCACGCTTGCGGGAATTATTTGCAGCGATTGGCGTATCAATAGATTTTTTTCAACCACCAGGTTGCAGCAGCCTGCAGGCTGTAGCTCCCTTCTTTCGAAACACAGAAAAACTCATCCTCGTACACAATGTTACCACTAGTCAGGAAGATCTCGATTTCCTGGAACAACAAGCCGTAAAATCAGTGTATTTCTGTTTGTGCCCGGGTGCCAATCAATACATCAACCAGGCCATGCCTCCCGAATTTTTACTACGTTCACATGTTGATCAAATTGTTCTTGGAACCGACAGTCTTGCTTCAAACTATCAGTTATCAATAACCGAAGAAATGAGATTACTGGCGACTGATTTTCCTGAAATCCCTATGGAACACCTCTTGCAATGGGCTACGCTGAATGGCGCCAAAGCTTTGAATATGGATTCAATGCTTGGTAGTTTTGAAAAAGGAAAAACACCCGGACTGATCGCCCTTACCGACTGGAAAGCCACGCGGCTCCTTTAACTCAATACTTCCTGCAATACCACCAGTGATCGCAGGTGACCAAAATCACTCACATGCAGCGCATAATATAATTCCAGTTGCTGCAACAGGTATCTGCGTATACTCACGGGTAAATGTACCTGTTCCAGTTCCTCTGGTTGCATAACCCGTAGCAGCGTCGCTATCACTTCACTGTTAAATCCTTCCAGATAGAACGCATGCGTGGGATGCTGTTTCACAAACACTCCTTCCTGCAAATCCAAAATGGTATGTTCCGCATCAAATTCATCCACCAGCCGGAATCCAAAAAAGTTGGCCAGGTGTAGTGAAAAGAATAAAGGATAATTCGCTACCATTTTTGGACTCGCCTTGTCCAGATGCAGCAGGGCATCTTCCATGAAATAAAAAAGATCCGGATTGGGTTCCGGTTGCTTCAGGCATTTCTGCAACAGCTCAACCATATAGGTAGCAACAGCTCCTTTGAATACATCAAAAAACAAATGTTCATAAAGTACGGACCATTGATGTTCCCTGATCCGTTGCAGATTTTTCTGTTCGTTATGATAAACGACCAGGTCGAGCAAAGCTGTTGGCTGAAATAAATTGGATTTGGTACCCGCTTTTCTGGAGGAAGACCGAACGCCATTCACGATATAGGATTGCATACCAAAGAGCTCTGTAAAGATGGAAACGATGATACTGGTTTCTCCATACTTTACTGTTCGCAGTACTACTCCTTTGGTATGAAAATTCATGGTTACTGTTGAATAAATACAATCTTGGTTACTGCCTGTTCATTTCTGCCATCATTACTGATCCATACCGGATAAACTCCGGTTGCTACTTTTTTTCCATTGAGATCCAGCCCATTCCAGATAAATTGTCCGCCAAGCGCACGCCCCTGGTATACCAACCGCCCATTTAATTCGGTAATTTTCACCACTGCATTGTTTACAAGTCCACGTATCGCTATGGTTCCTGAAAAACCTGGCGGAACAGGATTCGGATATACAAGTACGTTAGAATTGCTAGTACCTCCTTCCGTTGCTGTTGACTGGTAGGTTACCAGTCCCTTTGCCGTCGATATCAGCACGGTTCCGGTTTTGGGATCAACAGTTATCTTTCGTATATCATTATCCGGTAAAGGACTGTTTGAGACAGTAAATCGTAAAAGGGTTTGTTCTCCGCCTGCACTGAACAGCCATACGCCATTTCGGGTACCAATCCATTTTCGATTGGCTCCATCCACAGCGATGGTCTGAACGGATTCTCCTTTAAAAAGATAACCGGCAAAATTATCGGATTGAACCACCGGCAGGATGGCTTCACAAGATTCCCCGGCAAAAACCTGTGAGGCGCACTGAATAATGCCAATACCATCGCTGGTGCCAATCCAGATAAAGCCAAACTGATCCCTGGTAATACTAAGCACTTCATTGGAGGGAAGGTTGCCATTTCCGTTACCCGCTTTATAATATCGCCACTGGTCATTGTTGGCATTCAGGCAGAATAAACCGTTACCGGGAGCGATAATCCATTTCTGATCGAGTTCATCTATAACGATATCGCCTAACCGAAATGAGGGATAAAAAAACGGAATCTCAAACGACTGACTGCTTCCATCCGGTCTTCTGAGCACCAGTCCGCGTGCTGCTTCATCATTACTGATCCAGAGTTGTCCGGATGCATCCGTTGCAAGTCCGCCTACTTTGAACCTTCCCGGATCCTGTACAGATTCATCCAGTAGTTCATCCCGGAAAACCTGTAGCTGGTTCTCCCGCAGCAGGCCAAGGCCCGATTCTGCAGAACCTACCCACAGTGTTCCATCAGCCGAAGCCAGTAAAGGGACGATTCTTCCAAAATCCGCCGGCCAGTTTTGTTGGGCAGCTGCATATAATTGCCAGTTACCATCTAGGAAGCGGTTCAGTTGTGAACCAGTTGCCATCCACCAGCCAGCGGAACCTGCCAGCAACCCTCCGGTGCCAACCCCCGAAGGAGCATTCGGAACCAGGCTGCTAACGAAATTTCCATCCAGGTTGATTAATCCTGACAGTGAGTCGGCAATCCAGTATTGGTTCAAAAAATAAATGGATTGCCGGGGTGCTTTGATCAGGGGGTGCTGCAATGCGGACTGAACCGTTCCTGTTTCAGAAAGTAACTGAATCCTCGCAGCACCATTCCTGCTTTGTGCAAGCATCAGTAGATTCACAGAAGTATCTACAGCGGCCCATTGCCAGTCATCTTCATACCAGAGTGTGTAAACAGTGGCTTCCTGTTTGTAGAGTTTGTTGCCTGTTTGAATAAATAAATTAGTCCGCCAGAAAAAAACCTGCTCAACAGCTGTTGCAGGTAAGCCATTAAAGCCGCTTAGCAGGGTCCAGCTTCGAAAATCAGCCAGGTTCTCCGAAGTTCTTCGGGCCCGGTAGAGTCCTGTTTCACCACCTGCATAATAATAGTCTGCATCCGCAGCGATACTGGTGAATTTCGAGTAGGCGCCACCGTTAGCAATCAGGTATACATCCCCAATTTCTGCTTTTTCAGTATTCAGCACGGCCAGCCCAAAGCCTGTTGCCAGCAGGCAGCGATCGTTTTCTTTCCAGATCCGGTATATTTTTTTATCAGCAGGCAGATTACTGATGCGAAGGGTATTTACAGTTCGGACAGTTTCATTTTCCAGGAGATCCAACTGTCCATTCGTATAGGCGATGATGGTCAGCGGGCCATCGGTAAAAATGGTTTCAATGCCTGAGCCGCTTAACCCGTTGATGGTTGAAAACCGGGTAAATGTTTCCTGCCCTGGATGATATTGAAAAAGTGCTGCGGTAGTAGCTGCAATTACCCGTTCACCATCATTGCTCACTGCAATGGCGGATTGGTAGGATAAATGGTCCTGCCAGGTTCCAACAGGTTGCGAAAAGCAGGCGTTTGACAGGAGTAAAGCCAATAGAAAAACGATACAGCGGGAACGCATAGGTTGTCAAAGTTAACCGCTTCGGTCCGGCTTTTAACCCTTTAATAGCGCTAAAATGGCTTTCTTTGCGTGCATTAATAGCAAAACCTCCTGTTCATGTGGCATCAACTGGGTTCCTTTGTTTTAAAAAACAGATTGGTATTGATTCTGTTCCTGCTGCTGGCAACCGCCTTTATGGGCTACCATGCCAGCAAAGTGGAAATGAGCTATGAGTTTGCCAAGGCAATCCCGACAGACAATCCGAAATACCAGGCGTATATCGCTTTTAAAAAACAGTTTGGAGAAGATGGTAATCTGGTAGTGATAGGCATACAGTCCGACCGTTTGTTTACCACTGAACTTTTTGAATCCTACCGCCAGCTGCAAAAAGAGCTGAAAAAGATCAGGGGTGTGGAAAGCATTCTGGGCATTCCGGGAGCTGTCAATCTGGTGAAGGACTCCGTTTCGGAGCGATTGCAATCACAGCGGATTTTTCCGGATACATTATTGAGCCAGCAGGAATTGGACAGTGCGCAGGCGTTATTCCGGAGTCTTCCCTTTTACCGTGGCTTGCTTTACAATGCCGAAACGAACAGCTGGCTGATGGCATTGAGCATGAATAGGGATCTGATGGCGTCTCCTGCCAGAACCACCATCATTCAGGATATTGTTACCCGGGCAGGTGCATTTGGCGAAGCGCACCAGCTGGCTATTCATTATAGTGGATTGCCGCTGATTCGCACCCAGATCGCCGACCGGATCGCGCAGGAGATGAAATGGTTGCTGATTGGATCACTGGCCCTGTCGGCCATTATTTTGTTGTTGTTTTTCAGGAGTATCAGTGCCACCCTGATTTCTCTGGCGGTAGTGATAATGGGAGTAATCTGGAGTGTTGGCATACAGGTATTGATAGGTTATAAAATCACCCTGTTAACGGCGTTGATACCGCCGCTGATTGTGGTGATCGGCATACCCAACTGTATCTACTTTCTCAATAAATACCATGTTTCCTGGAATGAAACCGGCGTTCAAAAAGAAGCCATACGTACCATGGTGGGCAAAATGGGGATCGTTACCCTGTTCTGTAATATTGCTGCAGCAATCGGTTTTGCGGTATTTGCCCTTACCAAAAGTGCGGTATTGAAAGAATTCGGGGTGGTAGCCGGCATCAGCATCATGGTTATCTTTCTGATCTCATTCATTTTTATTCCTGTGGTGCTGAGTTATCTGCCTGTACCCAAAAACCGGCATACCCGGTATCTGGACAATAAATGGTTACAGGCCATTCTGGACCGACTGGAGCGCTGGTCGCTCAATCACCGGAAACTGATTTACGGGGCTACCGTGGTGGTAACGGTTGTTGCTATTTTGGGAATACTGCGGTTGAAATCAGAAGGATTCATCGTGGATGATCTACCGAAAACAGACAGGATCTATACCGATCTCAAATTCTTTGAACAGCATTTCGGGGGAGTAATGCCCCTGGAAATAGTGGTGGATACCAAAATCAAAAACGGATTACGCCGGCAGCCATTGCAACTGTTTGAGCGAATCGATTCACTGACCCGCTATATGGGCAGTTTGCCTGAACTGGCCCGTCCGCTTTCAGTGGTAGAAGGCATGAAATTCGCGCGGCAGGCCTATTATGATGGAGATAGCAGCAATTATGGCCTTCCAAATAGTTTCGATATCAGCTTTCTGGCCGGATACCTGAATATGAAGGGGTCGGAAGATAAAAAAGACCAGATGGGGCAGCTGGTCCGTTCCTTTATGGATGAAGACAAGCAGATGACCCGGATCAGTGTGAACATGAAAGATGTAGGCAGTAAGCGATTACCGGAAATACTGGCTGGTATTCAGGCAAAAACTGATCAGTATTTTGATACCAGTCAGTATAAGGTAACCCTCACAGGAGGAAGCATTACGTTTCTGGAAGGCAGTTCCTTTATTATCAATGGGTTGAAGGAAAGCATTTTCTGGGCCTTTTTACTGATTGCGCTTTGTATGTTATACCTGTTTAAAAATGGCCGGATTTTGTTGTGTTCGCTGATCCCCAACGTAGTTCCCCTGCTGATAACGGCGGGTATAATGGGCTGGGTCGGCATTTCCCTGAAACCTTCTACGGTGCTGATATTTAGTGTGGCATTGGGAATAGCGATAGATATAACCATACGTTTCCTGGTGAATTATAAACAGGAGCAGGGTGGCACTGAAAAAGACCGTCAGCAGGTGGTAATTGAAACCATCCATTCCACGGGAATCAGTATAATCTATACGTCTTTGGTGCTGATTGCAGGCTTCGTGATCTTCTGTTTCAGTGGTTTTGGGGGCACCCAGGGCCTGGGTTGGCTGACCTCTTTAACCCTGGTAATTGCCACAATTACCAACCTGGTTTTACTGCCGGCCCTGTTAATTGATCTCACTAAACCCCGAAAAAAAGGATAAACAGATTAGATTTTCATTAGAAAAAGAGAAAGGAGCGTCTTAATGGCGCTCCTTTCTCTTTTTAGGAGATTATTTAATGTTCTGCCATTCAATTATATATACATATAATATTTTATCGACTATGATTTATACGGAATTAACCCAAGTTTTCTTAAATAAACCGCTGATCGTGCATCATTTACCGTTCATCAATTGTCTTTACTTTTAACACTCTTTTAATTTTTAGTCAAAACTAACGCACATGAGAAAATTGGTCTTGTTACTCTTGGGCATTCTTATGCTCAATAGCCAACTT
>CAZJNY010000047.1:0-20374 GCA_964547405.1 uncultured Flavihumibacter sp. | reverse complement strand
AACAAAATTAGGTTGCGAATGTTGGATGGGTTCAAATAATTTATGACCGACGGTTAGAATCGGTTTCAAATTGATTGTAAATTCATCCAGTGCGCTGCTACCTGCTAACCAAACTGCTATTGATTGCCTGCTGCTGTACCTGCCTGTCAGTTACTGCCCAGGAATATTTTTCCCAGCCGCCGGCGCAATTGATTACCAGCTTTGGCTTCCGGATGTATAGTGGCGGGGTTGTTACCCTGAGGGCAAAGCTGAATGAATTCCCCGACTCCCTGAATTTCATCCTGGATACCGGCAGCGGAGGAATCTCCCTGGATTCGGGTACCGTTGCCCGCCTGAAAATTCCTTCTGTTGCCTCTGACCGTACGATCCGTGGCATCGCCGGAATAAAAAAAGTAAGGTTTGCCAATAACAACACCCTTCATTTTCCCGGACTTACTGTAGACAGCCTGAATTTTCATATCAATGATTATGAAATTCTGACCAGTGTTTATGGGGAGCATATCGATGGTATCATCGGATATAGCTTTTTATCCCGTTATATTGTCAAACTGGATTATGATACCAACCGGATCTCTGTTTATACCCCCGGCACCATCCGCTATCCGAAAGGGGGTTTTATGCTTCGTCCCAATCTGGCTACCATCCCGGTAACCACCAATCGGGTCAAAGAAGAAAGAAAAATTAATACCCGCTTTTTCTTTGATATCGGGGCCGGTTTATCTCTCCTGCTGACCGAAGATTTTATCGGCGACAGCAGTCTGTACAGCAAAAAAAAGAAATTCTGGACCACACAGGCGGAAGGGCTGGGGGGAAAAGCCTTTATGAAAATAACCACCACGAAAGAGTTCAGGGTAGGGCCCTATAAGTTTCGGCGGGTACCTACTTTTATCTTTGAAGACGAGTTTAATGTGACTTCCTATCCATATCTGGGCGGACTGATCGGAAATGACCTGCTGCGCCGGTTCAATGTGATTTTTAACTATGAACGAAGGGAAATTTATCTTACCCCCAACCGGCATTTCCGTGAACCATTTGATTATGCCTATACCGGACTTGGGTTTTATTTCATTGATGGTCAGGTTACTGTAACGGATATCATGCCGGGATCGCCGGCTGAAAAGTCAGGATTCAAAGTAGGTGATGTTATCATTGCGGTGGATAACAACATGAGCAGGAATATCCAGGCGTACAGGAGTATGTTGCAGCAGACAGGCGCGCGATTGAAATTCCTGGTGGTCAGACAGGCCGATGGAGATCTGGAAGAACTTTTTATGAAAGTGGGTAGTATTCTGAAGAAGAAGAAATGAGGTGTTTTGGTTTAAGTTTGCAATATGATTCAATTTTCAAGATTTGTCCTGCCCAATGGATTGAGGGTGCTGGTACATGAAGACAACAGCACACCCATGGCAGTTGTGAATGTCTTATATGATGTAGGTGCGCGTGATGAGGACCCGAACAGGACCGGATTTGCCCATCTTTTCGAACACCTGATGTTCGGAGGAAGTATCAACATTCCGGAATACGACGATGAACTTCAAAAAGCAGGTGGTGAGAATAATGCCTATACCACCAATGATTTGACCAATTATTATTGTCAGCTGCCCTCCGCCAATATTGAAACGGCCTTCTGGCTGGAAAGTGACCGGATGCTCAGCCTGGCCTTCAGTAAAAAAAGCCTGGAAGTACAGCGGAAGGTGGTCTGTGAAGAATTCAAGGAACATTATATCAACCGCCCATATGGTGATATCTGGTTCAAAATGAGGGAGATGGCCTATGAACAGCATCCTTATCGCTGGATGACTATCGGAAAGGAATTAAGGCATGTAGAGGAAGCCAGCCTGGATGATGTAAAGAAGTTTTTCAAAAAACATTATACGCCCGCCAATGCCATTCTTGTGGTTGCAGGAAATGTGGTAACCGAGCAGGTGTATGAACTGGCCATCAAATGGTTTGGAGACATTCCCGCCGGTGTAAAATATAACCGGCAGGTACCCCAGGAGCAGGAACAGCAGGAAGCCAAAAGAATGGATATTACGGCGGATGTACCAGTTGACGCCTTTCTGAAAACCTGGCATATGCCTTCGCGCCTCGATCCGGCCTATTATGTGGCAGACCTGATTACCGATATTCTTGGGAGTGGTGCCTCTTCCAGGTTGTACCAGTCGCTGGTGAAAGAAAAACAGTTGTTTACCAATATCGATTGTTATCATTTTGGGTCAACGGATGCCGGGTTGATTTGTGTTGATGGCAAACTGGTTAAAGGCGTGCGACCCGAAGATGCGGAACTTGCCGTACAGGCGCAGCTGGATTTATTAATGAAGGAAGGGGTATCGGTACTGGAACTTGAAAAAGTCAAGAATAAAACCGAGAGCACCATGGCATTTGAAGATATGAGCGTGATGAACCGGGCCGCCAGTCTGGCTTACTACGAATTATTAGGTGATGCCAACCTCATGAATACAGAGCTCGACCGATACAATGAAGTAACCGCCGATCAGCTGGTTGAGCTGAGCCGGAAGCTTTTTGAAGAGAAGAACAGTCATACATTATTTTACAGAGCTAAATAAAGTGAGACGTGAGATGTGAGATGTGAGAAGGTCTTCTGTCTCACGTCTGACGTCTCACATCTCACGTTTTTTCATCATGAACAGAAAAATTGCGCCTCCCATTAAAGATGCGGTTGAGTTTGATTTGAAACTGAAACCCTACGACAAATATGTATTGCGGAATGGGGTTGAATTATATGCGGTGAATGCCGGAGCCGAAGAAGTGATCCAGGTTGAATGGGTCTTTTTTGCTGGCAATTCCTTTGAGCAAAAACACATGGTTGCCGCTGCTACTAATTTCCTGCTGAAAAGCGGAACCAGCCAGAAATCCGCCTTTGCCATTAATGAGCTGGTTGATTATTATGGGGGAAGCATGGCAAGAACCTGCTATAATGAAAGCGCCACCATTACTTTACATAGCCTGACCAAACACCTGCCAAAACTCTTACCCCTGGTTCGTGAGTTGTTAACAGACGCGATTTTTCCTGAAGAGGAATTGCTGTTGTTTCAGCAGAATAACCGGCAGCGGCTGGAGGTAAACCTTAAGAAAAATGACTTTGTAGCCAACCGGCTGATTGATGAATATATTTATGGGTTTGAGCACCCGTACGGCAGTTATACCCGATTTGAAGACCTGGCGGGCTTAACCCGGCAGGACCTGGTTGATTTTTATGACCAGTATTATCGCCGGGGTAAGTGCATCCTTTTTGTTGCCGGTAAGCTTCCTCCAAATATCATGGAGTTACTGGATGCTGCATTTGGAGATTTACCGTTAGAAGGCGGGAATCCCGAACTTCCGGTACATCCGATTCAGCCTGCAGGGGAGAAAAAATATCGCATTATTAATGATCCGAACGGTGTGCAGGGTGCCATCCGCCTGGCTAGGGATTTTCCCAACCGGCATCACCCTGATTTTTTTGGTGCACAGGTATTGAATGCCGTTTTCGGAGGGTTTTTTGGCTCCCGCCTGATGAACAATATCAGGGAAGAAAAGGGGTATACCTATGGTATTTATTCTTATCTGCAGAACCATATTCAACGATCCGCCTGGATGATCAGCACCGAAGCCGGTAAAGATGTTTCTGAAGCAACAATTGAAGAAGTGTACAAGGAAATGGCCATCCTGAGGGAGGAACTGGTAGATGATGAAGAGTTGCTCCTGGTGCGCAACTACCTCATGGGCAGTACTTTGGGAGATCTGGATGGACCTTTTCACATCATCAGCAGATGGAAAAACATAATCCTGAACGGCCTGTCGGAGGAGTATTTTTACCAGAGTATCCGCACGATTAAAACCATCCAACCCGAAGAATTGCAAGCGTTGGCCAGGAAATACCTGCAACCGGAAGACTTCTACGAACTGGTGGTAATCTGATTTTCAACAGCCTGATTTTTTGGTACATTCGGACTATGAATAGGACGATTGTAAAGCTGGGCGGTATTGCTGTGCTGGCTTTTTTGGCAGCAGGATTGTTCTGGTGGTTGACCCGGAAAAGTGAAAGCAGCGTGCCGGATAGTTTTGAAACCTCCTATAAAGTATCAGCTTCTCCTGCTCCGGAAAAAGGACCGGAGGGTATGGTATGGATCCCCGGAGGTCAATTTCTGATGGGCTCCAATGACCAGATGGCCTGGGAAGAAGAAGGCCCTGCCCATAATGTGAAAGTGAAAGGGTTCTGGATGGATGCACATGAAGTGACCAATGCTCAGTTTACTCAATTCGTCAATGCTACCGGCTATGTGACGGATGCTGAAAAAGCACCGGTTTTGGAGGAAATTATGGCACAATTGCCTCCCGGAACCCCTCCTCCTGACCCAAAAGACCTGGTTGCCGGGTCAATGGTCTTTAGTCCGCCAAATACTGGCGTACCCCTGAACGACATATCGAATTGGTGGAAATGGGTGCATGGTGCCGACTGGAAACATCCTGAAGGCCCTGGTTCAGATCTCATCGGAAAAGAACAGCAACCGGTGGTACATATCAGCTGGAATGATGCGATGGCGTATTGCAAATGGGCTGGCAAGCGATTGCCAACTGAAGCGGAATGGGAGTTTGCTGCCAGGGGCGGACTGGAAGGGAAAAATTTTGTCTGGGGAGATGAAGCTCCGACAGACGAGAAGACCTTCGCCAATACCTGGCAGGGAAAATTTCCGGCGGAGAACCTGAAAAAGGATGGATTTGAAGGGCTGGCACCTGTTGGCCAATATGCCCCCAACGGATATGGACTCTATGATATGGCGGGAAATGTTTGGGAATGGTGCCAGGACTGGTACGATAAATACCTCTATCAATCCTGCGGTCCGGGCGAGGTTCGGGATAACCCGGGTGGGCCAACCACCAGCAGGGACCCGGCACAGCCCAATATGCCCCTTCGGGTTCAGAAAGGGGGGTCTTTTTTATGCCATGATTCTTATTGCCAGCGTTACCGGCCAAGTGCCCGGCAGGCAAGCTCCCCGGAAAGTGGGATGAGCCATGTTGGCTTTCGCTGTGTGTCAGACAGTAATTAATTCAGTTTTCCGTTCTTGTATTAACATCCTGTTTACAGGAAACTGATGGGTGTTGGTATGATGTTCGCATTGAATCAGGGAGCATTTTCTTCTTTTTGTTGAACGCTAAACCCTGGTTATGAATAAATTAGCCAAACAAAAATTCCTGCATTTTCAGTTGGCGCTGGTTGGGATTGCCAGCCTGGTATTTCTCTCCTGCCAGCCGTCTGCCCCTGAATTTGTATCCGATTACGATGTAGTGTACACCAATCATGAGCGCAGTTTTGATTTTGGCGCTGTGAGAACCTATTTTCTTCCCGATACGGTAGTGCATGCAGTACCGCCTGGAGAAACAGCCGATCACCGCTTTGATGATCAGATTCTGAGCAGTCTGGAAACCAATCTGGCGGCACTTGGCTGGACGCGCCTGAATGAAAGTGAAGGTA
Organism: uncultured Flavihumibacter sp.; assembly: GCA_964547405.1. Taxonomy (GTDB): domain Bacteria; phylum Bacteroidota; class Bacteroidia; order Chitinophagales; family Chitinophagaceae; genus Flavihumibacter. The sequence continues at coordinate 14,898 of CAZJNY010000047.1, read as the reverse complement.
CCGGTGCGGATGTCGTTATTCTCCCCAATGTCAGTGAACAGGCTTATGGTAGCTGTGCAACCTATTGCTGGTACTGCGACTGGGGCTGGTATCCTGGCTGGGGCGCCTATTCACCAGGTTGGGGACCGGGCTGGGGCTGGGGGTATCCTTCCGGAATTGTTTGCGGCTCTTATGCTACCGGCACCGTGGTGGTAAATATTACAGCACCATCAATAGCCCGTGATTCAACTCTTCCTGTAGTGTGGGTGGGTATCCTGAATGGATTGCTGGAAGGATCCGACGCCTCCATCAACACCCGCATTGGTCGCAATATTGATCAGATGTTCAGGCAATCAGCTTACTTAAAAAACTAAGCGCATGAAAAAATTCATCATCATACTGCTGGGTGCCCTGGCCTTTTGGACTGAATCTGCAAATGCCCAGGTAGTACCTGAAATCCATTACCAGTTTTCTATTCCAACCGGAACATTCCGAAATTTTGTGGAGAAACCCGGTCCGCTCGGAGCAGGATTTCAGATCCGAAAAACGCTACCCAACAACAGAATATCATTAGGTGGAGGACTGTCCTGGTTTTATTTCCCGGATAAAAAGGGGAAACAAACACTGGAACTGGCCGGGGATGATGGTACCTATACCGGCTTTGTCACCAACTACACCAATATTTACGGACTGCAGTTCCTTGCTCAATATGAGTTCAAAGACCCTAATGAAAACCGGGTACCCTTTGTGAAAACCGGATTGGGACTGGCTTACCAGAACCAGCGACAGGATATTGGATTATTTGCTTTTAAATATGACGGATTTCAGTTTATGCCTCATATAGAAACCGGCATGCGATTCCGGCTTCCCAGGCAGGGAGCAATCAACTTATCATTGACCTATCATTACCTGCCCGGCGCAGGAGATGTCAATACGACCAGCTTTGCGGGTTTGCGGATCGGCTATTCGGGTTTCCGGATTCGATAGGTGAACAGACTTACGTATATTTAAAATAAAAATGTTTAAAATACTTAAAACCTTGGTAGTACTTGGGATAGTGGCAGCTTGCAGTCCGAAGTTGCAGCCTTCTCCACTAAGTCCACAGGAAGTTTTGCAACTGGTGGATGACCGAACCTACCAATTCAATATGGAGTATGTGCAGCCGATGGGTGGGCGCCAGCGACTGATCACCGGGTCCTATACCTTTCGGGTAAACAAGAATGAACTGAACGCAGACCTGCCTTATATCGGCAGGGCATTCCAGGCACCGATGGGCAGTGGAGAAGGTGGAATGAAATTCAGCTCGAAAGAGTTTATTTATAACAGTACGATCGGTAAAGGCAACAGGAGGGAGATAAGTATTCAGCCGAAAGATCAGCAGGATATCAGCAGCATAAACCTGATCATTTTTGAAAATGGAAATGCAGATCTGCGTATCAATTCAGTAAACCGTCAGCCGATCTCCTATACCGGAAATATAAGCCGGTTGCCGCAGCCCAAATAGCAGGGCAAAACAGCAACAGAATGCCTTAAGTTTGCGGCCCTAAACAGCAGGATATGTGGGGTCGTATGTTTTCATTTACAGCTATTTGTATGGTGGCCGGTTCAATGGTTGCCTATTCGCAGCAGCATGTTTCCGGAAGAATAATAGCGCGGGATACCGACCTGCCTATGGAGGAAGCTACCATTCAAATCAAAGGGCAGCCGGTACACACGCACTCCGGCCTTGATGGGCGTTTTACCATTACGCTGACGAAGCCAACTGATACCCTCTACATCACTCATATCGGCTATGATCCAATCACAATGTTGAGTCAGCAATTGCTGAGGGAACCAACAATTTACCTCTTGCCAGCGCCTGTTCAACTGAGCCAGGTGGTGGTCCAGGACAGCCGGAGGGCTTTACAGCAGGTAATGCAGATTGATCTGAAAACCAACCCGGTGAATTCAGCTCAGGATATACTCAGAAAGGTTCCGGGATTATTCATTGGACAACATGCGGGAGGTGGAAAAGCGGAACAGATCTTCCTGCGTGGTTTTGATATTGATCATGGTACAGATATCCGGATCACTACGGATGGTATGCCGGTGAATATGGTCAGCCATGCGCATTGTCAGGGGTATGCAGATTTACATTATATAATCCCTGAAACCATCAAAGATATTCAGTTTGGAAAGGGCTCCTATTATGCAGAAGAGGGCGATTTTGCCACAGCAGGATATGTGAATTTCACTACACAGAACCGGCTGGATCGCAACCTGCTGAAACTGGAAGCAGGGCAATTCAATACCCTGAGAACGGTGGGCATGTTCAATCTTTTTGAAAAGACCGGTGAAAAAAACAGCAATGCGTATATCGCCGGGGAGTATCTGTTTTCCAACGGCCCATTTGAGGCTCCGCAAAATTTCAACCGGCTGAATTTTCTGGCGAAATACAATACACAGATCAACCAAAAATCCAGTCTGCAGCTACTTGCTTCTACCTTCAATTCCAAATGGGATGCATCGGGCCAAATACCTGACAGGGCAGTAAGATCCGGCCTGATTACACGTTGGGGTGCGATTGATGCAACAGAAGGCGGCAATACGTCGAGGTCGAATATTGCTGCCAAATACCGCAGTAAAATCAGTGATACGGAAGACTGGCAATCGAATTTTTATTTCAGTCAGTACGATTTCAGCCTGTTCTCCAATTTTACTTTTTTCCTGGAAGACCCTGTAAACGGCGACCAGATTCATCAATCAGAAAAAAGGAAGATTTACGGTATGGATCACCGGTATACCAAACAGCTTTTTGGCGACAAGGCCGACTGGGTGTTAACAGCCGGTATGGGGTTACGGCATGATGCGGTGAGAGATATTCAATTAAGTCATACCCTGCAGCGAAAAGAGGTACTGGAATATTTTGCACTGGGTGATATTGATCAGACCAATGCTTCTTTGTACGGATCAGCAGAGTGGAGAAAGGGACACTGGAAGGTAATTCCGGGTATCCGGCTCGATCATTTTATTTTCAATTATGTAGATAAACTGCAACCGGTGTACAGTACACAGGCGGCACAAAAAACCATTCTTAGTCCCAAGTTGAACCTGGTCTACACTCCTCATGCTAACTGGCAGGGATACCTGAAAATGGGCAAAGGATTCCATTCCAATGATACACGGGTGGTGGTGGCCCAGCAGGGCCGGGAAATATTACCTGCAACCTATGGTGCAGACCTGGGTGCTATTGTTAAGCTCCATCCGAAATTATTGGTGCAGCCTGCGATCTGGTACCTGTTTATGGAGCAAGAGTTTGTGTATGTGGGAGATGCGGCAATTGTAGAACCCTCCGGCAAAACCAGGCGGCTGGGTGCTGAACTGGGGATCCGTTACCAACCCTTCAGCTGGCTTTACCTGGATGCGGATATAAATTATGCAAAAGCAAGAGCGATTGAAGAAGTAAAAGGAAACGATTATATCCCGCTTGCGCCATCCCTTACCAGTACTGGGGGCATTTCGGTTAGTCCGGTTAAGCGGCTTGACCTCAACTGGCGCTACCGGTATATGAAAGATCGTCCTGCGAATGAAGACAATTCCATCCAGGCCCAGGGTTATTTTGTAAATGACCTGCTCATTAACTATACCCGAAGCAAATGGGCATTGGGGTTACAGGTTGAAAACCTGTTTGATACGGACTGGAGAGAAGCCCAGTTTGAAACCGAATCCCGGTTAAGAAATGAAGCTTCTCCGGTTACAGAAATTCACTATACACCCGGAACACCTTTCTTCGCCCGGATTAAATGGAGCTTGTTTTTTTGATTAACTTCAGCAAAACAACTGGTATGAATTTTCTGACCCGATTGCTGATCACCGCTTTGGTGGCATTTGGTTTATCCTATCTGCTTCCTGGCGTGCATATGGATTCCTTTATTGCCGCCCTGATTCTCGCATTGGTATTGGCATTACTGAATACGCTGGTGAAGCCCATCCTGATAATTCTAACGTTTCCGATTACCATTATTACCCTCGGTTTGTTTCTGCTGGTCATCAATGCAGTAATCATTTTACTGGCCGCTAAACTGGTAGGTGGATTTAAAGTGGATGGTTTCTGGTGGGCCCTGTTGTTCAGTATTCTTTTATCTGTTGCCAGTTCACTTGTACAGGGTTCCAGTGATCGTAAATAATAGTGTATGCAATTTGACCGAAAGGGATTGTCAGATGAAGAACTCCTGAAGTTTTACCTGGCGATACTGCGCCCACGCATGATTGAAGAAAAGATGCTGGTATTGTTGCGGCAGGGTAAAATCAGTAAGTGGTTCAGTGGAATTGGCCAGGAAGCAATTGCTGTGGGTACTGCACTCGCTTTGCAGCCTGATGAGTGGATCATGCCATTGCACCGAAACCTGGGAATATTTACGACCCGGGGTATGCCACTGCACAAATTATATCAGCAATGGCAGGGACAAAAAGAGGGGTACAGCAAAGGGCGGGAACGCAGTTTTCATTTTGGCTCAAAAGAGCACCATATCTGTGGAATGATCTCGCATCTTGGTCCGCAGTTAACTATTGCGGATGGTGTTGCACTGGCGCATCGTCTTCGCAGTGAGGACAAAGTGAGTGTAAGTTTTACCGGCGACGGAGGTACGAGTGAAGGTGATTTTCATGAAGCATTAAACGTTGCGGCTGTCTGGAATCTGCCGGTAATCTTCCTGATTGAAAACAATGGATATGGGTTGAGTACACCTGTTGAAGAGCAGTATCGCTGTGAAAGTCTGGTTCAGCGGGCGAAAGGTTATGGAATGGAAGGGGTATGTATTGATGGTAACAACCTACTGACAGTATATGATACGATCAAAGGGGTTCGGGACTATTGTATCCGGGAACAGAAACCTTACCTGATTGAATGTATGACCTTCCGGATGCGGGGGCATGAAGAGGCAAGTGGAACAAAATATGTACCACAGGAATTGTTTGTCCAATGGGCGGAGAAGGATCCGGTTAAGAAATTCGAGGAGTGGTTATTACTTGAAGGAGTGCTTACCTATTCTCATATGGAACAACTGAAAGCCTCACTCAAAGCGGAAATAGAATCAGAATTGATCAGGGCAGAAGTGGGAGAGGCTATTATTCCGCTAACGGAAGAAGAATTGGAAGATGTGTATGCTCCTTTACCGGATACGGGATCCGAACAGACGCTGGAAACAGTGCGATTATTTTCCAGTGCACGTTCCATCCGGTTTATTGATGCAATTAAGGAGGCGCTTAAAACTGGCATGGAACAGCATCCCAACCTGGTATTGATGGGGCAGGATATTGCCGGTTATGGGGGTGCTTTTAAGATTACGGAAGGGTTTGTAGAACTATTTGGAAAAGACCGGGTTCGAAATACACCACTTTGCGAGAGTGCTATACTGGGTGCAGCACTTGGATTATCACTGGAGGGATTCAAATCCATGGTTGAAATGCAGTTTGCTGATTTTGTCAGTGTGGGCTTGAACCAGATTGTTAACAACCTGGCAAAGATTCATTATAGATGGGGGCAGGCTGCTGATGTGGTGGTGCGGCTTCCGACAGGGGCAGGTGTTGGTGCGGGCCCTTTTCACAGCCAGAGTAATGAAGCCTGGTTTGTTCATACGCCGGGATTGAAAGTTGTCTATCCCTCTTCGCCGGAGGATGCAAAGGGATTATTACTGGCTGCCCTGGCAGATCCGAATCCGGTGTTGTTTTTCGAACACAAAGCCTTGTACCGGAGTATAAGCGGAGATGTACCTGAAGCGTATTATACCATTCCGATTGGAAAAGCCAGACTTGTACAGGAGGGTACTGAACTCAGTATCATCACCTATGGTGCAGGGGTACACTGGGCAATGGAATATGCGGCACAACATCCGGAGTTAAGTATCGATATAGTGGACCTCCGGACCTTATTACCGCTCGATTATGAGTCGATAAGGGCATCGGTTGCCCGTACCGGTAAGGTGATAATTTTACATGAAGACACTTTAACCGGAGGCATAGGTGGAGAGATCAGTGCCTGGATCGGGGAGCATTGTTTTGAATTACTGGACGCACCTGTATTGCGGTGTGCTTCACTGGATACACCGGTACCCTTTAACCTGGAGCTGGAAAAAAACTTCCTGGCAAAATCAAGGCTTGCTACAACAGTGGATCGTCTGCTGCAATATTGATCACATCCTCATCTGAAGGTTCAGGAGGAGCAGCTTGCGAAGCGGGAACAATAGGATCCCGTTCACCGATCTGTTGTCTCCACATCGCATAATAAAGACCTTTTTGTTCCACCAATTCCTGGTGTTTTCCTTTTTCGGTAATTTTTCCTTTCTCCAGCACAAAGATGGTATCTGCATGCATAATGGTGGAGAGCCGGTGAGCAATCAGAATGGTCATTTGTTTGCTGGTAGCTGAGATCTCCCGGATGGTATCTGTAATTTCCTCTTCCGTGATAGAGTCAAGGGCGGAGGTTGCTTCATCAAAAATCAGCAATCTTGGTTCCCGGAGAAGTGCGCGTGCAATAGCCAGTCGTTGTTTTTCTCCTCCGGAAACCCGTTTGCCACCTTCTCCCAGCACTGTATCCAGGCCTTTGGGGGAATTGATTACCAGGTTCAGACAGGAGGCTTTTTCCATAGCGGAATAAATCTGTTCATCGGTTGCATCCGGCTTTACAAACAGCATATTGTCGCGGATCGTTCCGGAAAACATCTGTGTTTCCTGTGTTACGAAACCGAGTTGCCGGCGTACCCGGTTATAACGGAGTTGCCTGACCGAAATCCCATCAATCCGGATATCTCCTTCAACCGGCGAGTAGAGTCCGACCAATAATTTTACCAGTGTTGATTTCCCCGAGCCAGATGGACCAACAAATGCGATGGTTTGACCTAGTCGCACGCGAAAGCTGATATCATCCACTGCTTTTTGAGTGGCATTTCTATGCCGGAAACTGACACGGTCAAATTCCAGCTCTTCAATCGCCTGAATATCGATCGGTTCTTCCGGCCGGTATTCAGGTTCTTTCATCATGAGCTGGTTGAAAACCTGCAGGGAGGCTTCTGCTTCCCGGTACTGAAGAATGATATTACCGAGGTCCTGCAGCGGGCCGATGATTGCTGTGGAAATGAATTGCATGGAAATCAATTCTCCCGTGGTTAACACATTCCGGAAGATCAGCCATAGCAGGATAAAGAGAATTGATTGTTTAAGCAGGTTTAGTGTGGTTCCCTGTAAAAAGGAAAGAGATCTTACTTTCCTGTTCTTCATCATTTCGAGATCAAAAATCTTTTGGGTTTTCTCCCGCAGCCGCCGGATTTCTGAATAGGTGAGCCCCAGGCTCTTGACCAGTTCGATATTCCGGATGGATTCGGTGATACTACCACTCATGATATTTGTCTGGCGCACGACCTGTCGCTGGATCATTTTTATTTTTCGGCTAAGCAGGGATGTTAGTCCGCCAAGCAAAAGCACGCCAATCAAAAAAACCGGGATCAGTGCCCAGTGTTTGGTGATAGCATACCAGATTAGAAATCCCATTCCGACAAAAGTCGAAAAGAGAATATTGATGAAGGAGTTGATGAAGCGTTCGGTGTCGGTACGCACTTTCTGAAGCTTGGAAAGTGTTTCGCCGCTGCTTTGATCTTCAAACCCATCATAAGGGAGGCGCAGGGTTTGGCGAAGGCCATCATTAAAAATCTGCATGCCGAATTTCTGTACCACCAGCCGCACTACATAATCTTTGAAGGTAGAGGCAATCCGGGCAAGCAGGGCAACTCCGATGGCCAGCAATAAAAGCCAGATAACACCATTGGTTCTTTCCTGTTCCGAAAGATTATCCGGATTAAGGGCATAGGTATCGATGACCCTACCGAAGATCACCGGATCATACAGTGCGAGCACCTGAGCCAGTGCTGCCAGTCCGAGTGCTAAAAACACCCAACCACGGTAGGGCTGAAGATACTTCCATAAAACTCTCATGTCATTTACTTACTTCTTTGAAGACACGTATAAAATTGCCTCCCAGTATCTTACGGATATCTTTTTTACTATAGCCCCGAACGAGTAATGCGGAGGTTATATTTGGCATGTCTTCTACGCCATCCAGATCCTGGGGTGCCAGTTCAATGCCATCAAAATCAGAGCCAATTCCGATATGGTCTACTCCGATCAACCGAACGATATAATCCAGGTGATCGAGTAAAACATTCATGGAGGGACGAAGAGCTTCCGCTTCTTCCGGAAACCTGCTGCTAAGGTAACCGTCAATCTCGTAGCGGGGGAGTTTTTGTTCAAGGAGAGAATCTACCAGGGTCCTGTGTTTTTCAATAAAGGCGGCTTTATTCCGGTTGTACGTGCTGTCGAGAAAGCCGGCATAAAAATTAAGAAATACTACGCCTCCGTTTTTTCCAATCGCGCGGATCTGGTCATCTTTCAGGTTTCTTGGTACCGGGCAAAGCGCATGTACACAGCTGTGAGAAACGATCACCGGTTTGGTGGAAGTTGCGATCGCATCTGCAAAAGTTTGCTCACCTACATGGCTGAGATCCACCATCATACCGAGTTCATTCATTCTCCGGACCACCTGCTTCCCAAAATCATTCAGTCCTTTTCGTTCAATAGGTGTTGCCTGCTGCCGGTCTAAATAAGTTTCATCCCATGCCGAGCTAGCCCAGGAGGTAGAGTTATTCCAGGTAAGGGTCAGGTATCTCGCACCTCGTTTGTAAAGGCTGTCGAGGTATTCAATACGGTCTTCGATCATATGTCCGCCTTCAACACCTTTCATGGCACCCAGTTTTTTCTTTCTAACTGCCATGCGCAGCTCTGCCGGTGAATTGACGTGCATCATTTTACCGGGGTTCCGGGCAACAATAGCATCCAGTGAATCAATCTCCCGGAGGGCGTAGGCAAAGGCTTTACCCGGACCATAACGTTCATCGCAGAAAATAGAAAATATCTGAATATCCACACCACCCCGGCGGAAGCGTTCCAGGTCACTATGTGTTTTTCCGGAAAGATCTTCTTCAATATTGAGGCCCTTCATCGTGGCGCTGGACAAAACATCATTATGGGTATCCACCAGTATACTTTTTTCGTGCAGGTTTTTTGTGCCTGTAGTGTGAGTGCGCAACAGGTAAATAGCAGGGTGGTCACCAGATGATGAAAGGAGGGTCTATGGCTTGAATGCATACAGAAAATTATACCATCAATATACCGAATCCGGCGAAACTCAATGGTAAACCTGACCAGGATCAGTATATCTGACAGTTTATCGGGTTAATTTCATTGTTCAAACACAGTAATATGAAAAAGAATATGGGTGGTACAGACCGTTTTATCCGGGTATTGGTAGCCGTGGTATTAGGTTACCTCTATTTTTCCGGAACCGTAACAGGAACACTGGGATTGATCCTGGCCATAGTTGGTGGAGTATTTATTCTGACCAGCCTGGTTGGATTTTGCCCCTTGTATACATTATTCGGACTGAATACCTGTGCTACGAAAAAAGCCTGAGTAATCAGTCGGCGCTTTTATCGCCAATAAACCAATCTTCCTTGTTTCTGAAAAGCACATTGAAGGTGGTCAGGGTTCCGTAGATTCTGGTAACATATTGCTGAAGATTGATTTTCTCTTCATCGGTCAGCACTTTATGTGCGTTGATCTGCTGTTCCAGTACCCGCAGGCGATCGCGCAACATGACGATTTTATGGAAGAAAACGTCAATGGGAACTTCTTTGGGTTTCAGGGAGGAATCTCCCGGCTGGAGAATCATGGTACCATTTTTCCAACGGTCGCCAAGAGGAACAACTTCACTAACGCCGTTCCATAGCCGCAGGATCTTCAACAGGGATTTCTCAATTTCTGAATGTGTTTCTATTTCTTCTGAAACATTTTCAGGAATGATTTCTTCCAGTTTGTCATCTGTTTTATCAATCTCTTTGATTCCATGGTGAATGAAGGAGATCAGATAAGTGGCATACCGGAGGCCGACAATTACACCAGGGCCAAATTGTGTGTGTTGTAATCGGGTTCCGATGCCCAGTACAAGTTGTTCCATTTTCGTCTATTGTTTAAAAAATTCGTAGGGAGTATATTCAATGAAGCCTGAAACTGTTACGGTTACGGATTTGACTTTTCCATCCGTAATCGTAAAGGGCCATACCCTGTTGCCGAACAACGGATCATTAAAGCTGGCAAAAAAACGGTTACCACCCAGGGATCCAAGTGTGGCATATCTGCCGGGGTGGTGTTCAAACCTTGCTACCAGCTGATTTTTTTCGAGTTGGATCGTCATCTTTCCATAAATATCATGCTGATATGTACCGGTAAAAGCGGAGAGAGCTAGTGCTGGTTTGAGATTGAGGGCAATAGAATCTCTTTTTTCCTTCAGGGTGGCGGTTGTTCTTTTCTGTTGCTGCTGCTCCTGTTGCAGGCCTGCGGCATTATAATCGCGGTAGGGCAATCCAAGGCAGGCATCCAGCAATTCCCATTTCATGGTTTCAAAAAATCCGTTGGTATCTGTGTTGGTTAATACAACGATCCCTATTTTTTCTTCAGGTACCAGGGTGAAACTGGTAACAAATCCATTGACTCCGCCGGTATGTTCAACTAGTCTGTTGCCGTCGTAGGATTGCAGGAACCAACCGAGTCCGTAGAGATAAAAATGGGCTTTGTTGTAAGGGTGACCACCATTGCCCAGAATGGAATGAGGTTCCATAGGGGTTAGCACGGCTGATGCGGGAAGAATCCCTTTTCCATTCAGTTCCCCATTGTTCAGCAGGGTTTGCGCCCATAAACCCATATCGTATGCGCTGGAAGCGATGGCTCCGGCGGGGGCCATATTGTCCAGGTTTCCGTAAGGAACTTTCTTTACAACTCCTTCTGTAACGGTATGCGCGCGGGCAATATTGGCAGCTTTCGCATACTGGTCGGAGTTAGCAATTGAATTTTTCATCCCTATAGGTTGAAAAAACCTGGTTGTTATGAATTCACTGAAGGAATCGCCGCTTGCTTTTTTAATAATTTCACCTGCGATGGCAAATCCGGCATTGGTATATCCCCAGCGGGAACGAAAACCGTGCATCGGTTTAAGCAGGCCGAATTTCTCTTTTACTTCCTCATAGCTGAGGTCAGAATCAAAATACATGAAATCACCCTGGAAGGTTTCATAACCCATGCGATGACTCAGCAGGTCGCGGATGGTAAGTTCTTTGGTAACCCAGGTATCATAGACCTGAAAATCAGGGATCCATTTTTTAACCTTGTCGTCCAGCGATAGTTTTCCCTGTGCTTCCAGCAGGGCGAGCGCTGTACCGGTAAACGCCTTTGTATTACTTCCAATTCCAAAAAGCGTGTGTTCGTCAACCTTACCAGGAACACCGGTTTCCCTGACTCCGTATCCTTTAAGCACGAGCCATTCTCCATTTTTGACAACTGCAATGGATACTCCTGGGATTTTCCAGTCCTTCATGGCTTTTAGTACATAGGCGTCGAGACTGTCTTTCAGGAAACTTCTTGTTAGTTTGGATTGACCGGCAGCCTGGTTGGCCTGGAAAAGGGAACTGAAAAGCAGGAGCAGGGCAAAACGATACATGTCGGAATTATTTTCGTTCTAAAATTAGCCGTATTATTCCCACCAGTTGTCTTCTTTTCTGCCTGAAATTTTTCCGCCCATGGCCCGGATTCGTTTGTACTGTTCCCCGGCTTTTTTCATGTAATCGAGTAATTCATATTCGGAAGCGGCAACAACTGCTTCATAGGGCGGAGCATAATATCGGTAGAAGGTATCCAGGTCGGGTCCGGTAATGCCGGTTATCTTGATAATTTTAGCGCGGGAGAACCGGTAGGCAATGTATTTATCCTGTTCTTCCGTGAGGAGACGATCCTGGAAAGCAGCCATGCTGCGGTTTCGCCGGAAGCGGAACATATTGATAAGCTGATTGATATCGAGGCCAACCCCAAAATTGCCACTGGCCGGATTTGCTGAGGAGAGGGCGATGCCGGGTTTTTTGTAATCGAATACTTTGGCATAATCCTGCCGGTTCTGCATACTGTCGAAGCGGTAATCTTTTGGCATTACCCGGATTTCCCGAAGGGTGGTAACATTCACATGAAGGGAAATATCGAATTGGGAGGGTAATTGAATATTGGAAACTGCGTATTTGGGCGTTGCTTTTCCCAGGTAGGAGAAATAGATGGAATCTTTGTCGCTGACGGTGATCGTGTATTTGCCAGAAGAATCAGTGACTGTGCCGCGACCGCTGGAAGTCAGTACACTCACTGCACCCAGGGGAAAGAGTTTGTTCATTTCATACACGGTACCACTAACACGCACCTGGCCCTGCAGGGTATTGACCAGCAGTAGCAGCGAAACCAATATGGAACCATACCAATTCATCTAGGGCTTACAAGGGTACAACCAAAACCTGAAAATTTTGTCAGTCGCGCTGATTTTTAACGAGTTTGCTAAGAATTACCGACTCTATAACAGTGGGGAAGTGAAGGTGTTCAAGGGCATGAATCCTGTTTGCCAGAGAATCCGGGGTATCTTCCGGAAGAACCGGACAGGTTGCCTGAAAGATGGTACCACCGTGGTCGTACTGTTCATCAACATAGTGGATAGTGATACCTGATTCCTTTTCTCCTGCGGCGATAACTGCTTCGTGAACAAAGTTTCCATACATCCCCTTGCCACCGTATTTGGGCAGGAGTGCAGGATGAATATTAATGATCCGGGATGGGTAGGCTTTTATAAGGGCAGCGGGCACTTTCCAGAGAAAGCCGGCAAGAACAATAAAATCGATACCCATTGATTTCAGGTCAGGTACATAGGCATCACCCCGGAAGAACTGTTCTTTTTCAATAAGGAAGGTGGGAATACCTGCTGCTTTGGCCTTATCCAGTACACCGGCAGTTGCTTTATTGCTAACGATAAGGGCTACGCGTATCTGGGGATGGTGGCGGAACTGTTCGATAATTTTTTCTGCGTTGGAGCCGGCACCGGAGGCGAAGATGGCGATTGACAAAGGAGACGAAGGAGACAAAGGAGACAAAGGAGACGAAGGAGACGAAGGGGAGGGAGGAATGGAGGATGGAGGGGTGGAGGATGACATTTTGCGGAAGATTCGGGAAAGATAATTTTTAAAAAAGGGAAACTGACCGAACGGGATGCTGACAACCAGCACCATGAGTGGCCAGATCAGGGTCATGGTAATTATATAGAGGAAAAACCAGCCAACGGGATGCTCAACCGGTAAAAACTGCAGGATTCTGCGGCCGGCAATGCCAGTGAGGCTGCCTCCGATGGCGAAGGTGCATAAAATGGCAAGCAGCTGCCAGCCATTGACCTTCCACTTCTGCTGAAGTTTTTCAAACATGCTGCAAAGAAACTGGAATAACTTGAACAAAAGCGTTTACGAATGGCAAGTAATTACTATTTGAAAAATTGCACAATTCGTTGAAAAGCAAGCCCCGCGCGGCTAAAAAAAAATGAGTGATGTTGATAGATTGTCAATAACGTGTCATATTTTTGCCCCCGAATTGAGGCATTTTAACATTACCAACGATATTTCCAGCTTATGATTCACTATAGATCGATCGCGAAGAGAGTAGCACTCATTCTTTCAATTTTGACCGTGCTTTGTTTCGATCAGGCCGGATTTGCACAGGATGGGAAGGCTTTGTTTCAGCAGAATTGTGCTTCCTGCCACGCGGTTCACAAAGATTTGACCGGACCTAAACTGGCGGGTATTGAAGAGCGTGTTCCGGATCAGAAACTGCTTTACGCCTGGATTCGTAACAACCAGGCAGTGCTGGCAACCGGTAATAAATACTTTACTGATCTCTACGCAGCCTGGAATAAAACTGCCATGAACCTCTTCCCGAACCTGACGGATGAGGAGATCGGTGCGATGATTACTTATATTAATTCGGTGCCTCCTCCCGGAACACCCGGTGATGGTAGTGCAGGTGGAGCTGTACAGGCAGCTGCTACCGAAAGTGATAACTCCCTGATTTTCGGCGTGTTAACACTTATCCTGGCGATTATCGTGCTGGTATTGCTGCAGGTAAACGCGAACCTGAAGCGCCTGAGCGACGAAAAAGAAGGAGTTCCTTCCTACGAGCCGGTACCATTTTATCGTAACAAAGCCTATATCGCCCTGTTTGCGGTGGTATTGTTTGTAGTGGGTGGATACTATACTATACAAGGTGCTGCGGGACTGGGTCGTTCCAAAGATTATCAGCCGGAGCAACCTATCTATTATTCTCACAAAGTACATGCGGGCACTAACCAGATCAACTGTCTGTACTGTCACAGTGGGGCGCAGGAAGGCAAACATGCCAATATTCCTTCCCTGAATACCTGTATGAACTGTCACATGGCGATCAATGAGTATGCCGGTGAAAAACTGTACAGAGAAGATGGAACGGAGGTTGATGGTACTGCGGAAATCAAAAAATTATATTCTTATACAGGATGGGATCCTGATCAGAAAAAATATGTGAATGCACCCAAGCCAATTGAATGGGTGAAGATTCACAACCTGCCTGACCATGTGTATTTCAACCACGCCCAGCACGTAAAAGCGGGTAAAGTAGCCTGTCAGACCTGTCACGGTGAGATTCAGAATATGGGAGAAGTTTACCAGTATTCTGACCTGAGCATGGGCTGGTGCGTAAACTGTCACCGGGAAACCAAAGTGCAGTTTGAAGACAACAAATTCTATAGCATTTACGAAAAATTCCACAATGATCTCAAGAGTGGAAAGATGGATAGTGTAACCGTTGAAAGCATCGGGGGTACCGAGTGTCAGAAATGTCACTATTAATAGAATAGCATCTCAATAAACCATTTTTTATCACCAAAATCAGCACCCCTTCCGGGGTTTGGTATATGGAGCAAAAAAAGTACTGGCAAAGTTTCGGAGAGTTGAA
>CAZJNY010000046.1:9159-20429 GCA_964547405.1 uncultured Flavihumibacter sp. | reverse complement strand
TTACCATTTTCCTTCAAAACCCTATGATGGGTATTGGAATAGGAAATTACCAGACACATGTTGGTAAATATTATATAGATCAGTACTGGATGTGGGGTGGAGAAATCACCTATTATGACCAGCCTGAAAGCGGCTATCTGAAATATATGGTTGAATTTGGACTATGGGGTTTTTTACTTTTCATGGCATTCTTCATCCTTCCGTTTGTCAAAGGACTTATTTCAATATTTACAAACAGCAGGCAAAATATGGATATTGCCCTGCTGTTGGCCAGTTTAATCAGTTGGTTTATTGGATTTGTTTCTGTTGCTTCTTTTACTGATATCCGTATATGTGTGGTGATTTCTACCATTACCTGCATTTTGTATTTGCGAACCACCAGAAAACAAGACGTAGTGCTTTATGAAAACAGGTAAGATTCAATCACTGATTAAAGGGAAAGGGCTTTTACAGAATAGTTTTTGGGGTGTACTGGCTAATATTCTTCAGAATTTATTCCTGGGACTGTTCTTTATTCTGCTTGCCCGTTCCTACAGCGTGGAGGATTTTGCTGATTATCTGGTTGCCAATACCCTGTATCAGTTAGTTGCATCTTTTTCTACCATGGGGCTTGGACAATGGTTTACCCGTGAAATTGTAAATACCGAGGATAAGCAAAGTCTGATCAGTCGGTTTCTCAAGCTTCAAATTTATTTTGGCGTATTTTTTTACCTTGTAAATTGTGGCCTTACTCTTTTATTGTATAGCGATGAATTAATAATTCGTCTGTCTCTGTACGTTGGCGTAAACATTCTTTTTGATAATTTTATTTATGCGTTAAGGAGCCTGAATATCGCGGAAAACAAACAGAAGCATTCTTTCCTCATCCTGCTTATAGAGTCATCCATTAAATTAGTTGTTGGTGGTATTCTGGTTCTTCAATCGGTTTCGATTGAGATGTTTACCCTTCTCTCTGTACTGCTGAGAATTGTAACCCTGAATTTATTTTTAAGGATGAGTTCCTCTAATTTGGTAAATCTTAAAAGCGTGATGGCTGCAAAGATTACCTGGGAGCATGTTAAGTGCATAGTGCTGGCAAATTGGGTCTTTGTGGTGATTGGTAGTGTTTCCGTAATTTATTGGCGGATTTCCAATATCATTATCTCAAAAATGCTTACATCCTATGATGTGGCTAATTTTGAAATTTGTTTTAAGCTTTTTTCCATTGCACAAATTATTCCGGTGATTTTTTCAGCTACAGTATTCCCAAAACTGGTAAGGCTGGCAAATGAAAAAAAGTTCGATGAATTAAGGCGTTTCTATAGCCTTGTTTATTATGGCTATTTGATTTTCAGTTTGCTCTGTTACACTTTTATTTATTCATTTGGTGATACATTAATGCCCTGGATGTTCGGTGATAAATTTGTTGGTCTGGCAGACAGTTTGAATAAAATGTTTCTCACCATCCTGATATTTCCGACCGCATTGCTTCAGGCAAATTTGCTGGTAGCAGTTAAAATGGAGAAGTATGATATGATTTACAATGTAATTAGTCTGTTGTCTAATCTTATCCTGTCTTTTCTGTTTTTATACTTTAATAAAGAACTTTCTGCGGTTAATATTTCAATATTCATTTCGTTCCTGTTATTTCACATTTTGCAGGATTTTTCACTGTTGAAACGAAAATTTATATCCATACAAAAAGTGCTTATTTTTTATGTAAGTATAAGTTTAACCGTATTGTTTTTCTTTATTCTTGGTAATTACCTGAACCTGCCATTACTCTTCATTTTGTTCTGGATTGCATTGGCCATTGCCGCAGTTGTTGTTTTGCGAGTTCGGGAAATGAGGTTTGCGGATGTCAAAAAACTAATAGTCGGATTGAACGGCTGATACATTATGGTTGTTTTATATTATACAAAAGTTTCATTCACGGATCTTGCATTGGAGATTGTAAATGCATTGAAAAAAGAAGTTCAGGTTCATCTGGTGATTGAATTGTCTCCTGAAAGTAAATCAGGTACAATTGTATCTACACTTGATTTGGATGATAAGCCCGTTTTGTGCAAACCTGAGGAGATCCTGACGACCGCCTGTTTCAATCAGCTTAAAAAATACTTTGAAGGCTGTGCATCCGTTGTTTTTTATGTTCAAAAGAATAAAAGAACATTTACTCCTGATAATTATTTCTGTGGTCGCAAACTCGCTAAGTATATTGATGGAATAAAGCCAGACCTGTTACATTTCGATACAGTATCTCAGCGATCGCTTGGTATTGTGCCCTATATTTATTCCAGGTACAGGAAAAAGATTGTTATTGCAGTTCATGATCCGGTGCCGCATTCCCAGGAAGGAAGTTGGAAACTGAAGATTACAGACAAGTTGTTTCATCCGGTTGCAGGAGCCTTTTTGTTGTATTCTGAATACTCTAAAAGGATTTTCACATCAGTTAATCAATTGTCAGGAAAGCTTCCAGTTGAAGTTTTAAGAATGAAGCCCTATATGTCGTATAGGGATCATTTAAAAGAGGAATATTCAGAAACAGGAAATTATATACTGTTTTTTGGGAGGATTTCTTACTACAAGGGAATTGATACCCTTTTAAAAGCCATTCCCAAAATTATAAGCTATTACCCAACACTTCGATTCAGGATTGCCGGCTCAAATTATCCTGGGTATTCAATTGATCAGAATTTACTTGAACCAATAAAAGAAAATGTGGATTTTGAGAATCGGTTTATACCACATGAAGAACTGGTTAATATGATTCAACTTTCATCATTTGTCATTTGCCCATATAAAGAAGCTACACAAAGTGGTGTATTGATGACGGCATTTGCTTGCTCAAGAACGGTTGTAGCATCCAATGTTGGTGCGTTCTCTGAATATATTACTGATGGCGTAAATGGAAAATTGTTTGAAGAAGGAAATGTGAAAGAATTAGAAGATGCCATCTTGTTTTTATTAAAAGATAATAAGTACAAATCATTTAATAATACTGTAAATAACGAAACAATTCGCAACGACTGGAGCGATAACATGAATATTCTCATGAAAACATATCACTCTATTCTATCTGGTAATGAATAATAAAAAGAAGATCGTAATCTGGCTTGGTCCGGATAACAGAAGTAAAGGCGGCGTTGCATCGGTGATTGATACTTTTGTATCGAATCAGTATTTTGAAAAGGGCAGACGTGTATTTATTCATACAGTTTCAGATACATCATCTGCAGGCAAACTGAAGTCATTATTTGTGGCTATGGGAAAATATCTGCGGTTACTTCCCCAAGCTGGTCTTGTGCATATTCATGTTTCCTCTGATGCTAGTTTTTACCGGAAATATCTCTTTTCTTTTCTCGCAAGAATGTATGGTGTTAAATATCTTATTCACCTTCACAGTTCATCCTTTCCCGGTTTCTATTCCGGAGCTGGCTTTTTTGGTAAATACCTGATCCGGAATTTTTATAAAAATGCAGCTTCTATTCTTGTTCTTTCAAATGAAATGAAAGAGTTTGTAAAGCAACTGGAAAGGGGGCTTGAAACAGAAATATTTCCTAATCCAATCTGTATCATGGAAAGCCCTGAACAGGTTGAGAGAGATAAAACATTTTTATTTATGGGACGTATTTTTCCAGGAAAAGGCCTGGAAGAATTGTTCTCGGCATTTCAAAAATTACAGGTAGAGTATCCTGAATGGAAATTATTAATTGGTGGAACAGGAGATGCCAGTTATGAAGCCAGTCTTAAAACCAGGTTTGCAGCTATTGCTAATTGTTGCTGGCTTGGTTGGGTAAGTGGAAAGCAGAAGCAGGACTTATATAATGTGGCCGGTGTTTTTGTGTTGCCGAGCTATGGTGAGGGGCAGTCAATTGCCATACTGGAAGCTATGGCGGCCGGGATTCCGGTTCTAACAACTGAGGTTGGCGGAAATTCATTTCTGATAGAAAATGATAAAAGTGGAATTTTGGTAGCTCCGAAAGACAGCCATGCTTTTTATCTGGGGATGAAACGTTTGGCAGAAGATGCTGCATTAAGAGAATCTCTGGCAAAGGAGGCAAGAAGCAGGGTTGAAAGGGTGTTTGATTATAAGCATGTAAAGCAGCAGTTGGAAATATTATACAAAGATTTACTACAATAACATATGGTTAGCTATTTTATAAAGTATGGCATTTTCCCGGTGAGTGTGAATTGGTTTGGAGTTCAGCAAAAAAAAATCGACAAATTTATTCCATCTGTTTACTACCATATAAAGGGTAATCATGCTGATTTTTCGGGGAGGAAAGAATTAGGGCATACGCTTGAAATTTCGCTTAATCAATCTGTAGAGGAATTAAAGGCGGGAATGGTAAAATCATACAGGCAACAAATCAGGCAGTCTGAAGAAGCTGGAATACTTTTCAAAGAGATTCCTGACAGAAATTTATTTGTTCCATTTTACAACTCATTCGCGGAAGGAAAAGGGATCCCTGTTTTGTCAAACACACGAATTCAGGAATATGGATCTGATTTTATTGTAGTTGGAGCTTATCTTGACGATGTCTTATTAGCAGCCCATACGTATCTAATTGACCGTGCCAGTAAAACAGTTCGGGTTTTTCATTCGGCTACCCAGCGATTAAATGGTTCCATTGATCGGAATTTGGTTGGAAAAGCAAATAAATATTTACACTATTGCGGTATGCTTCATTTCAAGAATCTGGGGTTTGAAATATATGATTTTGGCGGCATCGCCTTTAATACTGAAAATCCTGATCTTCAGGGAATTAACAATTTTAAAACCCAGTTTGGCGGAAATGTAGTGGAAAGTTTTACGATTTATAGTTATTTGTACTATTTTATACGTGGATGCTTTCGTCGATTTAACCGTAGATAATTAAACCTAAACCTGGCTGTGTGAACTTTATTTCATCCTTTTTGGATAAGTTTTATTTAAAACAATGGACTGTTGGCTTGGTATCCGGATCTATTGATGATATCATTCGATCCCGGAGTGCCAAGTTTGATGTGAAGTGGTTAAGACCTCCTTCCCCCTTTGTATTTTATGCCGATCCATTTATTTTAGGAATAAGTAATAAAGGAGAAGTGGAGTTGCTGGTAGAAGAATTGATTGATGGAGAAGGTTATGGTAAGATTACCAAATTATCCATCGCTAAGGACTTGAGTTATTCCTCACATACCATTCTGGATCTGAAGGCCCACCTGTCTTATCCACAGGTCTTTTGTTTAAATGGAGAAACCTTTGTAGTTCCTGAATCAGCATCCCTTCAAAAGTTAAATAGTTATCGGTTAGATGAAGATGGAATAAGGCTGGAACTAAATGGTACCTTATTAGACATTGGATTATATGATGCTACCATTCTTTATCAGGGAGGTAAATTCTGGTTATTTGGAATACTTAGCAAAGATAAAACTCCGCGACTGGTAATTTATCACAGTGATCAGTTTATGGGGCCTTATACCCAACATAAAAGTGGAGTAATAAAATCAGGTCGATGGGGAGTACGACCTGCAGGTAAATTCATTGAAGTAGATGGACAATTATTTCGACCTGCTCAGAATGGTCAGGAATATTATGGCAAATCCATCATCATTTTTAAAGTTGATGAACTGACTCAGGATTCCTATAAAGAGTCGTTTTATATGGAGATCAGACCGGAACAACTTGGAGCCTATAATTTTGGAATTCATACAATAAATAATTGTAATGGAATTCTTGTGGTAGATGGTTTAAGAAGACATTTTAAACCGTTTTATAAAGTGAAAAAGGCGATTCTGGATAAGCTTTAAATTGATTTATGTTATTTAATTCATTCGAGTTCCTTCTTTTTTTCGTTATTGTTACGACCCTCTATTTTACCCTGCCTCACCGGTACCGGTGGTTTATGTTACTTGCTGCCAGTTGTTATTTTTACATGGCCTTTGTGCCTGTATATATACTCATACTGGGCTTTACAATTGTGGTCGATTACTTTGCAGGAATCTGGCTGGAAGAGGCCGAGGGGAAACGGCGAAAGTTATTGCTTACGCTTAGTCTGATTGCCAATATAGGTGTACTGGCTGTTTTCAAATATTACAACTTTATAAATGACAATTTAACAACACTGCTTCATGGAGCAGGTTTTGAAAATCCTATTCCTTACTTGTCCATTCTGTTGCCAATAGGACTTTCCTTTCACACATTTCAGGCAATGAGTTATACAATTGAAGTGTATCGTGGGCATCAGAAAGCTGAACGTCACTTCGGTATATATGCACTGTATGTAATGTTTTATCCGCAATTGGTTGCCGGACCGATTGAACGTCCTCAGAATCTGCTGTATCAATTTTATGAAGAACATAAATTTGATTTTGACAGAGTCTCCTCAGGATTAAAGTTGATCATGTGGGGATTCTTTAAAAAGTTGGTGGTGGCAGACCGGCTTTCCGTGTATGTAGATGCCGTATATAACCACCCTGAAAATCATAATGGAACAACTTTTATTGTCGCGACTGTATTTTTTGCCTTTCAGATTTACTGTGACTTTTCAGGATATGCCGATATTGCAATTGGGTCTGCCAGAGTGATGGGGTTTAAATTAATGGAAAATTTCAGACGCCCATATTTTTCTAAATCAATTTCTGAATTCTGGAGAAAGTGGCATATTTCATTATCTACCTGGTTTACTGATTATTTATACATTTCTCTGGGAGGCAACAGGGTATCAGTACCGCGGTGGTATTTCAATTTGTTTTTTGTATTTCTGATTAGCGGGCTTTGGCATGGCGCCAACTGGACCTATGTAGTGTGGGGTGCTCTTAACGGAATTTATCTTATTGCCGCATTGATTTGGAAGCGCGGGATTTTTTCAAAAATAACCTTCAACTCTATATTTCCTCCATTTATTGCAGACATTTTTAACATGTTGGCAACATTTTTGCTTGTATGCTATTCATGGATATTTTTCAGAGCTAACAACATTAGTGATGCACTGTATATCAGTAAAAAAATATTCACGGATCATGGTAAGTTATTTTACAATAACCCTAATTTTTTATTCTCACTTGCCGCTATTGGAATGTTGTTGATTGCCGAAGCAAAAAAAGAATATTTCGATACTAAGATTTCCTTTTTTGGTAATCAGAGCATTGTTGTCCGTTATGCTACTTACACTTTGCTGGTATTGTTAATTCTTTTGATGGGCGTGTTTGATGGTTCTCAATTCATATACTTTCAATTTTAATGCTCTTGAATGAAAATTAGTGTCGTTACTTTTTTTACACGACTGGTTGCATTATTGCTGATCCTGTTTGTTGTAGATTTCATTGTTGGTGAAACGCTTCGTTATTTTTATTTCAGGCAAAAGGGTGGCTGGGAAACTAAAACCACATTTACCCTTGATAAAATGCAGGATGATATTGTAATCGTTGGTTCTTCCAGGGCGAGTCATCACTATGTATCTAAGGTGCTTGAAAATACCCTTGGCGGTTCAGCATTTAACACGGGCCGGGACGGCAACTATATTCTTTATTCTGGTGCAGTAATAGAAGCGACGCTAAACCGATATTCTCCTAAACTGGTCATATTAGATATCAGGGAAGGCGAATTTGAAGACAAGCCAGGTAGCTATGATTATCTAAGCTCTTTATTACCTTATTACAGGAAGCATGAAGAACTTCGTCCTATCCTGAATTTGCGAAGCCCTTATGAGCCGTATAAACTTATTTCCAGAATATATCCTTTTAATTCTCTTTTTCCGGTTATTGCACAGAATACATTAAAGCCTAAGTATAATTATCTGGCCAATGGTGGATATGATCCGTTAACCCGGACAATGACGAGAGATTTTAAGGTAATTGACAGTATACCAAAATACGAGATTGATCAAAAGAAAGTAGATGTATTCAAAAGGTCAATTCAGCATTGTAAGGAAAAAGATGTGCCATTTGTTGTTATAACATCTCCTTATTTTGATGTATTGGATTATTCTGATGCCTCCCTTGATCTGGTGAAAGACATTTGCAAAACAGAGAACATACTATATCTCGATTATTCAAGAGATAACAGATTCAAAAGAGATCGATCGCAATTCGACGATTTTCAACACCTGAACGACGCTGCTGCCATAAATTTTACTCAACTTGTCGCTGATACTCTTAAAAGCAGCATATTAACAAAAAGGCCATAATGAAGGTATTTTTAATAATCCCCAATCTTCCTGAAAATATTGAAGAAATAAAAGGAGGCATTTATTCAGCTACTATTAATCTGGCAAATTCTTTATCAGCTTCTGGAATAAATACGTTTATTATTACTTTTCACAGCGAGGTGAAAAAACCTTATGTGAAAATAATAAATGAAAATCTAAGGATTTATTTTGATAATGAAGGGGATTGGAAGTTTCATTCATTAAATTTCCTACTATCAGTTCCACTGAAGTTAAAACGTTACATTAAGGAACATAAGCCCGATATTCTGCATTATGAGTTAGGCGGATCATTTTTATTTGCAAGGGTTACTAATTCATTCAGGAATAAAAGTCTGCTTACAATTCATGGAATTCCGCTTGCTGAACTTGGAACGATAGATAATTTACCTAAAAAGATTAATTACTGGTTTAATGGATGGGCCGAACGTTTTTTTGCTCCCCGGTACCTGATCCATCTTTCATCTTTTTCCAAACGATTTTTTGATGGCATCTGGCATAAAAAGTATGTAGGAACTAAAATTCCAAATGCAATTCCGGATGACTATTTCCTGATTGATCCCTTAAAGGAAACAAAAAACAGAATTGTAACTGTTGGTGTTATTGATGATAATAAGAATCAGCTGTTACTTCTGGAGGCATTAAAAATATTACATGATCAGAACAAAAAATTCAGCCTTACGATCGTAGGTGGCTATAGAGATGCTTCTTTCGAAATCCTGTTAAATGAAAAAGTTAAGGAACTCGGGTTGAGCAATGTTGTTCATTTCAGAGGATGGTGCGTGCAGGCAGAAATTGCTGAAATATTAGCTAATTCTGATATTCTTGCTGTGTGCTCAAAACATGAATCATTACCGATGGTTCTGGCTGAAGCAATGGCAGCTTCACGATGTGTAATTGCATCTGCCGTTGGAGGTATTCCGGAGATGGTAGAAGATGGTGTTACGGGAGTTTTATTCGAATCTCAAAACCTGGATCAGCTGGTGGAAAAGCTGGGTTCATTATATAATAATCATGAAGTCGTTTTGAAGCTTGCAAAAGATGCAAACCTTAAGGCAACCGAAGTTTATAAGGCATCTTCAGTTGTTAAACGTACTGTTGAATTCTACAATAAGATTTTATCAGATTAATTATAAATCTGAGTACTTAAGGGATGAAGGTATTATTAGTTGTTCCAGGGTTTCCGGAAGATTTTGAGCAAATTCAGGGTGGTGTTCATTCGGCAGTAAACAATTTGTTATCAGGTTTTGCGGCGCTTTCAATTGAAGTGCGTGTATTATCTTTCAACAAAAAGTTGCCGGCAAGTTTCATATCCAAAAAATTTGCTCCAAAAATCAATGTACATTATTACCGGAACTTAAATCTTGGATTACATATACTTTCTTATCTGACCCATGGTTCTGTAACGCTTCGAAGAGAAATAAAAGATTTCCGTCCGGATGTTATTCATTATGAAGAAGGTATGGCTTTTTTGCTGATGCGGGCATGGGGGGTATATAAGGTTCCGGAAATTCTGACCATACATGGAATTATTTTCGCTGAAGCAAAGCTTAAAAAAAGATGGATTGATAAATGGTACTGGTATTTTAATGGAATAGTAGAGCGTGTCCTGGTTCCAGGTAACGTTATACATTTATCGAATTATTCAAAAAATATTTTTAGCGAAAATGGAATAAGGCCTGCACAGTATGATATTATACCAAATGCTGTTACTGCACCATTTTTTGAAATTCAGGAAAAGCCAGAGTCGGAACGTAATCTTTTATACATTGGAGTAATTGACGAAAACAAAAATCTTATCTATTTACTATCCTGTTTGAATATATTGAAGAATCGGGGTATGTATTTCAGATTGATTGTTGCAGGTGATTTTATTTCCGATGATTACAGAACTGTCATTACTGATTTCATAGATGAAAATGGACTTGCCGGGCAAGTGGATTTTTTTGGATGGATTGGCCAGGATGAAATCAGAGAAAAGATATATAAGGCTGATATTTTGGTGGTTTCTTCCAAACAGGAATCCTTACCTATGGTTATTGCGGAATCCATGGCAGCCGGTAAACTGGTTTTGGCATCCCGGGTTGGTGGAATACCCGAAATGATTGAGGATTCTGAAACTGGTTTTTTGTTTTCTAATACGGAAACTAAAAATTTAGTAACTCTTCTTGAACAGATATATAATAACCCGGCTCTTATTAAGACTATTGGAGCAAAAGCAAAGAATAAAGCTAAAGTCACCTACCAAACAACAGCTGTTGCTGAGCGAACACTTGCTTTTTATAAACGGATTCTCACTCACCACAAAAAAACAATATGAAAATCTGGTTTGATCTGTCCAATTCACCTCATATTAACATGTTTTATGATCTTATAAAAGATCTGGAAAAGGATGGTCATGAAGTGATAATAACCTGTCGCCCTTTAGCAAATACTGTTGATTTGTTGGAACAACGAAAACTTCAGTTTACAATTGTTGGTGATCACTATGGCAAAAACTTTCTGAAAAAAATATTCGGTTACCCGATACGGGTGGTTCAACTTGTTAAGTTTTTACGTAAGAAGAAAATTGATGTGGCTATATCACAGAGTTCCTTTCATTCTCCTGTAGTAGCCAAATTACTTGGGGTGCCATCTATTTATACAAATGATAATGAACATGCGATGGGCAATACCCCGGCGTTTATGTTTGCAACAAAAATTTTAATTCCGGAAAATCTTGATGTGGAAAAGGTTGTAAGTAAAGGAGCATCGAGAAAAAAAATAGTTCAATATCCCGGTCTTAAAGAAAGTTTTTATTTGTGGAGGAAGGGGAAAGCAATAAATGAAGAACGTACACGGAATTCCGATAATCAAAAGGTGCGTATCTATGTTCGTCCAGAACCATTAACGGCACAGTACTACAAAGGTGGCCTGAATTTTATGGATGATTTATTGGTTGATCTGGCTCAACATTATGAAGTGATTGTATTACCGAGGGATAAAACTCAACTGCAGCATTTTAAAGGAGAGAGGTTCTCAAAATTGAACGTGGCTGAAAAGCCGATCATGTTTGATGAAATTGCTGTTAAATGTAGTTTGTTCATTGGTGCTGGTGGGTCAATG
>CAZJNY010000046.1:0-9149 GCA_964547405.1 uncultured Flavihumibacter sp. | reverse complement strand
ATACCAACAATTTCTGTTTATCAGGATGAATTACTTGATGTTGATGTCTATTTGATTGAAAAAGGAATGATGCTGCATATGAAAACTCCTGTATTATCGGATATTCAACGGGTTCTTTCTGAAAATGAAGCATCTGAACCCAATATGAGTTTGATGAAAAAGGGAGAGGATGCGTATCAATTATTTAAGTCTGAAATTTATAAATTAATTAAAAAATGATCAAAGTTGGTTTAATTGGTGCAGGGAAGATGGGAATCTCCCACCTTGCAATTCTTGGTGCCAATCCAAATGTTGAGCTTGTTGGCGTTTGTGACACTTCTAAAATTGTAATTGAAGCACTTCAGAAATACAGTCCCTTTCCATGTTTTACAGATTATGGAAAAATGCTGAATGAAGCCAAACCCGATGCTGTAGTTATTGCAGTACCAACAAAATTTCATGCTAAAATGGTGAAAGAAATGCTGAATCTTGGTATTCATGTATTTGTTGAAAAACCATTTTGTTTGAATGCACAGGAAGGTCAGGAACTCATTAATCTTGCCGAGTCAAAAGGTTTGGTAAATCAGGTCGGATACCACAATAAATTTGTTGGTACGTTTCAGACAATGAAGCGCATGTTAAAAGACAATATTATCGGTGATCTGTATCATTTTCATGGTCAGGCTTATGGTCCGGTTGTGGTAAAAGCTAAACAGGATACCTGGCGCTCCAATCCGGAAGATGGTGGTGGTTGTTTGATGGATTATGCATCGCATGTAATTGATCTTATTAATGATTTATTAGCGCCTGTATCTTCCGTTCCCGCCAGTTTCCTGAAACCGGTTTTTTCAAATAAAGTGGATGATGCAGTATTTGCTATGATGGGCTTATCCAACGGATTAACTGGAATGTTATCAGTTAACTGGTCTGATGATACACATCGGAAAATGACCACTTCTGTAACGGTGAACGGTAAATCAGGAAAGATTATCGCAGATGCGAATGAACTTAAAATTTTTGTGAAGGATAAAATACCTGCTTATAATCTTACAAAAGGATGGAATATTAAGTATGTAACGGATCTTACTGAACAAGTTGATTATTATCTGCGTGGCGAGGAATACTCCCTGCAAATGAATCATTTTGTAGCCTGTGTTGATGGGAAGGCAAACAATACCATTAACAATTTCCGGTCTGCTTACAACACTGATAAAGCAATTGAACTCATCCGTAAAAGCACAATCTAATTAACCATGGATCGAATATTATTTGGAGACAACCAGTTTTTTGCCGTCAATCATATTTCTGATGAAAAATCGATGGCACAGTCTATAAAATTTAAAGATGATGCTGCTATAATTTATACGCTGGATCAGGCAAAATCGTTGGGACTAAACACGTTTATGTGTACTACGCACGATAGAATTGCCAATATCTGTGAACATATCAGGAATAATCCGCAGCAGTATTCGGATTATAAAATAATTCCCTGTATGCCGTATGCTCACAAGTATGCAAATGCTGTTACAGAATTAGGGATCACCGGTGCTATAAAACAATATGTACCTGGAAACTTTTTCGGCTCTCTTTTTAAAGGCGGCGTAGCTTTTCTGTCAAAAGATTTTCTTGCAATCATGGAATTGCTCATTGATGCAGAAATGAAAATGTTCAAAGGCATCAATACTCCTGTTATATTTCTTCAGAATGTAATGACAGATTTATTACTGGGTTTAAAAATGAAGGATGTTCTGGTAGCTTACCACGATTATGTAAAAAAGAAATACAATGTGGAAGCTGGATTCATTACCATGAATATGCCGGCATTACTTGATTTGCTGGAGGGAGCCGGCATTAAAAATCCGATAATTTGTTCTTCCATCAATAAAGTTGGATTCAGAATGTCTGGTGGTAAAGAGCATTATGAGCATATTTTAAAAACCAGGCAATTAAGAGCAATTGCCATGCAGGTATTAGCAGGCGGAGCTATTCCGGCAAAAGAAGCGATAGAATATGTTTGTTCGCTTCCTAATGTGGATTCCATACTTTTCGGGGCTTCCTCAAAAGTTAATATCCAGGATACCGTAAATCATATCCATTACTTCGACGACAAATTCGGAAAGAAATAATAAGCTTATGAAAATTACATTAGTGGCCGGTGCGCGCCCCAATTTTATGAAAATCTCACCGATTGTCAGGGAAATTGAAAGGCGAAAAGCACTTGGTGCCGAAATAGAATACCGCTTAATTCATACAGGACAGCATTTTGATACAAAGATGAGTTCTGTATTTTTTGAACAGCTTGGAATTCCTGAACCACATTCGAATTTAGAAGCAGGAGGAGGAAGCCAGGCTGAGCAGACTGCAGCAATAATGGTTCGATTTGAGAAAGAGCTGCTTGAAAACCGACCGGATGTGGTATTGGTGGTTGGAGACGTTACTTCAACAATGGCCTGTACCATTACTGCCAGAAAATTATGCATTGATTCTGTTCACGTGGAAGCAGGCATACGATCCGGAGATATGACTATGCCTGAAGAAATCAATCGGATAGTTACGGACTCAATTTCCAATCATTTTTTTACTACTTCTGAGTTTGCCAATGATTTATTAAGAAGCTCCGGATTTGATTCGGGTATGATTCATTTTGTTGGAAACACGATGATTGATACACTCTTATTCAATCTTGATAAACTCGTTGAGCCGGCATTTTTCAGAGAGCAAAATCTCGACTCGGGTGATTATATCCTGATGACCCTTCATCGCCCGGCAAATGTGGATGATTCTGCTAATCTTCAGTACCTGATTGATCAGATTGTAAAAAATTGCGGTTCAGCTAAGATTGTATTTCCGGT
Source organism: uncultured Flavihumibacter sp. (assembly GCA_964547405.1). Taxonomy (GTDB): domain Bacteria; phylum Bacteroidota; class Bacteroidia; order Chitinophagales; family Chitinophagaceae; genus Flavihumibacter. The sequence goes on along the minus strand of CAZJNY010000046.1, from coordinate 6,318 downwards.
TCATCCAAGAACCCGTAAGGTTTTGGATACCCTTGGTATTCAATTTCCCAATCTGGTTTTAACCGAGCCACTTCCCTACCTTGAATTTATTTACCTTATTAAAAATGCGAAGGGAATCATTACTGATTCCGGTGGTATAACTGAAGAGGCTACCGTATTGGGTGTTCCCTGTATGACCATGCGTAACTCTACCGAACGTCCGGAAACGGTTACTATGGGCTCAAATGTACTGGTTGGAACGGATCCGGATAAACTGAAGCCGTATCTGGATACACTAATGAAAAATGAATGGAAAAAAAGTGCTGTACCGCCCCTGTGGGATGGAAAAACGGCGGAACGTATTGTTTCTAAATTGCTGGAATTGTATGCCTGATCGCTAACTTTTTTCCATAATAAACTAAAAAAGAGGCTGTCCTTTTGAGACAGCCTCTTTTTTTTATTTTGCTACTTCAAATTTTCCTGTTCGTTTTTCGCCATTTTCCAGCTGTAAAACCAGGATGTACATTCCCGACTTGAATGTAGAAATATCTATTTTCTTATTTCTTATTGTCTGAATTCCCTGAATTCTTTCTTGCAGTAGCAACGCTCCGTGTGATGAATATATGCGGATGGTTGCATTCTTTGTAACTAGTTCGCCAAATTCCAGTGTTATAAAGTTGGTAGCCGGATTTGGATACACGTTGAATTTTGTGGCTGCAATATTTTGGTCAGCATCCGGACTTGCCATTAAAAACGCACCTTGCTCCATACCACTGGTTGAGGAACTGGCCTGGCCCGTTGTATTGGTTATAAATACCCGCATGGTTGCTGAACTACTCAGTCCGCCATTATCGGTAACCGTAAGCTGGAAAGCATAGGTTCCAACCACCATATTGCTGACAACCGGACGTGCAATATTCGGATTATTCATCAGGGCTGTTGATGGTCCTGATACCTGTTGCCATCTGTAGCTAACGATAGATCCATCCGGATCAGATGATCCCTGGCCATTTAACGTGGCCGAATTTACCGGCCAGTAAAGGGTTTGGTTCCAGCTTACATCGGCAATAGGTGCCTGATTGTTTCCTCCGGTCAGTATGATGTTAACGTTGGCAGATGCCGAGGCCCCACCATTATCAGTAATGGTAAGACGAAAGGTATAGGTTCCTGCTACCAGATCAGTAATTATATTAGTTACTCCATTCGGATTGCTCATGGGAGCGATTGAAGGCCCCGATAGCTGAACCCATCTGTAAGAGGCGATAAAGCCATCCGGATCAGAAGAAGCTGAACCATTAAGCGTTGCCGCATTGATAGGAAGGGGAATGGTCTGATTCCAGCCAGCATTAACCGTTGGAGGGGTATTATTTCCTGAACTCAGATTGATATCCATGGTTGCACTGGAACTCGCCCCCTGATTATCAGTAACAGTCAGGCGGAATGTATACGTTCCTGCAATCATATTCGTAACAATATTGCTAACTCCATTGGGGTTACTCATGGGGGCCGTAGTTGGGCCGGAAATCTGCGTCCACTGGTAGGATACAATGGAGCCATCGGGATCAGAAGATGCTGAACCATTCAGTGTTGCAGAATTGGTCGGTAAAACCAGGTTCTGATTCCATCCTGCATTAGCGGTAGGAGCCTCATTGTTACCGCCTGATAATATAATATTAACGTCAGATGTTGCGGTTGCTCCCTGATTGTCTGTTACAGTAAGTCTGAACGTATACGTACCTGCCACCATGTTGGATACAACATTGCTAACGCCATTGGGGTTACTCATGGGGGCTGTAGTGGGGCCTTCTACCTGCACCCACCGATAGGAGGCAATGGTTCCGTCGGGGTCTGAGGAAGAGGAACCGTTCAGCGTAGCAGCATTTACCGGTAAGGTCAACAATTGATTCCATCCCGCATTTGCAATAGGCGCTGTATTAGCACCATTTGTCAAATTGATTGTTACTCTGGCACTTGAACTGGCTCCCTGGTTATCCGTTACCGTAAGTTCAAAAATATACGATCCCGCAACCATGTTTGAAACCACATTCGTAACTCCTGTAGCATTGCTCATGGGGGCAGTTGTAGGTCCTGATACCTGTCTCCAGCGATAGGATGCGATAGTACCATCCGGGTCTGAGGACGCAGAACCATTTAGGGTCGCCGCATTTGTTGGGAGGGTCAGATTCTGATTCCACCCGGCATTGGCTTCCGGACTTGCATTGGTTGTGCCTCCAGATTCCGTTCCATTCGCAGCAATGTTTACATATCCTTTTGATACGCCTCCCTTATCATCCACAACTTCCAGCTCAAAGTAATAGGACCCTTTTGACAGATTAGAAATAGTGGAAGCTGCTGATTTAGAAGATGCAATATTCGCATTGGTAGGCCCTGAAAATTGCCTCCAGTTGTAACTGACAACCCTACCATCAGGATCATAAGAAGCCGCTCCATTTACCGTAGTACTGGTACTGTTGGTACTTATTTTATTTCCCGGGTTTGCTACTGGCGCAATATTGGACTGACTACCAACAATCTGTACATCAATCGTATTGGTTGCGATGGCACCCAAATTGTCTTTTGCCGTTAACCTGAACCGATAGAGACCTGCAATCATGCGCGATACAATAGTGTTCGCCGAAGTGGGAGCTGAAATGGTAGCCTGACTTGGACCAAATTCCTGTGTCCAGCTATAGGATGCGATCGACCCATCCGGGTCAAAAGTGCCACTACCAATTAATGTAGCATTGTTGATTGGCAGATACAGCGTTTGCTTGGGACCTAACATAACATTAGGCAGCAAATTGGCACTGGAAATCGGATAAAAATCACCAAATTCTGCTTCTGTATTTCCAATTTTTACATTGTCCAGATAATAAACTCTGCTTGTTGTAATCGAAGGCGGACGATTATGGTAGTTTGAACTCCAGGCCCATTTGTACAATCCTACTTTAAACTGGGGGTCATAGGATCCATTATACCAGCATTTGCCTTTATAATCGAGAACTAATTGGCCATTTCTCCAGATTCGTACATATCCATCATCCCGGTGCGAGTAATTAATATTAAAAACCCAGTCATTCCATACGTTCTTCTGCCATGGTCCCAAAACAAACGTGCGTTCTTTGATATTGGCCCCACGATCAATATTGATGTCTATAGAATCATATAAAATCGTCACTTCCCAGTTGCCTTTGTTCATGTACAGGCCAATGGGAGGAGAAGCGCCAACAGTAACCCCGCTTTTGGGCTTAAAATGCCATTGCGCAAACATTTCTCTTACATCATCCTGCTGCCAGTCATTGGGAAGATAATTACTGAAAGACCACCAGCGTAAATTGGTTTGCGGTGGCATGGGATAACTGTTATCCGTAAGTTCCGCTCTTTTACTGCCGGAAACATCCGGGTCCCATTTTCGTAGTTCTACTCTTAAAGAACTGTTTCCGGTCCGTTTAAAGTTGGTGCTTCTAGTCATGGAATAGGAACAACAATTTTCAAGGTTGTCCCATCCCTGCCGGATATTGTCTCTTTCAAAGTCAGCGGACAGCTCAATCCTGGATTGAGCCTGAATGCTGATGTACGGTGCTGTAAGCAATGAAAGTATGACTGCTACTTTCAAGAATTTTCCTATCATTGCCTTAGTAAAATTAACATTTTAAAAACTGTTTTTTACCAATAACTATACCAAAGAAACCGATGTAGAGAAAAAACCTCGAATTGTTAACAAATGCTTCTCCTGGGAAAAAAAATCCCAAATAAATGCTGGTAAAAAGTATGCTTAAAAAGGGGGGAGATCGGGGTAAGTGGCTATTTATGCACTTTGTATAGTCAAATTTAAAGAAAAAAGCTTGTTTTCCCCTTTTAGTTTTCCTTTTTGGTATTTGTGGTACAGTTTTAGGTAGGAGCGGCACTGTTCTGGTACAGGTGTTTGCCTGAATTATAAATTTTCTTATATTACCTTCGCGAACTTTCTGAATACACAAATACCCTTTTAATGCTATCATCGAACCTCATGAAAGCCTCCTTCCTGTTTGCTGTGTCTTTCTGGGCAATGGCCTGCAAGAAATCAGACGACGGAATTGACGCTTCCAAACCACCAGTTGATCCCGCCACAGCACCTACTATTGGTCTGTTTAGCGATGAATTTGTAAATAAGTCCTTTCAGCTTCCCGCAAATACATTGGCAAAAGCGGCTATTACGGACAAGCCTACAGTAACTGTAACAGTTGATCCGTACAAGATTATTTCCAGAGTACCAGGCTACATTTTTAGTGAAAATGCCAATGTTTCCACTACGCAGTTTGTAAATCAGCCTACTCTGATTAATAATATCAATAAACTGAATCCAGCGGTAATCAGATATCCCGGTGGATCAGAGGCTAATATCTTTTTCTGGGACAGGGATCAGGGAAACCTGCCTGCCGATGTTCCGGCTACGCTTTATGACCGGGATGGTAATTCTATTAATCCTTCCTGGAAGTATGGGAAAAGTACAGCGGCAGAAACCATGTCTCTTGATAATTACTATCAGCTCTTGCAGCAAACATCCAGCAAAGGCATGATTACTATTAATTATTCTTATGCCAGATATGGTTTGTCCGACAATCCTGTAACACAGGCTGCAAAATATGCAGCTGACTGGGTTCGATATGATAATGGCCGTACCAAATATTGGGAAATAGGAAATGAAAACTATGGCTATTGGCAATATGGATACAAAATAAATAAGGGCAACAATAAAGATGGTCAGCCAGAGATCATTGATGGCAATACCTATGCTAATCATGCCGCCATTATTATTGATTCCATGCGAAAAGCAGCATCGGAAATCAACAAGCAAATCCTTATTGGAGCGGTTCTGGTTGAAGGAGAATATGTAGATTTCACTGCTGTTCAGCGCCAGTGGAATGTAAATGTTATCAAGAAGATCAACTCAAAAGTTGATTTTTATTCCTGCCATAATTATTATACGCCGTTCAATGAAAATTCATCGGCCGATGATATTTTATACATTGTTCCCTATTCAACCGATGTCTTTTCCAAGTATATCGCAAGTTCATTTAAGTCTGCCGGTGCAGAAGTTAAACCTGTTGCCCTTACGGAATATAATATCAATGCGCTAGGCAGTGGACAGGCTGCTTCCTACATCAATGGACTAACCAGCATTCTGGTACAGGGCGAATTGTTGAAGAACAAGTTTGGGTTCGCTGCCCGCTATACAGTGGCTGATAAATGGAACAACGGGAACTCAAAGGGAATGTTTAATACAGGCGCACTTCCCGGCGGGGTAGAAAATTGGGCAGCCAGTCCTGTGTTTACCTACCAGGAAATGTTCAAGAAATTCCTGGGTGACCGTTTTATTACAGCTACAAAAAAATATAATATCCAGGGAAATGATATTGAAGCCTATGCTTCCAGTTATTCCAATGGGTATATTGGGGTAGTTCTGGTAAATAAACTGCTGGGTAATGCTGTTGCAAAAGTGGACCTGAAATACTGGACTCCAAAAGATGATTTTATCTGGTATGAACTGGTTGGTGGAACCAATAATGGAGCATTTTCCAGCCAGGTTTTTGTGAATGGTGTAGGTCCGGCCGGTGCAACTGCAATAGGCGGACCCGCGGATTTGGCAAATGTGCCTGCCTATACAACGGCCACTTCGGATGGCATAACAGTCAAAATGCCTCCGAGAAGTGCTATATTTCTGAGTTTTAAATATAATACTCCTCAATAATATAAAAAACCGGCGCTCAGCCGGTTTTTTGTTTTAATCTTGCAATCATTTTGTTGAAGTATGCAATTAGTTGTTTTATAAATCGTTACAGTTTCAATACCCCAAACAACAAATGGTTAATTTATCTTACACATTTTACAGGTCCCTTTTATGGATATGGGATACAATTTGTTTGAATCTGGTAATTTTTGTTGTCAGCTATTTTTATAGTGATGGCGTCTTTTTGGACGATAAAAGCTATCAGGTCTTTTTTGCCGCCATCAATCTTTCCTGGATGGCATCGCTCTACCTCACCGGATTGTATCTCGCCAAAGACTGGCTGGATTTTGAAGGATTCAGCAAACGAACTATCAAAGCATACCTGATTACCTTACTGCTGCTGTTCCTGTTCATTTTTATCTATAATTTTCCTTATTCAAGGATGTACATACTGTTGGTGGTAAGTTGCTTTGCCCTGATTTTAACCATCAACAGGATCGCTTTTAATATTCTTATTTTTTTCCTCAGAAGCCGGTTCCGCCTTCAGAAGAATGTTGTTGTTGTGGGGCACAATGAATTAAGTAAGCGGCTTATCAATTACTTTAATGAGGAGTCGAAATTTGTTCATG
>CAZJNY010000045.1:0-20990 GCA_964547405.1 uncultured Flavihumibacter sp. | reverse complement strand
TATCGCCTGCTGCCTTATATCTATACCCTGGCGGGAAAAGCCTATCACGAAAATTATACCATCATGCGGGGATTGGTGATGGATTTTCCGAAGGACAGTCTGGTTTATGATATAGCTGATCAATATTTATTCGGCCCTTCTTTGCTGATCAATCCGGTAACAGCTTACCAGCAACGAACAAGGAAACTCTATTTGCCGGCAGGGCAGGGATGGTATGATTTTTACACAGGGCAATACCAACCAGGCGGACAGACCATTGAAGCAACTGCACCCTATGAGCAGATGCCCATTTATGTGCGGGAGGGAACGATCCTGCCGATGGGGCCGGCATTGCAATATACAGATGAAAAAAAGGCAGATACACTGACGCTCTTTGTATACCGTGGTAAAGATGCAGTATTTGAACTGTATGAAGATGAAGGGCTAAATTACAATTATGAAAAAGGGCAGTATGCCAAAATCCCCATTACTTATAATGAGCGCTCAGGAACGCTAACCATTGGTAAAAGAAGCGGCGAATTTCTGGGAATGCTGAAGAAAAGAAGCTTCCGCATTGTACCGGTGCAGCCTGGTAAAGCAATCGGTTATACACCGCCAGCGGGAAACTACCGGATACGATCATACGAAGGTAAAACAGTTACCATTCAACTTTGATGGGAAGGAATTATCGTTTCAGCATTTCGAAAAATGCTGACCGGTAGGTATCCGATATTGGAATGAGGGCGGTTCCAATATGGATGCCGTCTTTATCAATGGATGCTATTTTACTGATAGAAACCATATATGATTTGTGAACCCGGCAAATGGTAGTGTCTGACAGCTCCGCTTCAAATTCCCGGAATGTCTGAAGCGTCATCAGTTTGCGGTTATTGAGCAGGTGGATCCTGCGGTAATCGCGCATGCCTTCAATATACAGGAGTTCATCCAGGTTTATTTTTTCAATCTGGTGTGCAGATTTTACAAAAAGCCATTTTTTTTCCGGAAGAGCTGTTTTTGTGAGATTGTTTCTTGCTTTTTCTACCGCCTGGGCAAAACGTTCAAAACTATATGGTTTCAGCAGGTAATCGGTAACCTGCAGTTCATATCCTTTAAGTGCGTATTCTGAGTAGGCGGTAAGCAGGATTACTTCAAATTTTTTGCCGGTACCTTCCAATAACTGAATACCCGAAAATTCACCGAGGTTAATATCCAGAAAAAGAATGTCTACAGAATGGGTTTGCAGATATACAAGTGCATCCATGCCGTCAGAAAATTTCCCCTGGATACTAAGCCAGGGGAAGCGGGCGATATAACCGCAAAGCCGCTCCATAGCCAACGGCTCATCTTCTACTACCAGGCATTCCAGCTTCATAATCAAATATAATCAGGTCTACTGAATAGCTTTCCTCCTGGTCGCGGATGTTTAACTGATACGCGTTTTTATAGAGAAGGTCGAGCCTTTTACGGATTAATTCATTGCCCAAACCAGTATGGTCAGCCGAAGTTTCAGGATTTTTCTGATATCGGTTGCTGCAGAAAAAGTGAATTTGCTTCTCCTCAATCCTAATCTTTATTGTGATGGGATTACTGGCTTTAAAACGTTCGCCATGTTTGAATGCATTTTCAATATAGGAGATGAACAGCATCGGTGCGATCCAGCGGTTGATCGGATCACCAGTTAGGTTGTATTGAATGAAATCAGGATTCGCGGTTCGTATGCGTTGTAATTCAAGGTACTGATCAATATAGTTGAGTTCTTTTTCAAGTGGAATCCATTCCGGTGCTGATTCATACAACAGGAATCGAAGCATTCCGGATAATTTATTCAGGTAAACAGAGGCTCTCCTTGCATCCTTTTCAATCAGTACATCAATATTGTTGATGGTATTAAACAAAAAATGTGGATTCAGCTGCGACTTTATCAGAGCCAGTTCTGTTTCAATATTTTTCTTTTTCAGCTCTTGTTTGAGTTTTATTTCATCATACCAGGTAATAAATCCGCGTATGATTAATCCGATTGAACCATGGATTGCAGCAAGGAGAGATAGCATGCCCCAAACAACCATAAATGTATCTATTCTTCCATTGATCTTCCAGGGGATGCCGGGCAGGTAAAGTACCAGCAGGGGAAGCAGGCCACTTAGAATTGAGGCCACCACTACACCGAGAAAAAATGGGAGCAGTTTTTTTTGTGTCAGCCATCGTGGAAATAGGAGAAAATAGGAGCTATAAAAAGAGAACAGTCCGGGTAGAATGGTCATTACTAAAATCGGACTCTCATACGCAATAATCCTAAAGGTATCTTTAATTGCGTGTTTCGAGTTGGCACTCAGAATGATCAGAAAACTACTGATAAGTAAAAAATAAAGTATCCAGTAACCTGCATTCAGCAGTATTTTAATGGATGATTTCATGAATCAACTTAGGTTTTATCTGATTTGGTAAGGTAGAGAATATAGCTGACTGTCGTAAACAGCAGGCCATAAACAAGCGGGAGCCAGTGAAAATTCAGATTGGTGTTTCCAATGGTTGTTTTTCCGGAGAATTCATAACTGCTGTAGATATAGGGCAGTATGTATCCATGTTTCCAGTTCATCCCGATCATGGAAGCTACGTACAAACCAAATCCGGCACCAATCGGGAGCAGGAAATTCCGGAATTGCAGGCTAAGCAAAAATTGAAGCGCAACGATCGGGAGCATGTCCAGGAGAAATTTGGCGTTGCCTTGCAGGATGTTCTTGATTGGAAATACAGCCGTCGGGTAAAATACATCCCGGTAAAAAAGAGCAGGTAATGTGATCATGGTGAAGACTGCCAGGTTAAACAGGAGGAAACCCAGCAGTAAAAGGCTGAGGATAACCGTTAGTTTGCTGAAAAACAGCGTAGCATAAGGCAGAGGAGCGGAATGCACCTGTTTCCAGGCATTGTTTCGTACTTCCACCTGTGCCACCAGGCTGGTTACCAGAATAACACCCATGGGTAAAAGGAGGGTGCCCATATAGGTCCAGGCGCGGGAATAGAGTTTTATCCACACACCTGGCGCGGCATTTTCAGCAGGAAGCAGTTCGTGATTGTAGATGCGACCGATCAGCAGAATCACCGGAATCAGGAGTCCGCCGGTAATCACCAGCCACCAGGCAGCTGATCGTTTGATTTTTGTCCATTCTGCCAGGAGGCTGGCTACCAGTACATTCATTTAATTCTGATTGATAAGGTTTATGAAGGTTTGTTCAAGGCTGGTTTCCGGTTGATGTACCTGGTACAGATCAATGCCTTCCTGGATCAGCGCCCGGTTCAGTTGCGCAACAGTATCTATTGGCAGAAAGGGTAGAATAAGTTTGTCCCCTTCCAGGTGTACTTCGATATTAAGATCCTGAAAGAAATTGTGGGCCGCCTGATTATTGCTGGTATGGTAAATAAGACGACTGGCAGACTGCTGTTGTTTCATCAATTGCGGGAATGTTCCCTGGAACACAAGCTGTCCTTTATGAATGATGCCGGTATGCGTGGCCAGTTTTTCAATTTCCGAAAGCAGGTGACTGGAGATAAGTATGGTTATGCCCATCGTTCGGTTAATGGACTTGAGCAGTTCCCGTATTTCGATAATGCCTGTTGGATCAAGCCCGTTCGTAGGTTCATCCAGTATGAGGAGGCGGGGATGATGCAATAAAGCAACGGCAATGGCTAGTCGCTGTTTCATCCCCAACGAAAAAGAGGAGCATCGTTTATTTCCTGTGTTGGACAGTCCGGTTAGTTCCAGTACCTCTGTTATTCGACTTGTTTTACATTGGTAAATCCGTTGGTAAAGCAACAGGTTTTCCCGCGCAGTAAGGTGGAGGTAGAGTGAAGGTGATTCAATCAGCGAGCCGGTTTGTTGCAGAATGGACAGCCGGTCAACAGCCAGGTTTTTACCAAAAATCCGGATCTCTCCCTGCTGTTTGCGAAGCAGGCCGAGAATCAGTTTCAGGGTAGTGGTTTTACCGGCACCATTGGGCCCGAGAAATCCGTAAATGGATGCCTCGGGAACCTGTAAGCGAATATTATTTAAAACCTGATCGTCTTTTCGGAAATAATAACAAAGGTTCTCTGTTTCCAGTAAATACATAGAAAAAGGTTGAATGGTGAATGGTATCGGTTGTAAACTTATTCACTATTCAACCCTGAAATGAAACAGGTCGGTAAAATTGCCAGCCTTTTCTGCAAAATGGCGAAAAGGTTCTGCAAGTGCCATTAATCCAGGCTTCCGAATTTTCCGGCTCTGAAATCTTCCATGGCTTCCATTAATTCTGCCTGCGTATTCATAACAAAAGGGCCATAACTGGCTATGGGTTCATCAATAGGCTCGCCACTCATCACCAGCAGAACGGCATCTTTTGAAGCGGTTATATTTATTTCAGTTCCTTCCATGCCAAACAGGGCCATATGATGTACCGGAATAGTGGTTTCATTGACGGCAACCTGGCCATGCAATACCAGCAGGGCAGTATTGTGGTTTGCTTCTATGGAGGCATTGAACTGTCCCCCCTTTTTCAGGCGTACATCCCATAAATTGACAGGAGTATACGTAACTGCCGGACCTTTTATTCCATTCCAGCTACCGGCAATAAGGCGTACTACACCTTGCTCATCCGGTAAAGCATGTTCAATGATATGTTCGTTTGTCAATGCCTGATAGTGCGGCGCTTCATTTTTAAACCGGGCGGGAAGATTGACCCATAACTGAATCATTTCAAATTTTCCACCCTGGCTACTGAAGTTGCGTTCGTGGTATTCTTTGTGCAGAATTCCGGATCCGGCGGTCATCCATTGAACTTCACCGGGATAAATGATACCATGGTTGCCGGCACTATCGTGATGCTCGACGGCTCCCTGGTAGGCAATTGTTACAGTTTCAAACCCCTTATGAGGATGCACATCCACTCCGCGCAGGTGTTCGGAAGGAGGGAACTCGAATTCCGCAGCAAAATCCAGCATCAGAAAGGGGCTGATTCTGCGCTGAGAAACAGGGCCGCCGGGAAAATAATGATAGACCCGGAAACCGTCTCCTACCATTCCGGGCTGCACCGGACGGGCTACTACTTTTTCAATTGCTTTTTTCATGATCGATTGATTTATGCAAATATAATGTTTAAACATTGAAATTGGTGTTAATGGTTTTTTAAGGGAGGTTTCTGCTTATTCAAAACAGCTTGCTTTAACTCATAAATAGGTTGCAAGAAAACTGTGTGGGTTGCGCTGTTTGTATTTTCTGAATCGCACACAGGCAGGATATAAGAGGGCTACTGCGCCTATCCATACCAGGTAGACGAAACCCAGCGAATAACCATTGGGTTGTTGAATGGGCCGTCCAAATCCAAACGCTCCGAAATTCAATTGATCAATGGAATATCCCTGGAAAAGTAAAGCTGCCACCAGGGCACTGTGTATTAGGTACCAGTGAAGTACATAATAGAATAGCGGAACAGCTCCATATACTTCCAGCACACCTGTTAGCTTACTGGGCAGGATTTCCTTTTTCAAAAAGGCAAAAAGCAACAGGGCCATTCCCAGCATAAATGTGGTGAATAACAAGGAGGGTGGATATTTTTCAACACGGATAAAAGACAATACTGAAAAGAGAGCGTTGTCCTGCTTCGTCCAGGGAGCCGGATCTCCAAATCCGGTAAAGGCACGCAATAAAATTCCACCAGCCAGCAGCAGCAGTCCCAGTCTGGCAAACCAGGCGGTGTTTTTAATGCCGGGTCTGAAATAGGGACCCATACCAAAACCAATCAGCATGATAGCCAGCCAGGGCAGGGGTGGATACGCAACTACCAACGTATGAGCATGATCTATTTGCTGCACCAGCATACTCGTTACTGCAGGAATTTTCAGGTATTCATTTATGGTTACTAACAGAATTCCGGCTACCAGCAAATAACGGGGGGCCATGCGTTGCAGGAAAGCCATCGCCATAAATCCAATACCGATGGCACCGATGACCTGGAACAGGAGGGCATTGAAATGTATATTGAACCAGATGCCGAAGTTAACAATAGTGAGTTCCAGTAGCACCAGCCAGGCACCCCGTTTCAATAAGCGGCTTTGCAATGCAGCCGGATCCTGTACTTTTTGCTGTTGCAGATAAACAGATACACCGGAAAGAAAAACAAAGGTTGGTGCGCACAGATGGGTGATCCAGCGGGTAAAAAACAGGAGGGGAGTTGTGGTATCAAGATTGAGCGGATCCTGTGTCAATGAACTTTCATGAAAGAGATCGCGGGTATGATCCAATGCCATAATGATCATTACCAGTCCCCTCAGTTGATCGATGGAATGGATCCTTTTAGATGGAAAGGCTGCCATGGAAACAGGTTTATTCAGGAATGGAGTAAGGTAACACTTTTACCGTTGTCCAGCTCCAGTTGCCTGTTTACTGAGGAAGGTATTTCATCAGCATAATGGCTTACATAGATCAGGCTGATTGGAGTACGGCGACAAATCTCGTCGATCAGGAATTTGAATTGTTCGGTCTGGTTTTCATCAAGGCCCTGGCAGGGTTCATCCAGTATCAGCAACGGTGGAAATTTTACCAGTGCTCTGGCTACCAGGGTCAGGCGCTGTACACTGGTAGCTACCTTCTGTAAAAGTTCGGATGCATACGCATTGATTCCCAATGCCAGCAGTATTGCCTGAATCATCGCGGCATTTTCAGCAGCCGGCGCCCGATACAATCCAATGGTATCATAGAAACCCGATTCAACAGCTTGGGCAACATTGGTATCCTGCGGAAAGTATTGAAATAGCTCCGGTGATACAAAGCCGATCTTTCGTTTGATTTCCCAGATAGATTCTCCTGTGCCTCTTTTTTTTCCGAATAGCGATATATTATTCGCATAGGCCTGCGGGTTATCTCCTGTAATCAGACTTAACAAGGTTGATTTACCGGCACCATTGGCTCCGCTTACAGCCCATCGCTCCCCTCTTTGAATCTTCCAGTTAATGTCTTCCAGAATGACACGGCTTCCATATTGAACACGTCCGTTCCGGATCTCAACAAGGTCGTTGATCTCAGGAAACTGTCCCATTTGCAGCCAGGTATCCAGGCCTTCCCGATGTGAGTGGTCCTGGTGGTGGTGCACAGCGCCCTGCAGGTATTCATCCCGGTTTGCTACTGAAAAAAGCTGACCATTTTTCAGGTGGGCAATATGTGTTACGGGAGCCGGCAGTTCCCGGTTCGAAACACTGAGCACGACATGTATACCGGATGCAACAACATCGGTGAGCACCTGTTCAATTTCTTTTCTCGCACCCTTATCGAGGCCAGAAGTCGGATTGTCCAGCAACAAGAGGGCGGGGTTACGAATAAGTGCGATTGCAATCAACAACCTGCGGGTTTCACCATTGGAGAGAAGGATCACTGTTTTTTCCAGTAAATGTTCCAGGCGGCAGGCTTCGATAACCCGGCTGCGCGTCCAGCCAAATGGAGCGCTTGCATTTTCTTCCTCTTGCAATACTTCTAAAACAGTGGGTGCGTCTTCTGCATCGCAGGAATTGTATCGCTGCTGATAATAAAATGTACTGGTATGTGACAGATTGGTAAAACGGTGCCGTGCTTCAACCAGGCAGATCATCTGGCGATTGAATGCTGTTTCCCATTTTCCTCCGGTTATTGGCAGTTGTCCGGCAAGTGCTTTTAACAGACTGGTTTTTCCGGAACCACTTTCTCCGGTGAGGGCCCAGGTTTCTCCCTGTCTGATTGTAAAATCCAAATCTCTGAAGAGCAGCTTGTCCTGGTATTGAATTCTTCCTTTTTCAATGTGAAGGATGACCCTGTTTTCCATATTACTGATTCTCCTGAAGAGAGGGCGTTTTTGGTAGTTTGAAATAAAAAATACTGCCTTCGCCAGGAGTGGATTCAACCCTTATAGTACCTCCCAGGTTGTCGATTATTTTTTTAACTATGGCAAGGCCGATTCCTGTTCCGCCATAGTCTTCCCGCTTGTGCAGGCGTTGAAAAATTATGAAGATCCGCTCGTGGTATTCAGGTGGTATTCCGATACCATTATCTTCAATGGCAATCTCCCAATCGGTACCCATATCGGTTGCCCGGATGCTGATTTTAGGCGGCACGCCGGATTTGCTGTATTTGATTGCATTGGTGATCAGATTCTGAAATACCTGACGGAGCGGAGAATGATAACTGGACAGGGTAGGAAGGTCTTCAAATACTACTTCCGCATTTTTCTCTTCCAGCAGATTGCGGTTCAGCGCAATGGTTTCTTCCACCAGCCGGTTGAGGTTGACCAATGTGCTTTTTTCTTTCTGCTTTCCGATTCTTGAAAAATCCAGCAGGTCCAGTATGATCTGGCGCATGCGTTTAGCGCCATCTGTTGCATAATAAATATACTGATGCGCCTTTTCATCCAGGTATCCCTGGTATTTTTTTTCCAGTTGGGTAAGAAATCCCGTTACCATGCGGAGTGGTTCCTGAAGATCATGTGAAGCAACATAGGCAAATTGTTCCAATTCTTCATTGGAGATGGCAAGCTCCTTCACTTTTTTCTCCAGCTCCCTGTTCAGGTTTTTTAAAGAGGTTTCGTATTCCTTCCTATGAGAAATATCAGACATGGCTCCAAGTGCTCTCAACACCTGTCCCTTTTCATTCCTGATAAAGATGGCCTTGTCTAACACAAATGCATACTCGCCATTGGCTTTTAAAAAACGGTATTCTTCGTCCCAGGTGTCTGCAGCAATACTGCCACTCATGTATCCCTGAATTTTACTGACCACCTGTTCGCGGTCTTCAGGATGTATCAGGCTTAGCAGCATAGGGAAACTGGGTTTTATTTCCAGTGGATTGTATCCGAACAATGTCAGAAAGCCGCGCCCCCAGAACAACATGTCTCTCTCCACATCGTAATCCCAGATCGCGTCATTGGTGGCACGGGTAATGATTTCAAAGCGCTCATTTGATTGCTGAATCTGCGCTTCGGTATTTTTACGGCTGGTTATATCCCTTATAAATACAGAATTTCCGTTTCCAGCCGGATAAATAACGATATCGTACCATTGATTAGTAAAGGCATTATGGTACTCAATGGATTTTTTTTCAGAACTGAAGATTACTTCAAAAAATTCCTCGGGCTCCCTGATTTGCAGCGCTTCCGTCAGAACACTGACCGCAAATTTCATTTCTACCAACTGCCTGGGAAGATTAAAAATTTCTTCCGCCTGTTTATTCCAATAGGTAATTTTTCCTTCCTGGTCGATAGCACAAAATCCATCGCCGATACTTTCCAGAATGGTATTCCTTTCAAACAAGGCATGCTCCAGTTGAAGCTGATTGTTTTTACGGTGAATGGCAGCCGCCAGATTTACGGTAACATTGGTTAGAAAGCTGATCTCGGATTCTTCCCAGTAGCGTTCTTCGCGGCAGGCATCAAATCCGATCAAACCAACACATTGATTGTCGACCATCACGGGTAAAGCCAGGCAGGATTTTATCTGCTGGTTTTCCAGTATCCATTGCAGTTTTTCTTCTTTCACCTGTGATGTAACCAGTTGTATAGGATATCCCTCTACCAGTGATGCAAAGAATCCCGGATAATCGTTTACTGGTACCCGTTGCAGATAAGGATTGTCAATTTCTTCAGGGATATCGGGCCGGGTCCATTCATAGCGTTGGCTTGCCAGTAATTCTCCGGTTGGTGAATCTTTGTGCAGTTCAAAATAATATACCCGATCCACTTCTGCTGTTTGTCCGGTTATTTCAAACATACCAGGAAGAATGGTGGTCCAGTCATCAACCTTCAAAAAGCTACTGATGATTACAGAAAGGGTATCCAGTAATCTGTTCTTTCTGGAGAGTTCGAGTTCATTGGTTTTTTTATTATGAATATCCTGTATGCTACCGTATATTTTGTTGCATTTTTTGCCAATGCATTCTGACTGACCAATGATCCGAACCCATTTTTTATTACCGCTAAAAGTGGTTAGTGGTAATTCAAGGTCAAATTCTACCCCTTTATTTATTAACTCCTGCACTGCCTGCTGCAGCATTTCTTTTACAGCGTTTTCAGACAGATCAAGGAACTGTTGCCAGTTCGGGCTGCTTGATGATTCTGTTTCCAAAATTTCTCTTGCCGTTTCGGAACAAGTGAATACATGGAGATCCTCATTGGTAATGCTGAGTTCCCATCCACCTACCAGTGAAAGTTTGGAGGCATTGTCCAATAGTTTCTGCAATTCTTTTGTTTCAGTGATATCGCGCATCAGTCCCACCATTCTTTCCGGCCTGCCATGCTGGTCGCGGATGATATGTCCGATTTCTTCCACGCTGGCATATTGTCCCTGTTTTTTTTGGAAGCGATAACTGCATTCCCATCTTTCCAGATGAGCAGTTGCCATAAAATGATCGAGGCTTTCTGTAACATATCCACGGTCTTCCGGATGAATTTTTTCCAGCCATTCTTCCAGGGGAATTGGCTGGTTAACATCTTCCATATAACCGAACAAACGACCAAAGCCTTCACCAAAAACAAGGTGATCATTTACTATATCCCAGTCGTAAATAGCATCCTTGGCTCCACGGTTAATTAATTCAAACCGGTCATTGCTGATTTTGAGGTGTTCAAGGTTGTCGAATTTGGTAATCACCAGCGATAACAAGCGCTGGGAGCGTTCAATGGCAAATTCTTCAAAGCTGTTGGGCCACCTCGGATCGGCAAAATAAAATGCCAGTGTTGCTACCACATCACCGGTATCGTTTTGGAGTGGATTTGACCAGCAGGCATTGAAGCGAAAATGTTCCTGCAATCCAATATGATCGGTCCAGTTACTGTCTTCCGGCACATTCCCGGCAATTACTTTTTCTTTAAGAAAAGCAGCGGTACCACAGGAACCCTGGCGGGGTCCGATTTTAAGTCCGTTTATTGCAGCACAATAGGCGGGAGGAAGAGAAGGCGCCGCAAGGGTGTACATTCGATCATTCTGAATTTTCATTACAGATGCCTTCATCTCAGGAAAAAGCTTTTCCAGGTCAAGCAGATAGGCGTGAATGATAGTAACCAATGAGCTGTCCTGTTGCAGGGCTGCTTCCAGTAATTTTTTCTCTATTTTATCCAGCTCATCATAAAAATAAGTGGAAGATACATCGAGCATCAGGCCGGTCAGCTTTACCGGTTTTCCCTCTTTCGATATGACTTTGACACGGTCGTGTATCCATATATAGGAACCTGAGCGGGTGCGGAAACGGTAATCAAAAATATGATTGTTGAGTGCAATTGTTTCGTTGTGGCAGTATTGAATGGCAAATTCCCTGTCTTCCGGATGAATATGTGAACTCCAGAAATCCGGATCAGCTAACCATTCTTCCCTGGAATACCCGGTAATGGCTTCCACCTGTGGAGAAATATAAGTGAATTGAAAATTGCAGGCATCCGCTTCCCAAAAAATTCCATCTACATTTTCCAGTAAAAGATGACTGGTATGCCTTGCTTCTTCGAGCTGCTGGCGGATTTCAACAAATTCTGTAATATCATGAAACACCCCGATCAGCTTGATCGGCCTGCCCAGGTCATCTTTTATAACAGATGCTTTCGACTGTACCAGTATTGGCTGTCCGCTATGAGTAAGTAATCTTTTGGTAATGTTGTATTCCAGGTCTTTCTGTAATACATCCTGCATGTGTTTAATTGCCCTGTTTCGATCCTCCGGATGTATAGTAGCAGAACCGATCCCGAAATCTACCGTAAATGATTGGGGTTCATAGCCCAGCATCTTATAAACGCCATCCGACCAGTAGATGGAATTTTGTTGAAGATCAAAGATCCAGGTGCCGGCTTTAATTAGGGTTTCTACATGATTTAACTGGGTTATCTCTGTAGAAATTGGATTGTTTGCAATAATTGACATATCCTTTGCTAACAGGGTTTAGGAATTGGACTGTATAAAAGTACAAAATCTAAACCCAATTAACAGTCCTCTTATTGCACTATCAGGGGAACTATTTTTTGAGCAGCCTGCAGGTAATACATTCCAGCAGGTATGCGTTCCAGGGCGATTACTGATCTTCCGGCGGGTACGGATTTGGTCAGGACAAGGGCGCCTGCTCCGTTATAAAGATGCAGGGTTTGTGCCGAACCCATTTCAACCTGCAACTGCCGGGAAATTACCGGATTGGCAATTACTTTTAGTGCTACTGCCTGAGACTGACCAAATTGTACTTTAATGACCTTGCTAACAGACTGGCGGCCATTCAGATCGCGCTGCAGGATCCGGTAATAATTGCTGCCCTGTGCGGGTTGTTTATCATTCCATTTATAAGTGCTGATTCCACGTTCTGTTCCGGCTGCTCCGAGTTGTCCGATCACCTGCCATTGCTGTCCGGTAGTGCTTCGCTCAATAATAAAATCTTTTGTCTGTTGCTCCTGACCGGTTGTCCAGCTTAGTTGAATAGCGGAACTGCCTGATATACCACTAAAACTGATCCAGTTTAAAGGGAGCAGGGTGCTGTAGATAATGGGTCCGGAAATTGCCGGTGCAAGGCTGGATGCGCTGAACCGTACGGTATGTGTATTATTTCCACTTAAAGCAAGATCATTGAAATAAGCAATACCATTGGCATCGGTATAGCGGGTGATGGTTCCTGAAATTTGTCCGTTTCCTGATTCTACAGTTACCGTAATGGCAACATTTGCCTGGAGAACAGGTTGATTAAAGCTATTCAGCAAGCGCACCTGGAATTCCGGGTTCATGGCAACTCCTGTCTGGTAGATAGTGGGTTGAGAAACGATTCCGAGGCGGCTCGGCAAACTTACCGATGGCTCATTAAAGGCAACAAATGCGGGATCCGACTGGCCTGAAGTGGTATAAACAAGCTGCGTTACTTCTGTATAGTTGGTTGAATTGATACCAAGTTGAGAGAGGTCCAGCGCCAGCATCCGGATGGATCGGAGTGTATTGATAAATGAACTGGTGTTTTGTGTACTGTTGGGGTTGTAGAAGTCTGCCATCCAGTTCGCCAATCGGGGAAACAGGAAGGAACTGCTTAGGTTAAAGGTGAATTCCGTACCTACAGTAGCGCCACTGCTATTAATAAATTTTAACCGGTCACCCACACTGGTAGGATCAGCGATCTGTGCAAACAGAATATCCGGCACCCCATCGCCAATGGCTGCTGCTGAAATTCCGCTGGCCCCCAGGTTAAATTGCAATACGGATCCGGCAGGAATATTCGCCAGACCGGTTCCTATGTTTAATCCGTTTACACCATCTGTCAGAAATGAAGCCAGCACTGATCCGCTAAGCGGGGCACCCTGGAATGGTGCAGTTGGACTATTGTTGACAGCGCCATGAAGACCATCATACATCTGACCAAGCGCTACATAGTAACTACCTCCACCGGAAGTCGGAACATTATCAAGGGGAATTGCCCGAAAGGTCTGGGGAACAAAACTGACGCCGTTGGCGGTTAATTTTGCATCATCAACCCCTGTTGAATAGGTAGTTCCATTATAGGTAAAGCCAAGCAGATTATGACTGTTGTTCGGTAATACCGAATTGGTATTGCTGGAAGTGGATGCGAAATAGCCGTTGTAATCTGTCATCAGTCCCGTTACTCTTGCCTGGCTGAATAAAACCAGTTGGGAAAGCAGGATCCAGCTAAGAAGTAAATATTTTTTCACGGCGGGTACGGTTTTCTAAGTAGAACTTTGTAGTAACGATACAAAATTGCACTTATTATTTGCCGTCCTTAGACTTATTCGACAGCCAGCTACATATTTTCTTTAAATGGACCTAAGAGTATTCTTTATCGTAGAATTACGTAGTATTATTTTTAACTTTCCTGTACTGACAAAATTGAAAAATGATTGTTATTTGAATCTATGAAACAGTTATCCTCATTACTTACATTTCTACTGCTTTCTATTTTTGCTTCCGGTCAAACGGATGCCATCACAACCAGCAAGGGAATTCTGGAAATTCACCCGGTTTATCATGGATCGTTCTGGATGAGCTGGAACAATCTGACAATTGCTGTGGATCCCTATGGTGGAGCAGACCGCTTCCGGGATATGGGCAAACCCAGTCTGGTTGTAATAACAGATATCCATGGAGATCATATGGACAGCAGTACCCTTGTTACTATGGATCTGTCCGAAACGGTACTGGTAGCACCCAGGGCGGTGAAAGAGCGACTGATCAAAATACTGCCCGCAGCACAGAAAATTCTTGAATTGTCCAATGGTGATTCATTGGAATGGCAGGGTATCCGGATAAAGGCAATTCCCATGTATAACCTGCCAGATTCTGCCGGCTCCAGACATCCAAGAGGGAGGGGTAACGGATATGTACTAACGATCGGGGGAAAAAGAATTTATGTTTCCGGTGATACGGAAGATATTCCTGAAATGCGACAGCTCAAAAAAATTGATGTAGCCTTTCTTTGTATGAATAAGCCCTACACCATGGATATACAGCAGGCTTCGAGTGCTACTCTTGCCTTCCGGCCTGCTGTGGTTTATCCCTTTCATTTCAGGCAGCCGGGTGGATTTAGCGATGTTAATGAATTTGCACGATTGGTGAAGGAAGGTGATGCCGCTATTGAAGTCCGGATCAGAAAATGGTATTGAAAAAATGCACTTACTGGGGAAAGGTTTGCCTGCTGGGTAGTCCTTTCCCCGTTTTTATTAGCCGGAGTGTAAATTATTCCGGCTAATTGCATATGGCATAATCGTTGAATAGGTATATGCGAACCTAACAACAACATTATGAAATCAAAACAGTATTTAGTCATGATCGGAATAGCAGCTTCCTCACTGGTTGCCTGCGAGAATAACAGTGCAAAAGACGAGCAGATTGCTGCAGATATTGAGAATTATGTAGATTCCGTTTCGAGCAATGTGTCTAGTTATTCAAAAGAAACCTGGGACGATATCAGTGCTTCCTATGCAGCTAAAAAAGCTGAACTGAAAGCTGAGGGACGTGAATTATCAGCCGAAGTAAAAGAAGAACTGGATGAAGCAGAACAGAAATTTGTTGCACTCAGAACAAAATTCGAGTCAAATATAAAGGCTACCGAATCTCGTCAGACAATGCGCGATGAATTATTTGGTGCCGGAAAAGTGGGTAATGATATGTCATTTGCCTGGGTAACCGCAGCTAACGCAAAAGATGTATATGTGAATTTTGTAAATACCGTTGAAAAAAATAAAGATCGCTATTCACGGGAAGACTGGGACGAGATCAAAGTTTTGTATGAAGCATTGGACAATCGTAAAAATGAAATCGAAAAGGATCTGCCCGGAGCTGACAATCGTGAGATCGCGAAACAAAAAATAAAATTTGTAGGTATTAAAGCTGCTAACCGCTTAACAGCGAAAGTAGAAGAGAATACAGATTCAAAGCAATAAGCAACATAAAAGAATTTTAGCAGGACGGTTGGTTTTAGCCCCTTATCTCTCGGGATAAGGGGCTTGTTTTATAGAGAGGAAGCGATGAGTTCCGCAATATCCAGCACCTGCATGCTTTCTTCTTTTTCTTTATTCTTGATTCCATCTGTCATCATGGTATTACAAAATGGGCAGGCTGCAGCAACCACTGCTGCTCCGGTATCAATTGCCTCTTCTGTACGCGCCCAGTTTATCCGGGTGCTACCTTTTTCTTCCTCTTTAAACATCTGCGCACCGCCGGCTCCGCAACAGAGTCCATTGCTGCGGCAGCGTTTCATTTCAATCAGCTCTGCATCCAGGGCTTCCAGCACTTTCCTGGGAGCGTCATAAATATTATTGGCCCTGCCCAGGTAACAACTGTCGTGAAAGGTTATTTTTTTACCCCTGAATGCACCCCCTTCTCTCACCCGGAGTTTTCCGGCATCAATGAGTTCCTGCAGGTAGTTGGCATGGTGAATAACATCGTATGTGCCACCCAATTCCGGGTATTCATTTTTCAGGGTATTAAAACAATGCGGACAGGTAGTAACAATTTTTTTTATGCCATATCCATTCAGCACCTGAATATTCTGGTAGGCCATCATCTGAAACATAAATTCATTACCTGCTCTTCTCGCCGGATCACCTGTACACATTTCTTCCTTGCCCAGAATCGCATAACGGATACCTACAGTAGTTAATATTTGAGCAAAAGCTTTGGTGATTTTTTGGGCACGCTGGTCAAAACTTCCTGCACATCCCACCCAGAAAAGAACTTCCGGCTGTTCTCCGTTTGCCATCATTTCAGCCATCGTTGGTACCTGCATAGAATCGGTATTTTCTGTAAATCTAGAGGAATTGAACGAAATCTGCTCCTTCCTGTACAGGCTAAATTGACTAATTTGCTCTAAACTGTGAACCCGAATGAGTGTACAAGATCACCTACTGCTGATCCGCAATTATGACCTCTGGTCTGATATCACTGACGAAGAGTACGAAGAATTAAACCTTATCCATCATTTTAAGGAAACGAAGCGCAATGAGTACCTCTATTTTGAATCACATCATCACAATAAATTATATTTTTTAAAGGAAGGTTATATACGTATCGGATTTATAGATGAGCAGGGCAGGGAAGTGGTTAAAGAAATCATTAAGAAGGGTGAAGTGTTTGGTCAGATTGCACTTGAACCCAAAAATCTTCAGGGAGAGTTTGCGCAGGCCTATCGAAGCGATGTTAGTTTATGTGCCTTCAACATTGAAGACTTTGAAAAATTATTGCAGCGTAAACCGGGTATTGCTTTGCGTTATAGCAAACTTGTGGGACAACAGCTGAAGCGGGTGGAAAACAGATTGATCAGGCTTTTGAATAAAGATGTAAAAACCAGGCTGGTCGGTTTTTTATTATTGCTGACAGATCAGGAAAATCAGCAGGGAAATACCGCCCGTATTTCTAATTTTTTGCGACAGGAGGATATTGCTCAGCTCATTGGCGCATCCCGCCAAACCGTAAGTTCTACTATTTCAGAGCTGGAAGCAGCAGGACTCTTATCGTTTTCCCGCAGTCTCGTTATATTACCCGATGTTAAAGCCCTGCAAAAGCTGGTATCTGTCGGCTAGCTGACAAGTAAATGATCAGCTGCATCTTAGTTTTAGTATACAAACTAAAGCTATGAGATTAACGCTTTTGCTGGCATTCATCCTCTTCCTTCACCAGGCTGCCGGAGCCCAGACGGCTTCTAAACATTTGAACCTGGAAAAAGGGATCGCTTTACAGGGCTATGATGCGGTAGCCTACCACACCCAAAAAAAAGCGATCCGGGGTAACAAGTCCTATTCACTGGCATATGCCGGAGCCACATGGTATTTTGCTACCGCCGCGAATCGTCAGTTATTCCAGCAATCTCCAGGAACCTATGAGCCGGCCTATGGTGGCTGGTGTGCATTTGCCATGGGCGAAACTGGAAAGAAAGTAGAAGTTGATCCAGAAACCTTTAAACTCATAGACGGGAAACTCTTTCTTTTTTACAATAAATATTTAACCAATACCCTGAACAGTTGGAATAAAAACGAAGCAACACTAAGAAGGCAGGGTGATCTCAACTGGGCCAGACTGATTCGATAACATCAATAGCCATTACAAATGAAAAAGAACCGGACACAATGGGGCTGCAGAATTCTTGCCGCCCTTCTATTAGTACAAACGCTTTTTTTCAAATTCACCGCGCACCCGGAATCTGTTTTGTTATTTACCACATTGGGCGTAGAACCCTGGGGCCGGATTCTAACCGGTGTTTTGGAGCTGGTAACGGCAATACTTTTATTATGGCCAATGACTACCCGTTTTGGTGCATTATTGGGTGCAGGAATTATGACCGGAGCTATCCTTTCCCATCTCACAGTGCTGGGCATTGTGTTTAACGGAGATGCACTGCTTTTCGTTTACGCATGCCTGGTATTCAGCTGCTGTATGGTCCTGCTCTGGATGGAAAAAGAGAAACTATATTCATTCCTGTCAATAATTAAAAAGTCATGAAACCAACACTGTTTTGGGTACTTGCTTCCCTATTGTTAATATCCTGTTCTAAGGAAAAGGAAACTCCTACTGAGGAGTTGAATGATACCATTCCTCCGAATAGCATTGAGTTATTTGCAGGAAGCTTTTCCAGTGCAGCACACCCCACAAGCGGGAGTGTACGGTTGGTTGAAGCGGAAGGGAAATGGTATTTGATTTTAGAAAATTTTTTAACAGATCCCGGACCAGACCTGAAACTGTATCTGGCAAGCAATACGGATGCTGCTCAATTTGTGAGCCTGGGAAAATTAAAATCTACAACCGGACGCCAGGTTTACCTGGTGGAGGGTATGCCAAATCCGCAAATCTATCCCTACGTGCTTATTTGGTGTCAGCAGTTCTCTGTACTGTTTGGTCAGGCTAAACTCTCTTAATTATTCAATCAGTTTTAAAACTTCAGATATGAAACCAGTTCTAACTATGTTGTTGGTTATTTGCATGTGGTCTGTACAGGCGCAGAACCGACTCAGGCCATCTGTTGATTTTACTCTTGCTGCAGGAAGTTCGCAGGCAACGGTAAGTGTAGCCGGATGGCAGCATTGGCAGCTGGGCAAAAAAAAACGCCTGGAAATAGGAGTGGGGCCAAGAATAACTTTTTATACAGGAACCAAAAAAGATTTCTGGACGGCCCCGGCGAATATTGCACGCGGAAGTTCCACACCCTTCCTGGTCGTATTTTCATCCCAGGAAACACAAAATTGGGATACCCTTACTGTGCAGCGCCCTCTTGTTTTTTCTTTTAATGCAGCTATTCAGGTGGCACACCAGATTGGTAAACGATTTCGGGCCGGTGTGAATATTGACCTGGTGGGTTTTTCCGTTGGCAGAACATCACCTGCTGTTTTTACCGCAGAAGGCACCCGGCAGACAAAGGAATCCAGCCCGGTACCGTTTAACCTGCTGCTGACCGGAGACCTGGACAAAGGGTCACTGAATTCCGAATTCTTCCTGCAATACAAGCTGAGCGAAAACTGGAAACTCCGTGCAGTATACCAGTTTTATTTTGCAGAGTACAAAACCAATACAAAAATTCAGCAACTTCCCGAACCCAATGACCGGTTTCGGAACAAAGCGAATCTCCTTGGGCTCGGTGTCAGTTATTCCTTAAATTAGTGGGTATGAGTAAGGTACTGATTGCCTTTTGTTTACTATTACCGAATTATCTTGTTGCCCAGGTGCTGAAACCTGTTGATGCTGCCGGCGCTGTCAGTTTTGTAATCAATAATTTTGGGTCTGGAGTGGATGGGAGTTTCAGAGGGCTTAAAGGAGAAATCCGGTTCAATCCTGCCAGTCTCCCGGAAGCCTCGATGAATGTTTCTGTGGATGCGGCAACCATAGAAACAGGCATCAATATGCGAAACCGCCACCTGAGGGGAGAAAAATATTTTAATGTAGAAAAATACCCCGGCATTAGGATCCTGGGCAGCCAGGTCAGATCTGCCGGTAAGCCGGATACGTATATAATGATGGCCAGTGTAACGATAAAAGGCATCACCAAAGCCTATCCGATAACATTTACTGCCAAAGCGCAGAAAAATGGCTTCCTTTTTGAAGGATCATTTACACTTAACCGGAGAGATTTTGACGTTGGTTCAGGTAGTTTAACCCTTGCCGATGAAGTAAAGGTTCGGCTAAGGGTTCTGGCACAACAATAATTCGGTTGAAAAGTATTGGAAATCATAAAAAGACTAAATTCGAAACCAAGATTTTAAATTCATGCATCTACAGTTAGCTGTTCAGAATGCATTCGGTCAGATGACAGATGTTATGGATCAATTGACCAATGCTCAATACACTCAATACTGTGTTAACTTGTCAGGCTCTACCATTGGTCAGCATACCCGTCATATCATCGAAATGTACCAATGTTTACTCAGCGGCCTTCAGGACGGAGTAGTCAACTATGAGGCCAGGCAACGGAATATACTGATCGAGTCAGATAAACAATTTGCTGCCCGTTTACTGGAAGAAATTGAAAAAGCGGTGGATCAGCCGAACCGGTCGCTCCGCCTTTATGCGGGTTTTGATACAGCCAACCAGGAGCAGGTAGAGCTTGATACCAATTTTTACCGGGAAATTGCCTATAACCTGGAACATACCATTCATCATATGGCCTTAATCAAGGTCGGACTTCTGGAAATTTCCGGCATTGCCATTCCGGAAGGATTTGGAGTCGCTTCTTCCACCATCAAGTACAGACGTTCATGTGCACAGTGAGTTTTGTTCCTGTTCCCGGAGGAGCCCTGATCTGTTCCAACAGGGATGAAAAAATACAAAGAGCGCGTGCCCTTCCCCCCAAATGGTACCAGGTAAACGGGCGTTCTCTTTTGTTTCCCAAGGATCCTGATGCGCAGGGTTCCTGGATTGCCATGAAACCCAACGGCCATATGGCAGTGTTGCTGAATGGGGGCTGGACGAAACATGAACCCCTTTATCCGTACAGGAAAAGCAGGGGACTTGTTTTTCTGGAAATCTGTTCGTCCGACGAATTGCTGGAGGCATTCGATTCAGTTTTGCTTGATCAGATCGAACCGTTTACGGTGATCGTTTACCAGGATGGAATATTGCAGGAAAACCGCTGGGATGGTTCGCAGAAATACAGCCGTCAACTGTCTGCTTCCGACCCGCATATCTGGTCCTCCGTAACCCTGTACGACCCTTCCACCATCGCAAAAAGGCAGTCCTGGTTTGGAAACTGGCTTTCCCGGAATCCTGAGCCAACAGCCAGCGACATCCAACGGTTTCATGAATTTGGCGGAGATGGAGACCAGGAAAATGACTTGCTCATGAACCGGGGCAATGAAATGCTGACCGTCAGTATCACCTGTATGGAATGGAACCAGCAGAACGCTACCATGTATTATACCGATCTTCAAAGCCGTGAGCAATTTGAATGCCGGCTGAATGCGACTTCATTATCTGAATGCTCTTCATGAATCTATTACAAAAGGTACTACACCGACCGTTTTTCATAAAGCTTTTCAACTGGGAATACTGGTCATTCGGAACGGTTTATACCCCCA
>CAZJNY010000044.1:19971-21451 GCA_964547405.1 uncultured Flavihumibacter sp. | reverse complement strand
TGGGGCCTTCGTTTATGGCCGGCATTCGGGATATATTTCCGGAACTCCTGTTTATGCCAACAGGAGGTGTAGAACTAACGATTGAAAATTTGCAGTCCTGGTTCCGGGCGGGAGTAAGCGCCGTTGGTTTGGGCAGTAAATTCCTGTCGAAGGAATTGCTGGCCAGTGGTGCGTATGCGCAGATCCGTTTAGATGCGGAGCGGGCGCTGGAGCTGGTGAAGCAGGTTAAATAAATGAACTTGACCATATGAAAAATGAACAAACGAAGTATCGCTGGACGATCTGCGGACTTGTATTTTTTGCCACTACGATCAACTATCTCGACCGGGCAGTGATCAGCCTTCTGAAAGGTGATCTGGAACAGCAGTTCAATTGGACGGAATCAGACTATGCAGATATCGTAATTGCTTTCCAGTTGTCTTATGCGATTGGTTTGTTACTCATGGGCCCGCTGGTAGATAAGATCGGTACCAAACTGGGTTATGCACTGGCAATAATAGGATGGAGTTTTGCGGCCGGTGGACATGCGCTGGTAAGTTCCACCTTTGGATTTATCATGGCCAGGGCGGCATTGGGAATAACAGAGGCGGGCAACTTTCCTGCTGCCATCAAAACAGTGGCGGAATGGTTTCCTAAAAAGGAGCGGGCGCTTGCAACGGGGCTCTTCAATTCGGGCGCTAACGTAGGAGCGATTCTCGCACCCCTGACAGTTCCCTATATCGCAGTAACCTGGGGATGGGAGTGGGCCTTTATTCTCACCGCAGCCACCGGTTTTATCTGGCTGATTTTCTGGTTCAGAGCCTACCGGTCTCCGGCTGAACATCCCAGGGTAAACAGTGCGGAACTGGCACATATCAACAGTGACGACATCCAGGAACCGGTTTTGAATGCTGGTCCCAAGCTGAGTTGGTTCAGTCTCCTGAGTTTCCGGCAGACCTGGGCCTTTGTATTGGGGAAATTTCTGACAGATCCCGTTTGGTGGTTTTATCTATTCTGGTTGCCTTCTTTTCTGAAAGCAGAATACCAGATGAGTAATACGGATATCGCAATACCGGTAGCCCTGGTGTATATGATGTCGACAGTTGGTAGCATTGTGGGGGGCTGGTTGCCGCTACAATTTATCAAATCCGGATGGCCGGTCTTCCGGAGCCGCAAAACCTCCATGTTTATTTACGCGCTTGGGGCGCTGCCCGTTATGCTGGCCCAATGGCTTGGAGGCATTAATATGTGGCTCGCCGTTCTGATAATCGGGCTGGCAGCAGCAGCCCACCAGGCCTGGAGCGCCAATATATTTACAACTGTTTCCGATATGTTTCCCAAATCTTCAGTGGCCTCTGTAACCGGTTTGGGTGGTATGGCCGGTGCACTGGGGGGGATTTTAATCGCAAAAATGGCCGGAAATATAATCGAAAAATTTAAAACCCAGGGAACGAAACAAAGATGATAATTAAATAATTTACATGTTTTTTACAATGCCAAA
>CAZJNY010000044.1:0-19961 GCA_964547405.1 uncultured Flavihumibacter sp. | reverse complement strand
GGATATTTCATTATGTTCCTGGTTTGTTCCATGGCCTACCTGGTTGCCTGGGGAATCATGCACCTGCTGGTACCAAAAATGAAGGAGATCAAAGTTTGATTATTTTAGCTATCAAAAACCGATCATGCCAACTGCCATTTGGGGAATAGATCTGGGTGGAACCAAAATTGAAGGAGTGATCCTGCCGGCTACCGGTGAGCCACAACCGATACTCAGAACCCGTATACCAACAGAAGCCGATAAAGGGTACGAGCACATTGTATCCCAAATTGCAGAACTGGTGCGGCGTATGAAAGAAGAATCGGGCCTTGAGCCGGAGAGAATCGGAATGGGAACTCCGGGCGTACTGGATCCGGTACTGCAGACCATGAAAAATTGCAACAGTACTGCCCTGAACGGGATGCCCCTGAAGGCTGATCTTGAACGCGAATTGGGAATGCCCGTACTTCTCGCTAATGATGCCAACTGCTTTGCGCTTGCCGAAACACATTGGGGAGCTATAAAACAGGAGGCTCCGGATGCCCGCATGGTTTTCGGCATTATCATGGGTACAGGTGTTGGTGGAGGCATTGTTTACAAGGGTGAAATCTGGGAAGGCAAACATGGGATTGCAGGCGAGTGGGGACATATTTTTCTGGATGAATCCGGGGGGAGCTGTTATTGCGGAAGAACCGGTTGTGTGGAAACGGTATTGAGCGGTCCCTCCCTGCAGCGGTATTATACAGGGGAAACCGGACAGCAGAAAAGCCTGAAAGAAATTGTAGCGGCAGCCGCACAGGGAGAAAAAGCCGCCCTGGCAACCATGGATAGATTGCATCATTTTTTTGGGAAAGCGGTATCTATTGTAACAAACCTGCTGGATCCGGATGCGATACTGGTTGGGGGCGGAGTTGGCAATATTGCCAGTATTTATTCGGCTGGGAAAGCAAGCCTTGAAAAACATATCTTCAATAACCGGCTGGAAACTCCGGTGCTGTTGCCAAAACTGGGCGACAGTGCAGGGGTATTTGGTGCAGCTGCCCTGGTAGCTGGCAAGGGTTGAACCGCCACGCAATAATGGGACTTATTTTTCAGATAGTTTTTTGGATCAGCCTCCTGCTGATAGGGTATACTTATATCGGTTATGGATTACTGGTATACCTGCTGGTGCGGGGTCGGAAAAAGCCGGAGAAAGCCGGCATACCGGAGGCGGAGCTGCCCTCCCTGACCGTATTGATTCCTGCCTATAATGAAGCGGAAGCGATTGGCGCCAAGCTCAGAAATACCCTCTCCCTGCACTATCCGCGTGAAAAATTCCGGGTGCTGGTTATAACCGACGGATCAGAAGATGGAACAGACCAGATCGTTAAAGCATTTCCCCAGGTTGAACTGCTGCATCAGGCAGACAGGTTAGGGAAAGCAGCGGCGATAAACCGGGCGATGCAGGAAGTCAGCAGTCCGCTTGTGGTGCTGACAGACGCCAATACGACCCTGAATGAACAGGCACTGGTTCAACTGGTGAATGCTTTTTCAGATCCTGCAATAGGGGCCGTATCGGGAGAAAAACAGGTGAAAAGCACAGACCGGGAAGAGCTTTCTTCCGAAGGGGAGGGCCTGTACTGGAAATATGAATCCTTCCTGAAAAAAAACGATGCACAGTTTTATAGTATTGTAGGCGCAGCCGGAGAACTGCTGGGACTACGCACCAGCCTGTTCCGCCCCCTTGAGCCGGACACGGTGCTGGATGATTTTATTTTATCTATGCGGATCTGTGAAGCAGGTTACCGGATTGCCTATGTGCCGGAAGCGATTGCCTATGAAACCGGATCCTTTAACCTGGCGGAGGAACAGAAAAGAAAGGTAAGAATCGCGGCCGGTGGGTTTCAGGCATTGGGCCGGCTCAGGCAAAGCTGGAGATACAGGCATAACCCCAGGCTTTTTTTTCAGTTCCTTTCCCATCGAGTATTCCGATGGGTGGTGGCAGCGCCTGCGTTGCTCCTGCTGGCCTTAAGTACGATTTACCTGGTAATTAAGGATATGGGATGGGTCTACGAGGTGGCCGGACTGCTGCAGCTCATTTTTTACAGCATGGCGGTTGTTGGCTGGCTGGGAGCCCGCACAAATACGAAGTGGCCGATCGTATTTATTCCGTACTATTTTGTTTTTATGCATTGGGCCATCCTGGCGGGATGGATAAACTGGCTGGCTGGCAAAACCGATGCAAAATGGCAAAAAGCAAACCGTATAAGGGTTCCCGTTGGTCAGGAGCCCGAAAAGAATACCCGGTATTAGGTATTTTTACGCTCAAAAAGAAAAAAGTGCTCCGTAGATTTCTTAAAATCGAAATATATACTACTTTTACCCCACGATAGCCTAAGTAAATGCACTTAGGCCCAATGCTTACCATTCCACAATCCTAAGAACTCGCCTTTATTAGTAGTATTTTTCTGATTATCCATCAGGTAGACTGATGAAGTTTGTTCCAAGTACCCGTTGAAAGCCTAACCGTTCCAATTGAATTCCTATTGAAAAATTGAGTTTCAAAAAAAACTTAATTATTCAAGGATGAAAAGAAAAGTACTCGTAATCACCGCAAGTAAGTCTATTAGATTTTTACTGCACACTGTTCTGAGTGAACAATTCTCAGCAATCACTGCCTCTGAAGCAGGAGATGCCATGTATTGGCTGACCAAATCGGAATTGCCAGCTGCTATTGTAGTGGATCCCGAATTGCCAGATACCAGCAACTGGGAAATTGTTGAATACTTTAAGACCAGTGAGTTGTATAAAAATATTCCTATGGTTGTAATATCTTCTTTGGAAGAAGAAGAAATTGCCACTGTGTGTACCCGTTATGATGTTGAAGCAGCTTTTCATAAGCCATTTAATCCCGTTGACCTCGTAAAAACTTTGGAAGCTTTGATTAAATCACCTGTAGCCAGCCAGAAAAAGCTGTTAAAAGTGGTTTAATAACTCTTTAGTTTAAATCTTACCTTAATGGAACAAACTCTACCTCTAACCACAATAACCACCCCGCAGCCAGTTTACCGGCGGTATTCAATTACCAGGGAAAACGAAGCGGCGCCTGTGGCGGTATTACATACAAGAGAATTCTTCTTTATCGGAAAGAATACCCGCAACATTGATTATCTGGTACACCTGTTTGAAGGCGGGTATGCTGCTGAATCAGTTTCTAAGGCGATTGGTATTCTTCAACGCATCGATTCTCAATCAAAAACTATACCACAAGTTATTATTGTTGAGGGTAATTTAGAGTTGCAGGATGCGGCTAACCTCAATGCTTACCTGAAATCGGTTGAAAAGTTTCGGGTGATTCCTGTGATCATGGATTCTGCCGGCAAAATGGTAGAAACCAAGGACAAGGAAATGTTGATGCGTGTATTCGACGACGTTATTGATACCCGTAAAGCTGACAGCAAACTCATTCAGCGCGTAGAGTTTCTTTCCAAAGTAAAAAAGAGAAACTGTTCCCGCTCAGAATTCAAAATGGAGCAGGTTGCAGAGCTGGCCAAACTTACCCCGATTGGTTTTGGAAGGAGACTTTTTGATGTCCTGATTTCCATGACTGCACTGGTACTGTTGAGTCCGCTTATGTTACTGATCGCCATCATTATCAAACTGGAAAGCAGAGGGCCGGTATTTTATATTTCCAAAAGAGCCGGTCGCGGGTACCGTATTTTCAATTTTTACAAATTCCGTACGATGCGTCTCGATGCGGAATTACAGAAAGATACTGTCAAGCACAGAAATGAATACAATGAAGATAACGGCTGTGTGTTTTTCAAAATAACAAATGACCCCCGTGCTACACGCTTCGGTCGTTTTCTGAGAAACTCAAGCCTGGATGAACTGCCTCAGTTCTTCAATGTATTATTGGGTGATATGTCGATTGTTGGTAACCGTCCTTTGCCTTTGTACGAAGCCGCTATGCTCACAACCGATGAATGGTCCAAGCGATTCATGGCCCCTGCCGGTATAACTGGTTTGTGGCAGATCCGGAAAAAAGACAGGCATTGCATGTCGGTCGAGGATCGGATCAAACTGGATATCACCTATGCCAGAAAACAGAATTTTCTGTTTGATCTATGGATCATTGCGCACACACCGCCAGCATTGATTCAAAAATCAAATATTTCCTGAATAACTTGATTCCCAACTTAAAGCCGGCCTTTCGCCGGCTTTTTAGGTTTGATTGATAATACGGTACTTTTTTTATATTTTTCCTTTTAATGTGGTAACATTCTTATACATAGCCGGCCTGTTGATCTTTATCTACCTGTTTTGCAGCATAACCTATTTATTGGTAGTTGCAATAGCCGGATTAATGTACCGTCAGGAAACAATTCCGGATAATGATGAACTTGCACGTGTGTTGGTGCTGATCCCAAGTTTCCGGGATGACCATATCATTTGCCATACCGTTAATGAGGCAATTCATCATAATTATCCAAGGGAGAAATTTCATGTACTGGTTGTAGCAGATGCTTTACAGGCCGCTACTGTTCAGCAGTTGCGTCAGCTTGGTGCCAGTGTGGTGGAAGTAAGCACACGCATGAAATCCAGGTCCATTCATGCGGCACTGGAAACCCTGCTGCCGGGGCAGTATGACCTGGTCATGTTGCTGGATGCCGACAATATCATGAAGCCGGATTGCCTGCGTCAGGTTAGCAATGCATTTAAAGCGGGCCATCTGGCCATTCAATGCCATCGGACCGCAAAAAATGAACAAACCAGTGTAGCCCTGCTGGATGCCATCAGTGAGGAAATCAACAACCACCTGTTCCGCCAGGGACAACAGGCCCTGGGTTTCTCTGCAGCGCCCTCTGGTTCTGGTATGGCCTTTGAATTTAACCTGCTCAAAGCGATATTTAGCTGGAAACCGATCCTCGATAATCCTGGAGAAGACCGGGAAATTGATATGCAGTTGTTAAAAAGGGGTATCCAGATGTATTACCTTCCGGAAGCCTGGGTACTGGATGAAAAAGTTGCCAGTCACGATGTGTTTGAAAAACAACGCCTGCGCTGGCTGGAGGCACAGTGGTACCACCTGAGAATGTTCTGGGAGCCAGACATGACCGGCATCCGTAAAAACCGTCACTACTATAATAAACTGGTGCAGAATTTACTGCTTCCAAGATCGCTTTACATGGTTGTGTTTTCCGCGATCATGGTATTGGTAATCATCCGCTATGCAACCGGATGGGCCTTTTTCTTTCCCGTACCAGGCTGGTGGCTGAGCCTCCTGCTTTTTTTCCTGCTTACCCTCGCCATCGCCATGCCTTCCCGCTATTATTCCTCGCTTACCATCAAAGCATTGTTGAGTTTACCGGCATTAATGGTTGCTATGTTAAGAGCCTTATTAAAAGTAAAACGAAGCAGAAAAGAGTTCATCCCTACACCAAAAACATATACCGGTTTGAAAGAATCCCAGAAATAAATCCGGTATCCTAATTTTGAGCTCAAATTTTATTCCATCCAGTTTGACGCACCCATATTATCCAGTCCGATTGAATACCTCAAGGGAGTAGGCCCGCTCCGGGCTGATCTGCTTAAAAAAGAACTCCAGATTTTTACGTTTCGGGATTTGCTGGATCATTTTCCACTCAGGCATATAGACCGTACAAAAATTACACGCCTGGCAGACGTGAACCCATCCATGGAGTATATCCAGGTAGCAGGAACCCTTCAGGCCATGCAGGTATTGGGAGAAGGCCGGTCCAAGCGCCTGGTGGCACAATTAAAGGATGGAACAGGGGTTCTCGAACTCGTCTGGTTCCAGGGTATTCACTGGTTGCAAAAAAACATCCATATGGGCCAGGCTTACCTGGTATATGGAAAGACCGGTTATTTCAATGGGACACTCCAGATAACACATCCGGAAATAGAAATATATACGCCGGCCAAGGCGGGCGGAAAAGCTTTTCTGGAACCCATCTATCCAAGCACTGAAAAACTCAAGGCCAAATCCATGGGCGGGCGCCAGCTCGGCAAACTCTGCTATACCCTCCTGGAAGCCTTGCAGGAGCGGGATCTTCCTGAAAACCTGCCTGTTCATTTTTTGCAGCAATACCAGTTTCCATCCCGTTTCGAAGCCTATCAGCAAATTCATTTTCCGGTTACAGAGCTGGCCTATCAACAGGCGCTTGCAAGGCTGAAGTTCGAAGAATTGTTTATAGCACAACTGCGCCTCGGACTCATTAAACTGGAACGACACCGGTATTCGAGAGGCGTGGTTTTTACCCAGGTAGGAGAGCAGTTCAATACGTTTTATCACCAGCATCTGCCTTTTGCACTCACCAATGCCCAGAAACGGGTATTGAAAGAAATCCGGCAGGATATGGCGCATGGACGTCAGATGAACCGCCTGCTGCAGGGAGATGTGGGAAGCGGTAAAACCATCGTGGCATTGTTATCCATGTTACTGGCAGTAGATAATGGTTTTCAGGCCAGCCTGATGGCTCCCACAGAAATATTGGCAACACAGCATTACCAGGGACTTTCAGAGCTCCTGAAAGACATGCCGGTTAAAATCGCACTGCTTACAGGATCCACCAAATCAGCGGCCCGAAAAAAAATATTGAAGGAACTGGCCGAGGGTGAATTGCACTTACTTGTAGGCACCCATGCACTGCTGGAAGATCCCGTACAGTTCAGGCAACTGGGACTGGCAATCATTGATGAACAGCACCGCTTTGGAGTAGCACAGCGCGCACGACTCTGGAAAAAAGCGAGTATCCCACCCCATGTGCTGGTGATGACTGCCACGCCGATACCCAGAACACTTGCGATGACTGCCTATGGAGACCTTGACTATAGTGTAATTGATGAATTACCACCCGGCAGGCAACCTATTACAACAGTTCACCGATATGATTATTCCCGGGCCCAGGTGATGGATTTTATAAAAGAAGAAATCCAGAAAGGCCGCCAGGCATATTGCATCTTCCCGCTGATCGAAGAATCGGAAAAACTGGATCTCGAAAACCTCATGCGGGGGTATGAGAATATAAAGGCTTTTTTTCCGGAGCCAAAATACTGGATCAGTATGGTGCATGGTAAGATGACACCCGACAGCAAGGAAACCAACATGCAACGATTCGTACAAAACGATACTCAGATCATGGTGGCAACCACTGTAATTGAAGTAGGTGTTAACGTACCCAATGCGAGTGTGATGGTGATTGAAAGTGCAGAGAAATTCGGTTTATCTCAGTTACATCAGTTACGCGGACGTGTAGGAAGAGGGAGCGAAAAGAGTTTTTGCATATTATTAACAGGCCCCCAATTAACCAATGACGCCCGAGAACGGTTGAAAATAATGTGTGCTACGAATGATGGATTCAAAATTGCCGAGAAAGACCTGGAATTACGCGGGCCTGGTGATATTGAAGGCACCCGGCAAAGTGGAATGTTGAACTTCAAGCTGGCAGACTTGATAAAAGATAAACAATGGCTGGATGCTGCTAAAGAGAAGGCAGGGTGGCTGCTGGAAGTGGATCCGGAATTGAAGCGCGAAGAAAACAGCACGTTAAAATTCTACCTTCAGGCACAGAAAGGAAAACTGGCATGGAGTAGAATATCGTAAATCTACTGACAGGAATAACCGATAATTTGATGTAAATTCAATAGACTTTGATACGCATAATCCAAATACTCATCTTGACCCTATGTTCTTTTGCCACCTTCTCGCAAAAGAATACACCTGGCCTTGAATTTGTTGAAAACAAAGGGCAATGGGATCCTTCTGTAACCTTCCGGGGCATGCTTGGTACTGGTGCATTTTTTTTGCAGCAGAAAGGATTTACCGTAGTTCAGCATCACCCGGATGATTTGAATAAACTGGTGAAGCACGGACATCCTGAAAAATCTTCCGGACCTTCAGGCGGTGGAAAAGGAAATAAAGCAACAGCTTCCAAAGCAGCCGCAGGTATTCCTTCCGAAGCCGGTGCAAATGCAGCCAATCCTATGGTACGGGCTCATGCCTATCGCATGGAACTGGAAGGAATGAATTCAAATCCAACAGTGATTCCCGATAAAGCAGCTCCTGGTGTCGTCTCTTATTTTTTGGGAAATGATCCTTCCAAATTCGGAGCCAATTGTCGTGTATACAGTACCGTTACTTACAAGGATGTATATCCGAATATTGATCTCCGGTATTACACAGACGAGGGATTTCTTAAGTATGAATTCATTGTTCATCCGGGTGGGAATCCTGCACGCATCGTAATGAAATACGAAGGAGTGGATAAACTTTCCTTAAGCAAAGGTGAACTGGTTATCAAAACCAGTGTAGGAGAAGTGCGGGAATTGCCTCCTTATACCTACCAGTCTGGTTCAAAAGGCAGAACAGAAATTCCTTCGGGTTATGCCATTCGGGGAAACAAGGTATACTTTCAGGTAGACAGTTATGATAAGTCAGTTCCACTGATCATTGATCCTACATTGATCTTTGCCACTTTTTCAGGCAGTACGGCAGACAATTGGGGCTTTACAGCTACCTATGGTCCGGATGGAAGCCTGTATAGCGGAGGTATTGTTTTTGAGCCAGGTTTCCCCGTTTCACCAGGTGCCTATCAAACAAGCTTTGGAGGTGGTCAGTTTGATATGGGAATTATGAAGTTTGATCCCACTGGAACCCAACGGGTGTATGCTACCTATATCGGTGGTAGTTCTCTTGAGCAGCCACATAGCCTGATTGTTGACGGGCAGGGTGAGCTGGTAATTGCCGGCAGAACCAATTCAACCGATTATCCTTCCTTGCAATCCTATGGTGAGCAGGGTGGGTTTGATATTGTACTTACTAAGTTAAACGCTTCAGGAACCGGACTGGTTGGATCTGTCAGGATCGGCGGAACCGGATCGGATGGTGTCAATACTTCGGAAAGCAGGGATGGACCTACCCGCCTGCTCATGAATTTTTATGGAGATGATGCACGCAGTGAAGTGAATCTTGACAGAGCTGGT
The DNA here is from genome assembly GCA_964547405.1 of uncultured Flavihumibacter sp. Classification (GTDB taxonomy): domain Bacteria; phylum Bacteroidota; class Bacteroidia; order Chitinophagales; family Chitinophagaceae; genus Flavihumibacter. Next base: position 10,997 of record CAZJNY010000044.1, on the reverse strand, counting down.
AATATATACCTGGCTTCCTGCACCCGATCTGATGATTTTTTTACAACCGCCAATGCGCCGTATAAAACCTTTGGCGGTGGACAGGATGCCGTGCTGATCAAAATGAATTCCAATCTTTCTTCGATGTTGCTTTCCACCTACCTGGGTGGCAAAGCTTTTGATGCAGGATTTGTGCTCGATATTCATCCAATTACCCAGGATATCTGGATTTGCGGTGCCACATTAAGTGATGATTTTCCGGGGGATAAAACCAGCACGATCCGCCCTGCTTTTTCCGGTACCCAGCCAGATGGCTTTATTGCAATTTTTTCCAATGATGGATCCATTCACAGAAAATCCACCTATATCGGTACGAACCAGCGGGATGCCATACTCGGCATTGATTTTGACCGGGATGGCGACCCCTATGTCATGGGTATTACCTTCGGTACCTGGCCCCGGGTAAATGCTGCGTATGGGACGGATGGAGCCAAACAGTTTATCGGGAAACTCATGCCCGACCTATCAGGGTGGCAGTATACCACCACCTATGGAACCAATTCCGTGTCGCCAAATATTTCACCGGTTGCCTTCCTGGTTGACAGGTGTCAGAATGTGTATGTATCTGGTTGGGGTGGAACCAATCTGCAGAATTTTGACATGGTTGGTACACGTGGAATGCCGGTAACGAATGATGCTATTAAACGAACCACAGATAATAATGATTTTTATTTTATCGTAATCAAGAAAGACGCAACAGAATTGCTCTATGGCAGTTTCTTTGGGCAGAATGGAGATTATACCGAACATGTAGATGGTGGCACCAGCCGTTTTGATCAGGAAGGTGTTATTTATCAGGCCATGTGCGCCAACTGTTATAGCGGAGGTCCCGGTGAAACCCGGCCGATCTTTCCGGTTACTCCGGGAGCCTGGTGTTGCCCTAGCAGGGTTTCCGGTGCCGACGGATCCAGAAGTGGTGCAGAATGTAATCTGGCTGCGCTTAAAATCGCTTTCAATTTTGCTGGTGTAGGTGCAGGTGTAACAGCTGCCATCGGAGGAAATTTTGATACCTCAGGTTGTGTTCCCCTTACCGTTAGTTTAAGAGATACTGTGCGGAATGCGCAGAGCTATGAATGGAATTTTGGAGATGGTACTCCCGATCTGATTACTACCAATTTTGATGTGCAGCATACCTATAACCGAATTGGTGACTTTCGCGTTCGCCTGATTGCTGTGGATTCTAACAGTTGTAATATCCGCGATACCTCCTTTATCACGATGCGGGTTCGCGCAGATGAAGCCATGCTCGATTTTAATGCAGTGAAGCTGGACCCCTGTGAATCCCTCTCTTTCCGGTTTGATAATCTGTCAACTCCACCTCCCGGTAAGCCGTTTTCAGATACCAGTTTTTTATGGGACTTTGGTGATGGTACCCGTCTCATTGCCGGTCCTGGTCCGGTTACCCACAATTACCAGGCAGCGGGTACTTATAGAATCACTCTAACGGTGCGGGATACCATATACTGCAACGTAGGTGATCCATTGACCAGGGAATATAACCTTGCGCCATTGGTAGTGGCTCGTTTTGAATTACCAAACGGGTGTGCTCCTTATACTGCTGAAATTCAGAATACCAGTATAGCCGGACAAACCTATCTCTGGGATTTTGGAGATGGTACCACTTCCACTGATAAAACACCGGTAAAGGTTTACCCGAGTCCCGGAACTTATCTGGTAACCCTTACCGTTACTGACCCCAATACCTGTAATATAACGGACCAGACTACCCGAACAGTACTGGTGCAGGGAGCGCCTACTGCAGCATTTACGCATAGTCCGGTTACTCCGATAGAAAATACGCCCACCAGCTTCCTGAACAATTCTTCAGCAGATGCCATTGCATTCCTCTGGAATTTTGGAGATGGTGAAACGCTGAGCACAGGATCCCGTCTGCCCGTAGACCATCAGTACAACAGCACCGGGCAATTCGAAGCCTGCCTGGTTGCAGTGAATCAGTCTGGTTGTGCAGATACCGTATGCGCACCAGTGGAAGCACTGATCTCCCCAAGGGTAGATGTTCCCAATGCCTTTACACCACTGGGACAGGCACCTAACAATATCATTTCTGTAAGAGGATTTGGAATTGGAAGAATGCGCATGATGATCTTCAATCGCCTGGGACAAAAAGTTTTTGAAACCAACAGTACAAAATTGGGTTGGGATGGCCGATTCAACGGGGTTGTTCAGCCAATGGATGTGTATGCCTATGTTTTGGACGTGGAATTTACAGATGGAACAAGAACCACTAAAAAGGGTGATATAACCCTGATCCGTTAACACAAAAAGAGTAGAAAGATGAAACGTGGATTGTATTTGTGGCGCTTCGGATTCAGCTGCCTGCTGGCAATGCTGACTACATCATCGGGTTTTTCTCAGGACCTGAGGTTTTCCCAATGGTTTAATTCTCCTCTTACCACCAACCCGGCGAATACCGGATTTATTCCGGATGCGGATTTTCGGATTGGTGCCAATTACCGGAGCCAATGGATCAGCGTCATGGACGTGCCCTATAAAACCATCAGTATTTTCGGAGATGCACAGATTTTCCGGGATCGTATTGAAACTGGATGGCTGGGTGTGGGTGGCGTAATCCTGCGCGATGTGGCCGGTAGCGGGAACCTGACTTCCACCAAGGTATATGGATCATTGGCCTATCACCAGATGCTCGGTTTATCCAGTTTGTTGTCAGCCGGATTTAATGTAGGCTGGGCAAATAAACGGATTGATCCAACCCGCCTGAAATTTCCGGATCAGTTCAATCAGGCTACCGGTTTTTTTGATGCCGGCATTCCAACCAATGTGGCATTCAATTCAACCAGTATCGGTTATGCGGATGTGCAGGTGGGACTCAACTATGCTTATTTCCCCTCCACCGATGTATATGTAAACGGAGGTTTTTCGGTTCACCATATCAATCGCCCCAGGGAAACATTTTTTGCTGAAACAGGCTTCGATAACAGATTATCTCCGCGGTATATCGGTTTTGTCAATGCCAGTGTAAAACTGAATGAGCAGGTAATTGTAAGTCCGATGGCTTATTATACCAACCAGGCAACTGCTTCAGAACTGGTGGGCGGGTTAAGTGCCAACTACAATTTGAGCGGTGATGGCGAAACACAGGTGATCGGTGGCATGTATTACCGGGTAGGAGAGTCGCTGATTCCCCTGATCGGCTTTCAATGGAAAAATTTCCGGATGAGTTTCACCTATGATGTAACTACCTCTTCACTTTCTCAATACAACAATTCACGTGGAGCCATTGAATTTTCATTGATGAAACATGGCTTTTACAGTGAGGGACAGGGAAATCTGAGACAATCACTCTGTCCGACTTTTTAGAGTAAATTTGTGGCATGAAGAAAAGACTATTATTGCTGCTGACCACTGTCTGCCTGTTTTCATTCAGTGTATTGGCGCAGGATGAAAACGAAGAAGAAGCACCTAAAAAATTTGACAGAAGCCGGTTGTTTGTAGGCGGAAATTTTGGCCTCAGTTTCGGCAACTTTACATTTATCAATATTTCTCCGCAACTGGGCTACCGGTTCAATGATTTTTTTGCCGCCGGTATTGGTATTAATGGACAGTTTTCACAGCAGAAATATCGTTCCGGTGGAACAACTTTATACAAGGATCGCTATGGTGTGGCAGGAATGAATCTTTTTGGAAGGTTTTATCCAATCCAGCAGGGTTTTATTCAGTTGCAGCCGGAAATGAATTATATCTGGGGTAGCCGGATTGATTATACTCCCCAGGAAGTTAAATCTTCGCTCAATGGCAAGATTCTTCCTTCTTTGCTAGCTGGTGCCGGGGCTTATCTGCCAGCCGGACGGGCTGGTGGTTTTATCATTATGGCCCAATATGATCTGCTGAATAAAAGCGATTTTTATCCCAACCCAAGCACACCCTACGGGAAAAATATTTTCATGACCATCGGCTTTAATGCAGGCTTCTGACAGCTACTGTATTTTATTGAACAACTCTACCGGGTTATCGCATACAATGATCCGTTCTTCAAACGGCTCATACAGAAACTGCTCTTTTACAGCCTGTCGCATGAACAGGATCAGGTGCTGGTAATAACCACCTGAATTCAATAAGTATATTTTTTTGTCGTGAATTTTTAGCTGGTTCCAGGTGAGCATCTCAAAAAACTCGTCCATGGTGCCAAATCCGCCGGGTAGAATTATTGCAGCATCACTCATCTCATACATCATCCGTTTGCGGGTATGCATATCAGGAACTACCGCCAGTTCCGTAATTCCGGTATGCTGTTGTTCCCATTCCGTTAAAACCTTCGGAATCACTCCCATTACCTCTCCGCCATGCTCCAGTACGGAATCGGCAATTACGCCCATCAATCCTTTTTTCCCTCCTCCATACACCAGTTTTATCTGTAGCATAGCGAGCAGTTTGCCCAGTTCTGCTGTGTGTTTGGCGAATATCGGGTTATTGCCTGTCTGCGATCCGCAAAAAACAGCAATTGCTTTTATATTCATAGTTAATTCTGTCAAAGTAAGCGTATTCCTATTTACATTGTGGCAATTTTATTAAATCTTTAGCGCATGTCCTCTACTTTGCTCTTCACTTTTGTGATCGCATATTTCGCTGTTCTGCTGGTTGTTGCCTATATCACTTCCCGAAATTCCAACAATGAAAGTTTTTTTATTGGAAATAAAAATTCCAATTGGATGCTGGTGGCTTTTGGCATGATTGGCACTTCACTGAGCGGAGTGACTTTTGTTTCTGTACCAGGTACGGTGGCTACCAATGCCTTCAGTTATATGCAGGTAGTGATCGGCTACCTGCTGGGATATATAGTAATCGCCTATGTACTGCTTCCGATTTACTATAAAATGAACCTTACTTCCATTTACAATTACCTGCAGCAACGTTTCGGATTCACCGCCTATAAAACCGGTGCCTTATTTTTCATTATCTCCAGAACTATCGGTGCAACCGCCCGGCTCTACCTGGTTATCAATGTACTGCAACTTTTTATCCTGGATGACCTGGGTATCCCCTTTGTCGTTACTTCCCTTATTATCCTTCTTATGATTCTGTTATACACTTTTGAAGGTGGTGTAAAAACAATTGTGTATACAGATACCCTGCAAACCAGTTTCATGTTACTTGGCCTGGTTGTTTGTGTTATCTATATCATGAATAACCTGGGACTTAATTTCAGCGAAACCATGTCTGCCTTATCGGCGAAAGGGTACACGAATATTTTCAATTTTGATGTTAACAGCAAGGGCTTTTTCCTGAAGCAGATCCTTGGTGGGGCATTCATTACTATCGCCATGACCGGCCTCGACCAGGAGATGATGCAGAAAAACATCTCCGTTAAAACACTGAAAGATTCGCAGAAGAATATCATGACATTCAGCATCATCATTGTGTTTGTGAATTTTCTGTTCCTCCTGCTGGGCGGACTGCTCTATATTTTCGCGGCACAAAAAGGACTGGATGTAGCCGGGGATGATCTCTTCCCTACAGTAGCACTTAGCTACCTTCCACCGGTTACCGCCGTTATTTTCATTATTGCTCTGATTTCCGCCTTGTTCCCGAGTGCAGATGGCGCACTCACTGCACTGACTTCTTCCTTCTGTATTGATATGCTCGGAATAAAGAGAAATCCATCCCTTTCCGAAAAGGATCAAAAGCGCATACGCATGACGGTTCACCTGAGTTTTACAGTCATCTTTATGGTCTGCATCCTGATCTTTAAACTGATCGATAATAAATCCATCATAGGCGTTATTCTGGACCTGGCCGGCTATACCTACGGGCCGCTGCTCGGGTTGTTCTCTTTCGGTATTCTTACCAATAGAAAATTCGCCGACACCATGCTGGTTACCATTATCTGTCTGCTCTCTCCTGCAATTAGTTATCTGATCAGCCTCTATGCCGATCAATTGCTGGGAGGTTACCAGATCGGGATTGAACTGCTGTTAATCAACGGTCTGATTACCTTCCTCGGCCTGTTAATGATCTCCAAAAAACCTGTACTGGCATAAACTAAAGCAGGAAAATCTACGTTTTAACTAAGTAAACCTACGATGCCATCCATCGATTGAAATGGGTGGCATTGTTGTCTCCTAACCTTAAAATGGTAGACGATGAACGATACTATCCGTATGACGAAACAGCGGCGCTGGAGTGAATCAAAGGCTCAGTCGAGCTGGCAGATCTTTAAAATTATGGCTGAGTTTGTAGATGGCTTTGAAGCCCTTGCCAAACTCGGTCCCTGTATTTCTATATTCGGATCAGCAAGAACCCAGCCTGGTCATCCCGCTTATGAACTAACCGTAGATGTGGCGCGGCGACTGGCAGATGAAGGTTTCGGGATTATCTCAGGCGGTGGTCCGGGTATTATGGAAGCCGCCAATAAAGGCGCTCAACTGGGCGGAGGAAAATCCGTCGGACTCAATATCGAACTGCCTTTTGAACAGCATGCCAACCCTTATATAGACCGGGATGCCAACCTGAATTTTGAATATTTCTTTGTTCGTAAAACCATGTTTACCAAATATTCCCAGGGCTTTGTCATGATGCCTGGCGGATTTGGTACCATGGATGAATTCTTTGAAGTAGGTACCCTTATCCAGACCGGAAAAATGCTGCAGGTTCCCCTGATCCTGGTAGATAGTGCTTATTGGGGCGGACTCATGAACTGGCTGGAATCAACCATGTTGAAGGAAGGTTATATCTCTCCGGAAGACCTGGATCTGTTAAAAGTGGTGGATACTGCGGATGAAGTGGCGGAACAGGTATTACATTTCTATAGTAAACACCCACTTCAGCCGAATTTCTAAGAATTTGGGCCTATTTTTGCACAAATTGTCCACTTGGAGGAATTGATTGAACAGCCGATAAATGAGTATGCAGAGCGCTTCAGCTCAGAGGAATCCCCTTTGCTGAAAGAAATCAATGCGTATACACAGGCAAATCACCCTCATGCACATATGCTGAGTGGCCGGTTACAGGGGCGCTTTCTGTCAATGATCAGCCGCTTACTGCAACCACAGGCGATCCTTGAAATCGGAACCTTTACCGGATACAGTGCGCTTTGCCTGGCTGAAGGACTCGCTCCAACAGGTAGCCTTCATACCATTGAGATACGAGAAGAAGATGCGGCAACGGCAAAAGCATATTTTGATCGTTCTGCCTATGCCAATCAGATTCATCTGATGGTGGGTGCGGCAGCAACCATAATTCCACAATTGCCTTTTACCTGGGACCTGGTTTTTATTGATGCCGATAAAACAGGCTATATTGACTATTATGAACTGGTAGTACCAAGACTCAGAAAAGGTGGTTTGATTATAGCAGACAATGTATTATTCCACGGACAGGTGCTGGAGCCTGTAATCCAGGGAAAAAATGCGAAAGCAATACATGCATTTAATGAACATGTGAAGTCCGATTCGAGAGTGGAAACCAGCCTGGTTACCCTTCGCGACGGACTTCTGTTAATCCGGAAAAACTAAGCACATGAAGCGTCCAATCCTATTGATTTTGTTCATCGCATTCGTCAGCCTTGCCACTGCGCAGCAAAATCAGACCGTACTGGCATATATTCAGGAATACCGGCAGTTGGCGGTGGATGAAATGCTCCGCACCGGCGTGCCTGCATCAATCAAGCTGGCACAGGGAATTCATGAAACCATGGCCGGACAAAGTGACCTCGTGAACAGGTCAAACAATCACTTCGGGATCAAGTGCAAATCAAGCTGGACCGGTGAAAAAGTATACCATGATGATGATGCGGCCGGAGAATGTTTTCGCAGTTATGGAACTGCCGCTGATTCCTATCGCGATCATTCCGATTTTTTGAAATCCAACCAGCGCTATGGTTTTTTATTCCGGCTTGATCCTACGGATTATGAAGCCTGGGCTTATGGCCTTAAAAAAGCAGGTTACGCAACCAACATAAAGTATTCACAGATCCTGATCAAACTGATTGAAACCTATAACCTGCAGGATTATACCCTGATTGCGTTGGGAAAGAAAGCACCATCCGGCGAATTGCTGGTGGGTATTCGTCCGCCGCAGGAAGACGTTATTGAAATCGCGGTTCCACCCGTTGTTACCAATTACCCATCTGGTGTATTTGAAATCAATCAAACCCGGGTGATCTACGCGAAAGCCGGAACCAGCCTGCTTGCCCTGGCTGATGAACACCGGATTTCGTTGTCGAGGTTACTTGATTTCAACGACATAACACCAGGAGAAGGGGAGCTGTTAGAAAATGATCAGCTGCTTTTTTTACAGCGTAAACGGAAAACCGGTGCCGGGGTGTTTCATATCGTTGGAGGAAATGAAACCCTGTATGATATCGCGCAGGCAGAAGGTATCCGCTTTGGTTCCCTGTTGGAACTGAATCACCTGCAACCTGATATGGAACCTGCTCCGGGTGAACGTTTGTACCTGAAAGAAAAATCGCCCAAACAACCACTGCTGGCGGGCAACAAGCGCCCCCTGCAACGTACGGAAACAGCATATACGGCTTCTCAGCAGGCACCCCTGGTGCAGCAGGCTGCCTATACCACCAAACCTGTTCAGCATATCGTACGGGAAAAAGAAACCCTTTATGGTATCAGCAAAAAATACGGGGTGAGCATAGAACAGGTGAAGGAGTGGAACCGGCTGAATGGAACAGGTCTCAGACCCGGACAAAAATTACTTTTATACACCAATTGATATGTCTGTTCTACAGGTTAAGGATAAACAGTTTGAGCCCTATCTGACGGCTGAAGAAATCAATGGACAGGTACAGCGCCTGGCTGCTGAAATCAACCATGATTATGAAGGCAAAAAACCCCTTTTCATCGCAATACTGAATGGCTCCTTTATGTTCTCTTCGGATTTGTTCAAAGCCATCCGGATTGATGCTGAAATCTGCTTTATTAAACTCGCTTCCTATAAAGGCACCAAATCAACCGGACAGGTAATTACCGCGATCGGCCTCGATACCGACATTCATGACAGGCATGTCATTATACTGGAGGATATTGTGGATACCGGTAAAACCTTACATGAATTTTTACCCCAGCTGCAACACCAGCAACCGGCTTCCCTGGAACTGGCGGTTTTATTGCACAAACCGGAAGCAACCCGGTTTCCGGTACCCATTAAATACCTGGGTTTCAGTATTCCGGATAAGTTCGTTTTGGGCTATGGACTGGATTATGATGGACTCGGACGCAATATTCCGGAGATTTACCAGTTAAAGGAGAACCATTAGGTTAAATCAACCTGGCGGTACCCCTAAAACCTAATAAATTATAATTTCGAGTTGAAATTCCCGCCGTCCTGAAAACTGTAGTTGCCATATTACTCCTTGTGCTGGCAGGATCGTACGCAAATGCCCAGTTTTATTTTCGAGGTGAAATAAGGGATGAAACCCAGAAGCCACTTTCGAATGTGAAGATGACTATGCATTCCACCGGCTACCTTTTTTACAGCGGTGCTTCCGGCGGCTTTGGTATTACCTCGGCAAAGGCAGAAGATTCCGTAACGCTGAGCCTGGATGGATACAAGGTCTGCACCTTTGCCCTTAAAAACAATAAAGAAAACACCCTGGTGTTACCCCTGCTGGTCAAAAAAGCTTCCCAGTCGGAGAAAAGATTGATGTCTCTCGCGCGGGATATCAAACCTGCGGAACTGGCCAGGTTTTCTGTTGGAGGAGAAACCTATAGCAGTCTTCGGGAAAATGATTATATGGAAGCGGCGAAGTTTCCAACCATCGATTTCGCCGTGAATACTGATAAAGCCTCTTACAGCAATATCCGCCGGTTTTTAAATATGGGCAGTACGGTTCCGCCGGATGCTGTGAGAATTGAGGAGATGCTTAATTATTTCGCACTTGATTATGAGCAGCCTGCCGGCGAACAGGATTTTTCTATCAAAACTAGCCTTTCTGAATGTCCCTGGAAACCTGCCAATCAATTGTTTTATGTGAAAGTGAGTGCCCGCAAGCTGGATCTGACGCAGGTGCCACCGAGCAACCTGGTTTTCCTGATTGATGTATCGGGGTCGATGGACATGCCCAACCGTCTCCCACTCCTGAAAACCGCTTTCAAACTGATGGTGAACAACCTTCGTCCGATTGATACCATTTCCATTGTAGTATATGGAGGTACCGTTGGCGTATGGCTGCAACCCATTTCCGGCGCCGAAAAGGAGAAGATTAACAAATCTATTGACGAACTCTCCCCGGGAGGTTCCACTGCGGGTGAATCCGGTATACTGGCAGCCTACAAACTGGCAGAAAAAACGTTTATTCCCAATGGGAACAACCGCGTAGTGCTGGCAACTGATGGCGATTTTAACGTGGGTCAAACTTCTGAAGAAGCCCTGGAGCACATGATTGTGCAACAGCGGCAGAAAGGGATATACCTGACCTGTTTGGGAGTAGGCATGGGTAATTACAAAGATTCCAAACTCGAAGTGCTGGCAAAAAAAGGCAATGGAAATTTTGCCTACCTCGACAATGAAAAAGAAGCCGAAAAAGTACTCGTTAAGGAACTGACTCAAACCATGTATTCAGTGGCGGATGATGCACTCTTACACGTAAGTTTTTTACCCACCAATGTGAAGCACTATCGCCTGATTGGATTTGATAATAAATTCAGTGCTTTATCCGCAGAAGGGGATGGTTTGCTGGAAGGGGGAGAGGTAGGATCCGGCCATACCCTAATGGCCATTTTCGAACTGACACCCACGGAAAAATATGATTCAACTGCCGCACTGGCCAGGTATGAATTGAGTTATAAGCACCCTAATGACAGCCTTCGCCGCAAAATTTCCGGTGAAATAGCGGATAGTCGCATAAAAACTTTTCAAAGCCTTCCCCAAACCTATCGGATGGCAGCCGGCATAACGCTGTTTGGCTCTGTACTCAAGGAATCAAAATTTGTAAAACCTGCCAACCTGCAGGATGTGCTGACCATTCT
>CAZJNY010000043.1:6753-21502 GCA_964547405.1 uncultured Flavihumibacter sp. | reverse complement strand
AGGTAATAATGAAACCAGTTCCATTGCTGGTTGTGGTAGCGTAAGCTGTCCACCGCCAGGCTGTCGATGCTTGTTTTGACAGTACGTTCAGTTTGTTCAAGAATGAGATCAATTTTGCCGGTTCGGATATTCCGGATCATTTCCTGTGGTATTCTTGATTTTTCTGCTGCTTTTTTATTTCCGGATAACTGTGTGAGCCATACCTTACCACCGCCCAATTCAATCAGTCGCACCCAGTTTGTGTCCTTACCCTGTATAATGCCGGCAGCATTAATATCCTGTACATGAATGTTGTTAAGGTCAAACCTGACTTTTTTGTCGCCTGTATTTCCAGTTGCCTGTTGGGCCCGAAGATCATTGTCTTCATACACCACCTGCTTTAAATCCACTGAGAAATTCTTCAGACGAAGCGCCAGATGGGGCATTTCCAATCGGTTTTTTCCATCAAAAAGCTCTTCGAGTGTACCTGCCCGTAAGACACTGTTACTGGAGATGATGGCAGAAAAGGAAGTGGAACTGACCAGTGGTTTTTTGGCTCCGCTGGCAGTTATCTGCAGATCCGCATCAAATACCCGGATGGTTTCAATTTGAAGTTTACGCCGGATAGTTCGTTGGATTTCACGGAGGGGATTGACTTTTTTGCCACTGTTTTTCCCCGCCAGTTGAAGCCTCACATTCGGGTTGATTAAATCCAGTTCATCTGCTTTTAACTGACCATTCAACAGGGCCGGAATGGAAAGATTATGCAGGACCAATTGAGAGGTGGAAATGCTGGTAGTTGCCGTTTTACTTCGATTGGCCGCCCGAAGAAAATAATTTTGAAGTGTCAGCTGATTTTTTTTGATGCGCATGCCATCAAAGCCGGTTTGAAAGGTTTTGGTGCTGTCTGATTCCAGGAAACCCCGTACACTGAATTCCAGGTCGTCGAGCTCAATTTTATTAGGTAGTGAATTGTCCACTACCAGGTTGGATACATTGAAATTATCTCCTAAAATTTCAAGACTTTCATTTCCTCTTCTGGTGATTGTGCTGCCTTTGAACTGGATGCTGTCTATTTGAACCGTTTTAATTCTAATCGGTCCCATGACATCCAGAAAACTGTTTTCAATACGGATCGAGTCTTTGTTCCTGGCTCTTCGAAAGCGAATGTTATTGCTGGTGAAATATCCTTTGGCCGCTTTTAATATTCCCAGTTCTAATCTTCCTTCTGTAAGGAGTTTATTCCAGTTGAGCGAATCCAGTTCAATATTTTCCAGGCGAAATCCTGATTTTTCTTTGTAATCCTCCATTCGCTTGTGAAAATCCAGTCCGCTTAATTCAAAGCGTCTGGTTTTGGATTGCCAACTAAGTTTTTCCAGCACTACCTGCAGCGTTGAGTCAGGGTATTCAATGGTTGGTTTTAACAACCGAAAATCAACGGCTACCCGATTCGTATTGTCCCATTGTTTGACTTTTCTGAGCAGGTGCAGGTCGTCCAGCGCCAGGTAGATATGATTTAGAAAAAAGCGGCGTTGGTGGATACTGGTTTCCGGATAAATCGAAACACTGCCATCCGTCATTCGGAATTGCTGTACTTCCAGTGAAGACAGGACATTAAAAAAAACTTCCTGTACCGATGCGATTTCAATATGAAGGGGTCGTAATGTTCTTTCCCTGGTAGTATCTTTTGCTGATCGTTTTAACTCCAGGTAGGGAGATTTCAGTATTAGCTTGTTTACTGACAGCCGTTTGAAAAGTAATAACTGGATCGGATTATTTACCTGGATGGAAAGCGAATCTGCCTTGAATTCAAAAAGGCTGTTCTCTGAATTTCCTGCTGCCGGAGATACATGTATATTCTTGGCATTAATCTGAAATTTGAAAAGATTAAACTTGAAACTGGTAGCAGTTAACTGGTATTTACCGCCCGATAAATTATTCACTAGCTGTTCCACTGCTTCCACCGAACGGTACCTTAGTAAATAGCCCAGGACCAATCCAAGTATCAGCAAGGTGATCCCAGCTCCCATCATTATCCAGTGTTTACGCAAGATCCTGCCCATGGCTTACAAGTTAAACAAAAAAAAGAGGTTGTTCAACTGTCTGAACAACCTCTTTCTATTGATCGGATGATAGGTTAATTAACTTACACCTGCTCCCGGATTAATCAGGGTTGCCGGATGAACGAAATGCAATTTGCCTTCCTTGTCTTCTGCCATTAATATCATTCCATTGCTTTCAATGCCTCTCATCTTGCGTGGAGCGAGATTGGCCACCACTACTACCTGCTGACCAATAATGTCTTCCGGTTTGAAATGCAATGCGATGCCACTTACGATAGTTCTTGTTTCTGTTCCCATATCGATGGATAACTTTAACAATTTGTCGGCTTTTTCAACTTTCTCCGCCGTTACAATGGTACCCACTTTCAAATCGATTTTTGCAAAATCGTCGAATTGGATGGTCGGCTTACCGGGCTGTGCAACTGGTTCAACCGGAGCTGCCGATGGTGTTGCTGCTGCCGGCTGACTGTTGTTTTTCAATTTGTCAATCTGATCTTGTATTTCCACGTCTTCAATTTTTCTGAATAATAATTCCGGGGAGCGCAAACTATAACCTACACTCAGGAGTTTCATGGTGCCTGCGTTTTCCCAATCCAGTAACCGTTCAACCACTTTCATCTGGTGTAACATTTTTCTGGACGTATTGGGCAAGAAGGGATTGGCCAGGATCGCCAGGTTCGCGCACAACTGCAAACAATAATGCAGACAGTTGTCTATTTCAGCCTGGGCTGCTTCCCCCGCTTTTGCTTTGATCCAGGGTTCTTTTTCCTGCATGTAGCGGTTGCCTTTCCGGGCCAGATCGATCAGCTCAAACTGTGCTTCACGAAACTTGTATCCTTCCAGCAGGGTTTCGATTTTTTCTTTGGAAGCTTTGATCGCCTGTTCCAGTTCGCTGTCTTTGGTATCCAGTTTGTCGGCATGTACCGGAGGGACTTTTCCATTGGTCAGCTTATGCATCAGCACAAAGGTCCGGTTCACAAAATTTCCGAAGATGGCTACCAGCTCACTGTTGATGGCATCCTGAAATCCTTTCCAGGTAAACTCACTGTCTTTGGTTTCCGGTGCAATCTGGGTCAGGTAATAGCGCAATGCATCCACTAACTGCGGACCGCCATTTTCCTTTTTCACAAAATCGTCGATAAAATCCTGCATATCCAGTTTCCAGTTCCGGCTGGTACTCATTTTATCACCTTCCAGGTTCAGGAACTCATTGCTGGGAACATTTTCGGGCAGAATATTGCCATGCAGTTTCAGCATCACCGGAAAAATGATCGCATGAAACACGATATTATCTTTTCCAATGAAATGCACCAGTTTGGTATCCTTGTCGTACCAGTAAGGTTTCCAGTCTTTATCATTCTGGGCTGCCCAGGTGCGGGTGGCACTGATATAACCAATCGGTGCATCAAACCATACATATAACACTTTTCCTTTGGCTTCTTCCAGCGGAACTGCAATGCCCCAGTCCAGGTCGCGGGTTACTGCACGTGGCTGCAAACCGCCATCGATCCAGCTTTTGCATTGTCCCAGTACATTGGCTCTCCAGTCGTCTTTGTGTTGTTCGAGTATCCATTGCCGTAAGAAGTCTTCATGCCGGTTCAGGGGCAGGTACCAGTGGGTGGTTTTCTTTTTGATTGGCGCTGATCCGCTTAGTGTGCTCACCGGGTTGATCAGTTCATCCGGACTCAAAGCGGTTCCACATTTTTCACACTGATCACCAAAAGCGCCATCAAAACCGCAATTCGGACAGGTGCCTTTGATATAGCGGTCGGCCAGAAAGGTGGCTGCCTGCTCATCAAAATATTGTTCGGTTTCTTTTGTTTCCAGTTCACCGGCTTCATGCAGGGCCGTGAAAAACTCCTGCGAGGTTTCGTGGTGGATCGGCGCACTGGTACGGTCATAGATATCAAAGGAAATACTGAGATCAGCAAAATTCTGCTTGATAATGGTATGATATTTATCGATGATCGCCTGGGGGGTAGTGCCTTCTTTCATCGCCTGGATGGGGATGGCGGTACCATGTTCATCACTGCCACACACAAATACAACATCCCTTTTTTGTGCCCGGAGATAACGGACATAGATATCCGCCGGCAGGTAGGCGCCTGCCAGGTGCCCGATATGTTTCAGGCCATTGGCATAGGGCAGGGCTGCTGTGATCAGGTATCTTTTTGGTTCTTGCATGGCGCAAAAATACGGAAAGGCAGGCAACCTTATCTTTAGGCAATGAAACGCGATCATTTTCTGAAGCAGTTGAGCGCACTTACCCTGGGAGCCAGCCTTCCTTTATCAGGGTTTTCTATGGAACCGGATGATAATCCTGTATTTCAGCCGCCATTTTTAAAGGCTGGCGATACCATTGCCATCAGTTCACCTGCTGGCTACATAACAAGGGAGGAAATAGCACCCGCAGTATTGCAATTGCAGGAATGGGGGCTGCTGGTACGGATCGGCAATACCATCGGAAAACGGGATGGAACCTTTGGGGGAACTGACCAGGAGCGGGCAGCCGACCTGCAGGAACTGATCAACGATCCCTCCATAAAAGCAATTCTCTGCGCGAGAGGTGGATATGGTTTGATCCGGATCATTGATGCGATAGATTTCCGTTCGCTGCGCCGCCATCCCAAATGGCTGATCGGATTCAGTGATGTGACGGTCCTGCATGCGCACCTGTTCCGGAAAACCGGACTGGCATCGATTCATTCCAAAATGTGCAATAGTTTTCCTGACGACTGGTCGAAGGCGGATGATTTGCAAAAAGCGACCATTCTTTCTATAAAAGACCTGTTGTTTGGCAAACCGATGCAATTTGAATATGCCGCAGGAGCCTATAATCAGTTGGGCACCGGTGTTGGACAACTCATTGGTGGAAATTGTAAAACCATTGAATCACTGGCAGGATCTGCCTCTGATCTGCAGACCCGCGGTAAAATATTATTTCTGGAAGATACCGGCGAATACCTGTACAGCATCGACCGGATGTTCTGGAACATCAAGAGAAGCGGAAAACTGGAGCACCTGGCCGGACTTGTCATCGGTGGATTCAAGCACAAGCCTTCTGAAAAGCCCGAAGAAGAGTTTGGTAAAAACCTGCAACAGATTGTATTGGAAAAACTGAATGATTGCAGCTTTCCGGTTTGTTTTGATTTTCCGGTCGGCCATCAGAAAAATAATTTTGCACTCAAATGTGGCGCGCTGGTTCGCCTGCAGGTGGATGCCAACCAGGTACGCTTAACCGAATTAAACAATTGATATGATCTCTTTTATTCTTTGGCTGATTCTTTTTGTATTGTGCTGGCCTCTGGCCATTCTCGCCATCTTGCTCTATCCGATTTTCTGGATACTGCTGCTGCCCTTCCGCCTGCTTGGTATTGCAGTGGATGGCGTGCTGGAATTGGTCAAAGCCATTGTGTTTTTACCCGTTCGGCTTATAAAAAAAATCTAGCGGTACTAAAAAGAAAAGGTTGGATATGCTTCCCGTTCCGTATCCAATAACCTGGGTAATCCATCGCCTGGAATCATATTGAATACCGGGGCCGTGCTGGGATTGGAGGGATAGGTTTTTCCATTGAATTGGAGCAGGTGCAGTTTGCCGGCGCTTTCCAGCAGCAAATCATTCCATCCATTGGATCGCTCACGTGATACGATAACCGGCGTTCTGCTTACAGTGAATTGCGTAATCTTATTTCCATCCGGAGAAAGCAGGGTGATCGTGCAACCTCCGGAGCCACAGAAATAAGGGCCGGTATGGCTTACGAAAATTTCCTTTTTGCCATCTTCATTCAGATCGTATTCAAAGAGGGTAAAGGTTCTGCTAAAGGAGTCTACCAGATTTTTTTCAAGATCTGTTTTATACATCGTCTTCATGCTTTGGGTAACCAGCTGAACCGCTTCCGGTCGGTTGGTATCGGGACCATAGCTAACACTGCTGTCTGGTGTTGCCACTACCGCAATGGAATCTTCCTCAGCTTTGGTAATACTGGTGGATGAGTTATCCGTACAGGCAACCAGGCTGAAGGAAAATAGAAGAAATGATGGAAAGAAGTTTTTTGCAGTCATATTAGATTGGTTTTATTTCTGATGAAGGAGGGGTGTTGGGATGAATATACAATTCCTGTTTCGGAATTGGAATCTCAATTCCGGCAGTGGTAAACTCTTGCTGAATCAAATGAATTACCTGGCTTTTCACTTCGCCACCCATGCGCATGTCTGTTAACCAGAAAAAAACTTCCAGTTCAATAGTGCTGGGGGCGAAATCGCGGGCCTGAACAACCGGGGCCGGACTGACAGCGATGCGCTTATCTGCGTGCAGAATGCCCATCACAATTGCCTGTGCTTTTGCAATATCTGTTCCATAAGCGACTCCAAGTACAAGCATGAAGCGTCTTCTGTTTTTACTCATGGTCCAGTTAATCAGGTGCTGGCTTAGCAGATCGCCATTGGGAATGATAAGGCTGGATCCATCTGCAGTAACTACAACACTTGAGCGAAAGCCGATGGATTTCATTGTTCCGGTTTTTCCATCCACTTCAATAATATCACCGACATTCACCGGTTTTTCAAATGCGATGATCAATCCACTCACCAGGTTGTTCACCAGGCTTTGCAGGCCTAGACCAATACCAACACCAAGGGCGCCAATGATCAATGTAATCCGGTCCAGGGGAATGCCTGCAGCAGCAATAGCCAGAAATAAACCGGTGCTGATTATAATGATGCGGATCAGCAAAAGCCAGCTACCTACTTCTACTTTTGTTTTACCTGCTGCATGTAAGGAGCCGGCATCCGGCTCAGCGGCAAAAAAGGAGATAAGTCGGGAGAGAAATAGTGAACAGACCAATATCAGGATAAAAATAAAAATACCATTTATGGTAAAACTATAATCGCCGATGGTTCTTTCTTCTGTCAGAAAGAGATTAAAGGGAGCGGCCAATTGTCTGAATGCAAAAAAATGACGGCCCATTAATATTACCCAGCCTACTATCAGAAAAACATAAAATACTACCGGAACTTTATTCCCTACTTTATCAAAATTAATGTAGAACAATTTTTTCTCCGGATGCTGGTAAATCTGGGAGGCGATGGCCAGTCCCTCATTCAAAAGCCTCACTGTCCAGAGGAACAGTATGGCTACAATCAATCCGCTGTAACCAATGATCATCAGCGTTTTGGAAAGATTGTATCGTCCAAATACATTGAAGCCGGCCGAAAGCAATTCTACCAGTATAAAAATTGCGATGAAATAAAGGATTTTCTTTTCCCGCAGGTTTTTTTTGTGGCTGCTTTTTAAAATGTATGATCCATAAAAGATTCCGAATAACTGGAGCGCCAACATGCCCCAGCGCTCTATTCGGGATGCCTGTAACATCAGGTTACTAAAGCCTGCAAGTATAAAAACAGCCACCATAATGATCCAGAAACGCATCCAGAATCCGGTGATATAGTGAAAGAATAAAATTGACAAACAAATGGCGGCGATTGTCCAGAGGGGAAAACTGAAGATAAAAGGTGGATCCAGAAATATAAACTGGAAAATGGAAATATTGATAATTAATGCCGACAACACCGGATAGCGAATGATCAACTGTCCCTCAAAGCTGGCATGTAAAGAATTATCTATTTTTAGGTGATGTTTTAGTGAATAAATAAAGAAACTGGTAATGAGAATGAAAAATGCCAATAGGACGAGCCTGCCAGAATTATCTTTCACATAGAATTTCAGGGCCAGTAATTCTTTCTGTTTCGAAACAGTCAGAATCTCAGCAAAGGGTCGTTTATTTTTAGGCTTTTCCCACAAGTCGGGGAATTCCCGCTTTCCTAATTCCCTGGAAAGATTGGAGTTCAGTTGCTCAATTTCATTTCTTGCGCTATGTACTTCCATTAAAAACAAGTCGATTTCCTGCAACAGGCCCTGCGTTGAGGAGACAGCGTTGGTAATGGAGCTGTCAATGGGCGATACTTCCTTTAAAATAGAAAGAATCGTTTTAAAGTACTTTACCACTTCGGTAGAATCCTTTGGGAACTGGTAAATAATACTATCGCTGGAAAGGGAATCAATCCGGTATCGAAACCCGGAAAGGGTCTGGAAGTAGTTGTCCAGTTTTTTTCTATGCGTTTCGAGCGTTATGGATACCTCTTCGAGAATGGCATCCGATACAAACAGGTTTCGTTGGGTATGATGTGACCCCTGGTTTATAAATACGCCGTCTGCTACAATTGTGAAAGACGATTTACTGTTACGCAGATCTTCTACTATGGAAACGGTATCTACCGATTGCTTAAGAAACAACCCTGCCAGCTGAATCTCGCGTCGAACCGATTCCAGCAATTTTCGTTGCCTTGCCTCTATTCTGCCTTTTTCGAATTTGATGATACTTTCTCTCGTTTCCTTCGCACCAATTTCCTGTACCTGTTTCATAAATGCCGAAACAGGACTGTCTGGGGATGGTTTGGGGGAAATAGTATCAGGCAGTTGCGCAACTGCCTGATACTGGGTGGTAATCAGTAACAAAAAGTAAAAAACCCGAATAATTGCCCGGTGTGTCCTTGTCATATATAATTACTTCGAGTACAAGGGACACCTTTTCAGCAGGTATTCAAGAGTGGATTTATAGGCATCCTGGGTATTCCAGAAAGACCTTCTTTCCTGACTGTAAACACTGTTGCCTTTATCGTTATAAATGCTCAGTGTAAGGCTGGTTTCATAGTTCTGTGTACTTGTTGTTATAGCAGATCCGGAACTGTTTTCTTTGCTCTTGTACTGGTTGTTTTTGTTATTGTTACTGCTGCTATAGGTGGTGCTGGCATTGCCAGACGTGATATTTGTCTGGTTGCCTTTATTGACTGCAACAATACCATCAATTACATATTCTACCCCCAGTATATTACACAGATCTTCCATTGTATATCCTTTGATGGTTTCCTTGTTGACACCTGCTTTTATTAACATGGCATTGCTGGTTCTTGGATCAACAATACTCATTACTCCTGCATGTTTGCTTAAAAAAGCAAAGGTTTCACTCTGTACCTTGAAACTTATATCATCCGATGCATTCTCGCCATCTTTCAGAAACGAATAGGGAAGGATGGCCACTTTATTGTGGTGGTCCGCCAGGCCCGGTCCACCCATTGATTTTGCTGGAGCAGTCGAACCCGCCTCGGATGGTAACGGTGGTTTGGTATACATTTCAATTCTGCCGCTTCCGTAGGTAATTTTCAGAATATCTGATTTTTTAATTTTGTACACCAGCGATTCTCCTTTATAAGTAAACTTGACTTCATCATCTGTTATTTCCATCACTTTGCCGGATATTTCTTCCCCGTTCAGTTTCAGGATTACGTCTGTTTTTGCGTCTGTTTGTGCAATCAACAGGGTGGTGAAAATGCCAAATAAAATGGTTAAAAGGATTTTTTTCATGATTTTCGATTTATTGTTTTTTTCATTTTGTTGGTAAGGTTTTCTATACGCTCCTTTAGTACTGCCGGAGCGGGAATTCTATAGCCTGCAAATAATTTGAATAGGATACGGGCATTGCCATTTACAACCTGTGCATTTTCCTGCTTGTAAGATGCTGCAAATGCTGTCGCATATAACCCTCCAAAAAAGCGCTCTCCATTGTATCCAATGCCAGCCCGGCTATCGAGCCGAAAGATGGGATCCTGCTGTCGCGACTTTACTTTTTCTCCACTGCCATTTCGGGTACTGAGGTTCATTGATAGGAGTCCTGCACTGGGAGTAATGCCCAACGCCACATAAAAATTACCCTTTAGTACGAAGTTGTGGTAGTAGCCCGCACCCAGTAATAATTCCAGGTTATTGGATTTTTGTGATGTCTGATTGGGGCTTATCAATCGGGTTCGGTCATCAATTATATAATACCTATATAAAAATTGCGGAATAAAACTGCCGGCACTCCTGATCTGACGTTCAGACTGGGTGGCCAGCGCATTCAGGGAAAAATTCTGGTTGAATTTATAGCCGGTCATGCCCTGAAAACTTTTATAATACAGATCCGGAAACTGGATATAGGCATCACCATCCTGCCAGCCTGGTCTGAAATCAGCCGTATTATCCAGGTAATATCCTTTTGTGCGGTGATAGGAGAGTTCCTGTAGCCAGTGATCCATATAAAAATTCAGGGCCATGCCCCCACTCCGGGTTTTTCCTTTTTCGTTATTGTCCCGATTTCCTGGCAGAAAGGGAGGGGCAAACCGAAACGATAAAGAAATAAATGAATAGTTGGCACTTATAGTGGTAATGGAGGCAGCATTTGGATTGATCCTGTATTTTGTATCACCATCGTGCACTGAGAAATTTTCCAGATCCGTTGTCTGCGCCAGTTTTAAGGTGATATAGTCCCTGATAGGGGCGATATAAGTAGACTTGATATCATTGCCAGTAGCAATACTATCCTGAGTATATGCGGCAGTACCTATGCTAAGGATACCTGCAACGAGTCCTGGTTTTATGAAACAGATGTAACGCATTGGGCGGTTTATAAAGTATTCGTTCCCATAGGCTGTGGATGCTACCGCCAGTATTCCTTAACGTTCTTCAATATTAAGGAAATCTGTTAATTATTGAGTTGATTGTTGTCTTACTTACCTTTGATTCATGTCAATTAGTTCAGCAGCGGATCTGTTAGGCATGCAGGCAGTTAGTACTGCTGTTGCCATCACGCTTAAAAAAATGAGAGAATATGCCCGGCCGGGTATGAATTGCCAGGAATTGGATAATTATGGAGGGGCATTGCTGCAAAGCTTCGGCGCGCAACCCGCTCCCAAACTCACCTATAATTTTCCCGGGTTTACCTGTATCAGCGTGAACCAGGAAATAGCCCATGGCATTCCTGGCAAACATAAAATACTGGCAGAAGGTGATCTGATCAATATTGATGTGTCCGCTGAACTTAACGGCTACTGGGGCGATAACGGGGGCTCTTTTGTTTTAGGGACTGACCTGCATGGTCATGCGAAACTGATCAATACCTCCCGGGAAATTCTGCTAAAGGCCATAGCGATGGCAAGACCCGGAATGAAAATCGCTGAAATGGGCAGAATGATTGACTTGTCTGCCCGCAAAGAAGGATTTCGGGTGATACGGAACCTGACGGGGCATGGAATCGGCAGAAGCCTGCACGAATACCCGCATTCCATCGCGAATTATTTTGATCCTTTCAATAAAGACCGGTTCCGTAAAAATATGGTGGTGGCTATTGAAACCTTTATTTCAACAGGCGGACAACGTGCCAAAGAATTGAATGATGGATGGACCCTGGTTACCGGCGATGGAAGTTTTGTGGCCCAACACGAACACACGATTATGATCACCGAAAAAGAACCTCTGATTCTTACCGCCGCCAACGAGATTTAACGTCGCCTTGTTTTTTTAGCCAACCGCTGGATCACAGAATCCAGTTTTACCTGTTGTGTTTCTGTACAGATGGCGCGAACCTTTCTGAAATGCCGGTAATTATTCAGGCTGATCTGCTTTTCATATCCGGCAATTTTTCCTGCCAGCGAATCAACCAATGCTTCCGGCTGTGGCTCCAGCTTCAAATTGCTGTATAACACTTCCCGGTTGATACGTATGGAATCATAAAGCTGCCTGTTATTGTTTGATACCGATTCCCAATATTCTTTGAATTGCTGCTTTTGCGTACTGTCAAAACCAATTTCCCTGGTCATGAATTCCACCGGCGACCGATCGTTCTTATTGTTCTGGGGTGGTTTCTTCTCGCCCCCCCAAAAATAAGCTCCCAGCAATACCAGGTTGCTGATCAGCAAAGCGGCAATAACGATGATTAATGTTTTGTTCTGCATACAATCAGGGTTGATTAAATCCATTCTCCAGAATATTGGAGGGTTGGAAACTGTAGTCCTGCGCAAGACTTACCAGTTGATCATTGCTTTCATCCAGATCCGGACGATTGGACGTGATCGTTAGTAAGTTGATCAGGATCACCGTTGCTACCAGCGCCACCGCTACAGCAGGTCTGGATAAAAAGGATGCCAGCCAGCTCCAATTGCTTTTCTCCTGCTCCATACGCGCTTTTATCCGCGTATACAGGTGTGGGTTAGCAACTGCCGGTTGAATGCCATCCAGACTGTTCATCGCTTTCGCGACCTGTTCGGTAATATTTTTTTTTCTATTCATCTCTGTGCGTTTGGTAGTACGTAATCAATGTTTTCTGCAGATTGGTTTTGGCCCGGTTCAACATCGCTTCCACAGCTCCATCCGTTGTTTCCATCACAAGGGCAATCTCTTTGATCGCCAGGCCTTCTATCTTCTGCAAACTATAGGCCACCTGCTGCTGCTCCGGTAATTTACGAATCGCTTTAAACAAAACCTGCGCTTCCTGTTTTTTCTCCAGTTGTACGCCCGGATGCAGAAAATCGCCTAATTCCTGTTCAGGTCCTTCATCAGAGCCCAGCAATGGCACCAAAAACCCAAACCGTTTCTTTCGCTTTCGCTTTCTTATACAATCCAGCGATTGGTGGACCGCTATTTTATACAACCAGGTCTGGATACTGGATTCCCCTCTGAACTGTTTCACCGACTTCCAGGCAGTTATAAAAACATCCTGCGTAATATCCTCTGCATCCTGCGCCTGTTGTACCAGTCCCAGTGCGGTATTGTATATCCTGTCTTTCCAGTCTTCCACCAATCGATGAAACGCTGTTTCATCTCCCTTTTGAAGCTGCTCTATAAATTGGGGATCGGTCACTTGTCTTGCTGATTGCCTGTTTGAGCCCCAATTTACAGGTTAATTCATCGTTCCGCCAAATCCACCCGGACCTCCAAATCCGCCCGGACCACCAGGACCACCGGGTCCCCATGGGCCCTGCCTGCGTTGTGGCGCAGATGCCTTGCCAAAATTCTTGATCCGGTAAGAGAAGGTTAACATGAAATATTGTGTCAGCACCTGTGTCTGGTTGTCTTCAATATAGTTGGGCTGGATGGTTCTGCTGATGCTTCTGTTTTGTTTCAGCAAATCAAACACCGACAAACGCAGTTCTCCTTTCTGATCCTTCAGGAATTTTTTTCCAAGTCCCATATTCCATAACCAGAAATTCTGGTTAAAGGCTGCCGTCAATCCACGGAACAACTGGTTGTTGATATCGGTATTGAAAATCCAACCGTTTTTGCTCAAAAGATTTACTCCCAATCCAGCCGACTGACTGAAATAATTATTATTCAGCGACTGCTGAAAACTGTTTTTTACCGTGCTGTAATTGGCATTGTAATTCAGGTTGAAATCCACATATTCACTGATATTACTGGCGATGATCATGCCGCCGCTCCAGGTATTATTACGGGCGATATTGGAAACATTGTTGATGATGCCTGGTGTCTTGCTGAAATTTCCGCCTGCATTAAAAGTCAGGTTGGATTTGATGGCCTTAAAGGGAAATGAATAGGTAAACATGGCATTCGTTGACCAATATCCATTCAGGTTAACCGGTTTGGATAACTGCGCGCCTTCTCTTAGGATAACCGTAGGTGTTAGTACCGAATCAGAGAATGCGGTATATGTGGCATTCGTTATGAAGTTATCAGAATGCGTGGCAAAAAAGTTGATAAAGAAACTGTTTCCTTTCCGGCTATTGGTATAGGTATACCGGCCACCAACGCGGTTACTCACGGTCTGCTCCAGTTCCGGGTTACCGGTATTCAGGAAGAGGGGGTTGGTGTTGTTGATTACATTCTGTAACTGGTTAACAGAAGGGTTATTGGTACTGCTTCTGTAAAAAATCCGCACATTGCTTTTTTCTCCCAGTTTTTTACGGAAAAAGGCATTGGGCAACAGATTGCTAAAGGTCTTTTTCAGATTGCCCGTCTGCGGATAGGTCTGGTTATTGTCCAGGGTGGTATGCTGGGCATCCAGTCCGATATTCAGGTTCATGTCGCGGTCGCCAATCCGGTAGGTTACACCCCCGCGGTGTGTGGTTACTTCATTGATAAATACGTTGGACAAACTGGTATCCAGGATACTGAATTTATCGGTTGCATTATCGAAGCCCCAGGTCCGCTGATCTGCATCACTTTTGGTAAAGGAGGGGTTGTAGTTGAATTGCAATTGTCCGCGTTTACCGATTGGCTCAGTATAGGAAATATTTCCGGAGAGATTGTATCCTTTGGAATCAGAGAGCTGCTGTTGCAGCAGGGAATCATTGGTTTCAATCGGACCTTTGAAGAAATTGGATATAGCGGATACATCTTTCTGACTGTTCCGGTCATTGAATCCTGTTGTTAGTCCTACAGAAATTGACCGGCCTCTTTTGCCAAAAGAATGGCGATACAAGAGGGTATTATTGAAATTGTATCCGTTTCCGGTTGTGCGGTTTCTGTTCTCTGTTGAACTGATGATATTCCCGTTTTGCTGACGCTGAACACCACTGATCGTATTCTGTATATCGTTGTTCTGGTAACTGAAACTCGGAATGATTAAAAGGGTATTATTCGAATCGATTTTATATTCCATCCGCATGTTCACGCGGTGATTGTAATTCTTGTTTTCACTGAGTGATTCCTCATTGTAGAAAGTGCTGGAATCCGGACGAATAAATTGTTCGCGGGTAGACCTGGAATCATTTTCGTTATTGGCATTATTGAAAAAATAACTGCCGCTCACATTGAAATTCTTTCCCCAGAGATCACTGAAGTTAACTCCCAGTGCATTGGTGGTTGTAATTCCATTGGA
>CAZJNY010000043.1:0-6653 GCA_964547405.1 uncultured Flavihumibacter sp. | reverse complement strand
GCGGTCTTCTTTAGTAACAATATTGATGGCTTTGTATCCATTACCATCATCAAAGCCTGTTAGCTGCGCCTGGTCGCTCAGGCGATCAAATACCTGGATCTTATCTACCACATCCGCCGGAAGATTCCTGAGGGCAGCCGTGGCATCATCTCCAAAAAATTCCCGACCATCCACGGTCACTTTACGTACCTGTTCTCCCTGTGCTTTTACCTGGCCATTTTCAATGGCTACTCCCGGCATTTTCTTTACCAGGTCTTCCACATTGGCATCCGGATTTACTTTGAACTGACTGGCATTGAACTGAACGGTATCTCCTTTCTGCTGGGCAGGCGGAGTTACTGCTTTTACAACCACTTCCTCCAGTGCATCTTCTCCTTTGGCCAAACGGATGCTACCAAGACTGGTTTCACCACCCCGCAGGGTTATCAGTTTCTCATATGGGGCAAATCCCACAAAACTGATGGAAACCATAAAGGAACCATTGGGTACTTCTGTAAAACTGAAGGATCCGGTTTTATCGGTTACGACGTTCCGGCTGAAATTGCTGTTTTTTAACTGCACGGTGGCTCCGGTTAAGGGAGCTTTTGCGACACTGTCTTCAATTTTGCCACTGACCCGGTTTTGGGCAGCAGAAGGTAAATACGCAACGATAACCAGCAGGAGTCCAAGAAAATACTTCATATACTATAGGTCTGTGAAGTATTGGACGCTGTTGTCTGAAAAATCCTACGCCTGCTCGTCAGAATTTTTAAAATTCTTACCGGTTTTAGGTGCCAGGCTGCGTTGCGAGCTATAAATGCCGGTATGCCCACTAAAATAATAAGCCGTAAAGCAGGCGATCGCAAAGAAGAGAAAATGTTCACCACCAAAAAGCTCAATGCCCATGATGGTGCAGGCTATCGGGGTATTGGTGGCGGCTGCAAATACGGCGATGAATCCCAGTCCGGCCATCAGGTCTACCGGTGCGCCCATCCAGACAGCCAGGGCATTTCCAAGCGTAGCGCCTATAAAAAACAGGGGGGTTACCTCGCCTCCTTTAAACCCCATCCCGATGGTGACAGCAGTAAATAATAATTTCCAGGCCCAACTCATGCTGTCTGCGCCGCCGACACTAAAGGCTGAACTGATGGTCACTACTGAGGGATCTGCATTCCAGACCCCGAGGCCCAGGTAATCCTGGTTTCCGGGAATCAGGCTCAGGCCGATTACAATTAATCCCCCAACTATTGGTATCAGCCAGCCTCTGGGCAATAGCAGGTTGGCGGTATGTTTGATCTGGTTGGTCAGTTTACTAAAGGCGGCACTTACCAATCCGGCGATGGCACCAAGCACAATCACCTTCCCTAATAATAGTCCTGCATTCCACCAGTTTGCCGGTGCCGTTAGGGTGATGGCTTCCGAAAGGATGGAATAACTCACATGGCCTACACCCCAGAACTGGCAGGCGATATCGGCCAGCAGACTGGCTATCAGGCAGGGGAGCAGGGCCGTATGTAAAATCTGTCCCAGGAATAATACTTCTACTGCAAACAAAGCCCCTGTTACCGGTGTGCCAAATACGGCTCCAAAGCCAGCCGCCATGCCACATAACAATAAGGTTTTACGATCTTCTGCATCCAGGCGGAAGGGTTTACTCAGGGCGTCGGCCAGGCTGCCGCCCATTTGAACGGCTGTGCCTTCCCGGCCGGCTGATCCGCCAAAAAGATGGGTGATCAGGGTAGCAATTAGTACCAATGGTGCCAGCCTCAGCGGAACACCGGCACCCGGCTCATGAATTTCATCCAGGATGAGGTTATTCCCTTTTTCGGTTCGTTTTCCGGCCAGGTCATAGAGATAATAAATCAATACACCTGCGGCAGGTAAAAAAGCGAGCAGCCAGGGGTAGCGAAGGCGCAAATTCGTAACCTCCTCCAGCGACCAGAGAAAAAAAGCCACCCCGCTTCCAACGATAATCGCTACAGGGATTGCCAGGATGGTCCAGCGCAGGAGGAACCAGGTTATACCGATCTGTTCAAAAGTTTTGAAGTGTTTCTTCATCCGAAAGACATTCTGTCGGTGGGGTTAAGTTTGGGTCGAATATAATGTAATTTACTGCGCTATATTTGAGTCTATGATCTTCCCTCCCTATTTAAAGAAAGGTGATACCATTGGTATGGTTTGTCCGGCTGGCTTCATGGCCCCTGAAAAATGGCAGACCTGTGTGCAAACCCTGCAGGACTGGGGATTTAACGTAGAGTTGGGCAGTACCATGAAGAGTTCCTCATCAACCTATTTTTCAGGTACGGATGAAGAGCGCTTACTCGATCTGCAGCGCATGCTTGATGATAAAAAGATTCATGCAATTC
Organism: uncultured Flavihumibacter sp.; assembly: GCA_964547405.1. Taxonomy (GTDB): domain Bacteria; phylum Bacteroidota; class Bacteroidia; order Chitinophagales; family Chitinophagaceae; genus Flavihumibacter. The sequence goes on along the minus strand of CAZJNY010000043.1, from coordinate 4,308 downwards.
TTTGTGGCCGGGGAGGGTATGGCATGGGCCGGATTATTGACCAGCTTGATTTTAAAAAATTTACCCGCCGGCCCAAATGGATAGTCGGGTTTAGTGATATCACTGTGTTGCATGCGCATCTGAACAGAGTGGCAGGTGTCGCAAGCATTCATGGCCCGATGGCCGGAGCGTTTAACGATGGGGGTGATGAAAATCCCTATGTGCAGTCCTTAAAATCCATGCTGATCGGAAAGCCCGCAGTATATGCAGCTGATCCGCATGCCTATAATATTCCAGGTAAGGCGAAGGGACGCCTGGTTGGGGGCAATCTCAGTTTGATCGCACACCTGATTGGTACACCCTCTGCGTATAAAACAAAAGGAAAAATTCTTTTCCTGGAAGATGTAGGAGAGCAGCTTTACAATGTAGACCGGATGATGCATCAGTTGAAAAGGGCAGGAGTGCTGGATGGACTGGCCGGATTGGTACTGGGCGGTTTTACGGATAATAAGGATACCGAACGGCCATTCGGACAAACGGTGGAAGAAATTTTGCGCCATCAGATTAAGGATGCTGATTATCCGGTTTGTTTTGGTTTTCCGGTTAGTCATGAGAAAGAGAACAACGCACTCAAAGTCGGTGCCCGCTATACATTAACCGTAGAATCTGCTAAGGTCCTGCTCGAGGAAACAAATTGATTAATACCTGCTGATGACACTTACTCAACTCGAATATATACTGGCGGTGGATGAACACCGGCATTTTGCTACGGCTGCTGCTCATTGTTATGTTACCCAGCCCACACTGAGTATGCAAATTCAGAAGATGGAGGAAGAAATGGGACTGAAGATATTTGACAGAAGCCGCCAGCCGGTTATTCCCACACCACTGGGTGAATTGGTGCTCGAACATGCCAGCCGTATCATGCGGGAAGTCAAATTACTGGAGGATGTGATCAAGGAAAAACAGGGACTGATTCACGGCGAATTACGACTGGGTATTATCCCCACCCTGGCACCTTATTTACTTCCGCTTTTTCTGCCTGCCTTCCTGGAGAAATATCCTGAGCTGCAATTGAAGGTGAAAGAGATGACCACAGACAATATGGTGGAAGCAGTTGCCAAAGGCCGGCTTGATATGGCCCTGGTGGTAACGCCGCTTAATCATAAAGGTATTGAAGAGTATCCGCTGTTTTATGAAGAGATGGTGGCCTATGTATCGAAGAAAAATGCAGCTTATAAAAAAACCTATATGCTGGCCAAGGATATTGATGTGCAGGAACTCTGGCTGCTGGAAGAAGGACATTGTTTTCGCGATCAGACACTGAACCTCTGCGAATTGCAACAAGCACATAAAGACCTGCTGCTCTTTGAATACGAAGCTGGCAGTCTGGAGACTCTGAAGAAAATGGTGGAGACCAATCGCGGCATAACTATCTTACCAGAATTGGCAACCTATGACCTGACTGCTTCCCAGCAGCGGATGCTGCGACATTTTAAAACCCCGGCTCCCATGCGGGAAGTAAGTCTGATTGCCAGTAAAACCTTTGTGAAGGAAAAACTCCTCGATGCATTAAAGGAAACCGTGCTGTCCTGTTTACCGGAAAAGATCCGCAAGAATAAACCACGTAATATTATTCCGGTGATGGACACCTGATTTAACGGTGATGGAGAACCGAATCAATACTTTTCTGGTATTGATCGTATTTCGTAAGATCGTTGTGACTGCCCCCTTCGATGGTTACAAAACGATCACCTGCCTTTAACAAGGGCTTCAGTCTGCTGGCATTGGAATAAGGAACTACTCCATCATCTGTTCCCTGCACTATAAGAATCGGTGCGAGTACCCGGGGCAGATATTGGTAAGTAGGAAACTCCATATGAATCATGCGACTCACCGGGTAGATGGGCAGGTACCTGCTGAAGAGTGAATGAATGCTGTAATAGGGCGTTTCAAGGATCAGTGCTTTTGTGGCGGAGTTGGTGGCCAGTTGTGCTGCTATTCCTGTTCCCAGGCTCTTGCCATAGATGAATATACTATCCGAAGCATACCTGGATCTGGCAAGCTTATAGGTTTGCCGGGCAAATTCATGCAGGAGGTCTTCTGTCAGTTCACCGGTACTTTTTCCGAAACCCGGATAATCGGGCATCCAGACTTCAAATCCCCTGCTGGTGAAATAGCTCGCGTATCCGGCATAGTGAGCAATGTTTTTTTTATTACCGTGAAAATAAAGCACGGCTCCTTTCGCCTGTTTGGTACTGTCTGCTGCCGGTAAAAACCGAACTACATTCATGTTGACGCCTTCGGCGATGGGAATGTTCAGTTCAGCAAATGGTTGTTCAAACTGATACTTGCTTGCTTTCGTCAAAGGTTCCGGATGGAATAAAAAATAATCCTGCAAATAATACACGGCAATCCCGATGACTGCATACAGCACCACAGCAATTTGAAGACCTCTCAACCATTTCATCCGGCAAAAATAAGAAAGCCAGAATCACCTGCTGCTTATAATTAAATTAGTCCTAAATTGAATATGAAAATAGTTCAATATGAAAAACGGATTTCGTTTTTTGCTACTGGCATTCACCTGTCTTTGTTTTGGCGTTGTGCATGCGCAAACAGAGGGGCAGGAGGAGAAGCTGAATCTGCCGGGGGATAACCTTAATCTCTATGCGGTGATGAAAATGTTCCAGGAATCAGAAACCCTGGAAGTTTTTGAAAAAAAGCTCAATGAAGAAGACAACCGGATCAATAACCTGGATTTAAACGGAGATGACCAGATTGATTATATCAAAGTTCTGGATGAAGTAGATGGGGATGTACATGCTATCATTTTACAGGTAGCACTCAGCGAAAAAGAGAAACAGGATGTTGCGGTATTTACGGTAGAAAAAATAAAAGATGGGCAGGTCCGGATTCAGTTAACCGGCGATGAAGAACTCTATGGCAAGGATTATATCATTGAGCCCAATATGTCGGAAGGAAGTGCTAACCAGCGCCCGAATCCCGGTTATACAGGTAAGACACAGAAAATTGAAGACAAGATCGTTGTTGCCAATTCAGTGCCTCAAACCGAAATTGCTACCTGGCCGGTGGTGGTCTATATGTACCAGCCCACCTATGTAGTTTGGCAATCACCCTATTATTGGGGCTATTATCCACCCTGGTGGCGCCCCTGGAGGCCCTGGTACTGGCACCAGTATTATGGCTATCATTATAACTGGTACCACCACTATTATGGTTTTTACCGAAGAAGTTATTACCACTATTATCCGGGATGGAATGTGTTCTATTACAGCAACAGAAGATCGGTATCTATAACGGTTACTAACAGACGCAGATCAGGCTATTACCGGAATACCTACTCAAGGCCGGAATTAAGAAGAGATGGAATGGCCATGTATACCAAACAGCATCCGGAAAGACCGGTGCTGAAACCAGGTGTCAATCGTCCGCCTGCCCGTCCTACTCCTTCCAAACCGGTTGTTACAAGGCCTGCGCCCTCAAGACCTGCACCCACTAAACCGGGTGTAGAAAGACCTGTTACAAGGCCGACACCGCAGAAGCCCCCGACGAACACCCGGCCAACCCGACCGGTGAACAAGCCAACTCCTTCAACGCGGCCCACTGCACCTGCTACCCGTCCTGCTGTAAAACCAGCACCAAAACCGTCAACAAGGCCAGCCCCTGCAACCCGGCCCGCAGCAAAGAAACCGGGTGGGGGTTAATGATCCACACTTATTACACGGGTGATCAGCCACTGGTCACCCTCTTTTTTCCATACCATGATGTTTTTAAAGGAACCGCAATCCATTTTTCCCTGTTCAATATGACAGAAGCGATGCCGGTTTATCTGGATGGCTCCTGATCCCGGCACCGGATATACTTCCAGTGATCCCGGCTCCAGGTCGCGGCGAAACCCTGTTTCTGTATTCCTCGCAAACAATTGTTCCATCTTGCTGCGGGTTAACGCATAATCATCTTTTCCTCCCTTATCATGGTAAAATTCCAGGTCGCGGGAAAAATAAGCCATCGCCTGCTCCAGGTCCCGGCGATTGAAGGCATCAAAAAACGCACTGTCCAGGGAATGAATCAATTGATATAAACTGTCATTTGTATTGGTGATTGCTTTGCCTTCCACTGCCGGAAGGCGAAACAGGTTGGCGGTAAAATCCAGCAGTCCTGCATTGCCGGCTGGTCCATGCCCGGGTACTACGGTTTTAATAGCAGGATAAGCCTCCTGGATGGCACGGATGGTATTCGCCCAGGCGGCAATATTGGCATCACCCACAAAACCAAAGCCCGCATTCTGTGCTTTAACGAGGCAGC
>CAZJNY010000042.1:14695-21555 GCA_964547405.1 uncultured Flavihumibacter sp. | reverse complement strand
CCAGGTCATCCAGGCATCATAAGTGGTGAGATCGGTAATCACCCCGTAAACGGTTCCAGCCGGAGCCTGAATGGTGGTAGACCTTGTTATGGTAAAGCTTCCCGGCAGAAAGGCTCCGATCAATAAAATCAAGCCGATAATGGCCGCCAACCAGAGCAATAGGCGGATACCCTTTTTCATATCTCAGTTTTAGGACTATTAAAGTAGTGAAATTCCTGTTAGTCTAACCGCCATTCGCTAGTTTTGCTCGCCACCCGGGAATAAATAACCTGTACATTCAACTGAAATTATCATGAGCCTGCTGGAACAGTTTCGCAAGATCACTACCATTGTACTGGATGTAGACGGTGTTTTAACCGATGGAACCCTGTTACTGATGGAAGACGGACAAATGGTTCGTCGCATGAATATAAAAGATGGATATGCCTTGCAACTGGCTGTCAAAAAGGGGTATCGGGTGGTCATTATTTCAGGCGGACAATCAGAAGCAGTTAGAGAGCGCCTTCAGAAACTGGGTATCCAGGAAGTGTATCTGAAAGTTGAAAACAAAGCGGCGCTACTGGAAGAATACAGGAAACAACACCAGCTGGAATGGGAGGAGATATTGTTTATGGGGGATGATATCCCGGATTTTTCGGTAATGCAACTGGTCGGACTACCCTGTGCGCCCGCTGATGCAGCCGCTGAGATCTTACAGATTGCGGCCTATATCAGTCAGCAAAAGGGAGGACAGGGATGTGTTCGGGATATTCTTGAGAAGATTATGAAATTACGTGGCGACTGGCAAATCGATACCACCGTATCAAGCAAATAAAGGACTAATCAATTTTGAAAACAATCGCCGCTTTTCTTCGTCTCGTTCGCGCACCTAACCTGGTCTTCATCGTGGTTACCCAGGTTTTATTTTATTACTGCATACTGAATCCTACCATTGGGATAAACCTGAAACTCAATCTGACGGTTTTTTGGATGCTTGTTCTCTCTTCCGTCCTGATTGCAGCAGCGGGTTATATTATCAATGATTATTTCGATCTCAATATCGACCAGGTCAACAAACCGGATTCCATAGTAGTACAGCGTTATATTAGCAGGCGATGGGCCATCTTCTGGCATTTTATTTTTTCCAGTATCGGAATCGTGCTAGCTTTTTATGTATCCTGGGAACTGCGCAATCCAATTATCGGGTTTGCAAATTTCGGTTGTGTGATCCTGTTATGGTTGTACAGCACCACTTTTAAAAAACAGTTACTGATCGGGAATATTCTCATTTCCCTGTTAACCGCCTGGGTGATATTTGTACTCTATTTTGCAGAAATGCGCATCAGTCGTTTTGATGATCCGGATTATATAATTGCCTTTAAAAATGTATTCAAGTACACGGTTTTATACAGTGGGTTTGCATTTATGATATCATTGATCCGGGAAGTAGTGAAAGATATGGAAGACCGGGAAGGAGATGAGCGGTATGGCTGTAAAACCATGCCTATTGTGTGGGGACTGCAGTCGAGCAAACTATTCGTAGGAATCTGGACAGTTGTGCTGATGGCCAGCCTGCTGATCATTCAGGTAATTGGTTTATTTAAAGGCTGGTGGCTGGGCGTCCTGTTTACCCTGCTCACTGTAATCCTGCCCTTATTGCGATTTTTAATCGAACTGAAAAAAGCACAAACAGCAGCTGCGTTTCACCGGCTAAGCACCCTGATAAAAGCCATTATGCTGGCCGGTATTCTGACCCTGCTGTTTTTCAAGTGGTATTTATGATGGAAAAAATAATTCTCGCTTCGCAATCACCCAGAAGAAAGCAATTGCTGGAGTGGGCCGAAATTCCCTTTGAAATAAAAGTAAAGGAAACGGCTGAAACCTATCCGGCAGACTTACCCATCAGTGAAGTTCCGGTATTCATTGCCCGGGAAAAAGCGCGGGTAATACAGGAAGAAATACAGGAAGAGCGGCTGGTACTCGCAGCAGATACGATCGTGGTTTTAGGTGAATCTATAATCGGAAAACCAAAAGATCGGGAAGACGCCATCCGTATTCTGACAGCCTTATCGGGCCAAACACACCAGGTAATAACGGGCGTGGTTATGCGAAAAGCAGAACGGGAATGGGCTTTTTCTGATACAACAAAAGTGCAGTTTCATTCGCTCAGCCAGGATCAGATTGTTTATTATGTTGATCAGTACCGGCCTTACGACAAAGCCGGAGCCTATGCCATCCAGGAATGGATAGGAGTGGTGGGGATACATTCCATTGAAGGGGATTTTTACAATGTAATGGGGCTGCCTGTGAGTCGCGTTGTTCAGACCCTTCAAACTCAGGTGTTTTAACGCTTGACCCGCAGCAATCGGTCGCTTATTTTTCATAAAAAATGAAAGAGCGGCTATTACAGTTTATCTGGCAGGAAAAATACTTCCAGTTGAATAACCTGGTACTGGAAACCGGTGAAGAACTGATCATCCGTGATCCCGGAAGCTGGAACCACGACCAGGGTCCGGATTTTCTGAATGCGCGCATTCTGCTGGATGGAACTCTCTGGGCAGGAAATGTGGAGATACATGTAAAAAGTTCTCAGTGGTACCAGCATCGGCACCAGACGGATCCTGCCTACAACAATGTAATCCTTCATGTGGTTTGGGAAAACGATGCACCCGGGTTATCGGCGAGCCTTCCCACACTAGTATTGCAAAACAGGGTATCAGGAATATTACTGGAACGTTATGAACAGCTCATGCAGGCGGGTGGGCAATTGGTTTGCCAGGAATGGCTTTCCGAGATCAGTACAGCTTATTGGGCTGCGTGGAAACAGCAACTCATACAGGAGCGGATTCATCGGAAAGCCCGGGAATTACTCAAACTATACAAATCCTGTCAGCACAACTGGAATGATGCCTGCTGGTGTTGGATGGCCCGGTATATGGGCTCAGTGGTAAATGGTGATTTTTTTGAGCGGGTGGCGGAGAGTCTGCCATCCAGAATCATGGCCAGGCACAAGGATCAGGTAATACAGCTGGAAGCCTTGTTATTGGGACAAGCCAATCTGCTGAATGAGTCCAACGCCGACCCATATGTGCAATTATTGCAGCGGGAGTACCAGTTTTTAAAACATAAATACCAGTTACCACAACTACATGGAAGGATGCAAAAGCTGCGGATGCGTCCAACTGCGTTTCCTGAAGTACGACTGGCACAACTGGCCATGCTATGGCATAAGCAGGGCATGTTCAGCAGAAACTGGCTGGAAGCAGAAAATCCGGTAGTGATTGCCAGAACCCTGGAGATTACTGCAAATGATTTCTGGCATTATCATTTCACGCTGGAAGAAGCCTCCCCCTATCAGCCAAAGCATATAGGAGAAGAGCTCATACAGCAGTTACTCATCAATGTTATAATTCCCTTTTTATATGCAGCAGGATTGCATCAGCAACAACCATCCTTACAACAAAAAGCGCTCAATTGGTACCTGCAATTGCCGGCAGAACGGAACACGCTGATCAAACAATGGCAGCGCGTAGGTGCCACCTGTGATTCAGCGCTCGAAAGTCAGGCACTGATTGAATTGAAAAAATACTATTGTGAGGCAAAAAGATGCCTGGATTGTTCTATTGGAAGGTATCTGTTAGGGCAAACTCACCATTCGTAAACAAGGTGAATATTGACATCCGGAGATAGACTTTTAACAACCGGACAGTTGTTTCCAACCCGTTCCAGGATCACTCTGTCTTTTTCACTAAGGTTTAACGTTTGTGGAAACCGAATAACAACGTCAATTTTTCCGATCCTTCTGGGATCACTCACCATGTGTTTCTGGATATCAATAGTAGTACCGGCAAGCTCGATTCCCATATCCTGTGCTTTAATGCCCATTGTAGTAATGGCGCAGGTTCCAAGGGCTACACAAACCATATCAGTAGGTGAAAAACGTTCTCCTTTTCCTTTATTGTCAGTTGGTGCGTCAGTTTCGATAGCCGTACCGCTTTGCAGGTGGGTAGCGGTACAACGTAAATGTCCTTCGTAAACAACGGATGCTGTCATGCTGTTATTTTTGCATAAATTTACGCTAGCAGGTACCTAAAAAAATGACTGTGAAAAAAATCTTGTTATTGCCGATAGGAATTGTGATGACAACCATGGTATGGGCCCAATCCAATCCCGCATCCTCCAAAAAGGATAAGAAAGCTGAAAAAAAGGAAAGAATCAATGCCCTGCTGAAAATGGAGGAGGAAGGGCAGCTGATCTTTAATAAACACAATGTTTTTGGTCTACGACTGAACAGTGATGGGTGGGGAGTCTGGTTTGAAAAAGGGAAATTTTTAACCCCGCGCAAAACAAGACTGATTCAGATCGAATTCAATGAAAAAAAACATCCCAAGGAAGATAAGGATGCAGGCAGCATTGATCTGTTTACAGGTAATGTGAATCAATATGTATTCGGAAAAGCCAGCAATTTTTATCAACTCAAGGGAGCTTACGGTCAGCAACACCTGATCGGCGGAAAAAGCAATAAAAACGGGGTCTCCGTAACCGGAATTTGGGCCGGTGGAGTCAGCCTGGGCCTGGAGAAACCCTATTATGTAGATGTTGTGGATCGTACTACGGAAGAAAGAAGCCGGAAACGGTTTACGGAAATTGAAGATTTCCGCCAGTATGCCTACCTCGGTGCTTCCGGCTTTACCGTGGGCTGGGGAGAGGTAAAACTAAATCCGGGGGCACACGCGAAAGCAGCCCTTCGGTTTGATTACGGCCGTTTCAATGAACTGGTTTCTGCTATCGAGGCAGGTGTTAATATTGAGTATTACAGCCAGTCCGTATTACAAATGGTGAACAATAAGGAGCGGAACCTGTTTTTTAATGCCTACGTTACCGTGCTGTTTGGTAAGCGTAAGTAATGTAATTTTGATCCATTATGCAGGAATTACCCGTAGTTGCAGCTGTTCCGAAATCTGAGTCTGCTATAAAGAAGCCAAATTGGTTAAGAGTGAAACTTCCCATCGGGGAAAGTTATAAACACGTTCGTTCTCTTGTCGATACACATAAACTTCATACGATATGTGAGAGTGGAAATTGTCCCAATATGGGAGAATGCTGGGGAGAAGGCACGGCCACCTTTATGATTTTAGGCAATACCTGTACCCGGAGTTGTGGTTTTTGTGCGGTTGCCACCGGCAGACCGGATCCGGTAGACTGGGATGAGCCGCAGCGTGTGGCAGAAGCTATCCACTTGATGAAAGTGAAACATGCGGTACTGACCTCTGTTGACCGTGATGAACTAAAAGATGGTGGCTCTACCATCTGGTACAATACCATCAGGGCAGTAAAACAGTTGAATCCTGATACTACCCTGGAGACCCTGATTCCGGATTTCAAAGGAATAAAAGACCAGATAGAACGAATCATTGAAGCGGCTCCTGAAGTGGTATCACATAATATTGAAACGGTAGAACGCCTGACCAGAAAAGTGCGTATCCAGGCAAAATACTGGAGAAGCATGGAAGTACTAAGAACGTTGAAAGATGGCGGAATGCGGGTGAAAAGCGGGATCATGCTGGGATTGGGAGAAACCAAAGAAGAAGTAATTCAGACCCTGACTGATTTGCGCGATAATGGGGTGGATGTGGTAACCATCGGTCAATACCTCCAGCCCACCAAAAAACATTTGCCGGTGGATCGCTTTGTGCACCCGGATGAATTTGCTGAATACCGCGAAATCGGTTATACCTTGGGGTTAGACTATGTGGAAAGTGGTCCGCTGGTACGTTCCTCCTATCACTCCGAGCGCCATGTAATTCCCGGTTATGGAAAACAAAAATGGATGGAAGAGAAGCAGGGAATGGAAGTTTATAAGGCTTCCTGATGAAGCAGTTTTTTTCTAATTGAACTAACATAGAATTCAACGCTCAAGTGAATACAATGAGTATGTTTTTTTTAAAGGCCTTAACCGGCCTTTTATTTTGGGGTATCCAGAACGGGGTTCCCATCAGTTGGCAAGACAGGTCATCCGATTATGGACCCTTGCCTTCCGGCATGCAGTTGTATTCCTTTGAAGGCATTTACAATAACAAGCCTTTACGAGCATTTTATGCAATTGCCGATCTCCGTTCCGGAAACCTACTGGTGGAGCATGATACCACCCAAAACCGGCGACTCACGCCCTCCGGATTTTATGCTAAAAACAAGCAGCCGGTATTGGTGGTGAATACCAGTTTCTTTTCCTTTAAAGAGAATCTGAACCTGAACATTATCGTAAATAAGGGAAAGCTGCTTGCTTATAATCAGCATACCATAGCAGGCAGGGGAACCGATAGTGGCTTGTATTATCATCCTTTTGTTAGCGCACTTGGTATCAGTAAGAAAGGAGAAATGGATGTAGCCTGGACTTTCACGGCGACGAATAAACGAAAACCCTATGCGACACAACTGATTCCACCTTTAATAAAAGATAGCAATAGCAGGTTTTCATTAACCAATGCGAAAACCTCAACCAGCATTTTCAATCATACTTCATTCAGCACGCAACTCCACCGCTGGAAAATGCAAACGGTAGTTGGCGGCGGACCTGTACTGGTTCAAAACAGTAGTATAACCATCACCAATAATGAAGAGCGAAAATTTGCCGGAAAGGCGATCAATGATGCTCATCCACGCACAGCAATTGGTTATACAAAGGATGGCAAATTAATTGTGCTGGTTATCGAGGGCAGAAATCCTGGTATTGCAGCAGGTGCCACTCTAACTGAAACAGCCGCTATGCTTGTTCAACTGGGCTGCGTGGAAGCACTCAACCTGGATGGTGGCGGCAGTTCCTGTATGCTGATCAACGGAAAGGAAACCATCCGGCCATCCGATAAAGAGGGCCAGCGGGC
>CAZJNY010000042.1:0-14595 GCA_964547405.1 uncultured Flavihumibacter sp. | reverse complement strand
TCTCACATCTCACATCTCACTTCCTCACAACGAAGAACTACTCTGCTTCATCTCCCATACCAGCGCACTGGCGCCGAGAATAGCCGCATCGGCTTCGTGCAAATCACTTTTGATCACTTTCACTTTGTTCTTGAAGATGGGCAGCAGGTTGCGCTCCATATGCTCAATCGTAGGATCAAATATCAACGAACCGGCTTTAATCAGTCCGCCGAAAAGGATGATCGCTTCCGGTGAAGAAAACATGACAAAATTGGCCAGCGATTCGCCCAGGATCTGACCGGTAAACCGGTAAACAGCCTGAGAAATTTCATCGCCCTGCATGGCACAATCAAAAATCTGCTTACTGGTTAACTCTTCCAGGTTGTATTTGCGCAGCATGCTGGGTTTATCCGGTTCGTTCTGCAGCATTTCTTTGGCAGTCAGCACCACTCCGGTAGCGGAAGCATAGGCTTCCAGGGAACCACTCAGTTGAGTAGACCAGTGAGGACGGCCACCCGGACGAATAATCGTATGTCCCAGTTCGCCGGCAAAACCATCATGGCCGTAAATAAGCTGTCCATTTGCAACGATGCCACTTCCAACGCCCGTTCCCAGGGTTATGGTGATAAAATCGCGCATGCCCTTGGCTGCCCCATATTGCATTTCACCCACGGCTGCAGCATTCGCATCATTGGTAAGCGCAGTAGCCAAACCCATCCGTTCGCTCACCATATCCGCCAGAGGAACTACGCCCACCCAGCGAAGATTCGGTGCATATTCGATGGTGCCGGTATAATAATTTCCGTTCGGTGCACCAATTCCAATGCCTTTGATCAGTTCAACCCCTCCAACTTTTTCAATCATCAGGTTTAACCGTACACAAAGTGCATCCACAAATGCTTCCGGATTTTCATATTCCGGGGTCGATAATTGCTCGTATTGTAAAACTTCACCACGACGGTTAACAATACCACATTTGGTATTGGTGCCACCGATATCCACACCAATGGCGTATTCTAAAGGAATTTTAGTCATGCTCATGTTCGCTTGCAATTAATGTCCACCACCAATCTGGCTGTCGAAATCCAGCCCCTGGGAGGTTAATACGTTTTTAAGTTTGAGCGCAAGATAAGCAAGGAATGCAAAACAGGCCGCGGCTAATAAATAAGAAAAATGCATATCCTTAATATCTCCAAAAACTCCCTGCAAAGGAGGAATCACCGCTCCACCTAGAATCATCATAATCAGGAAGGCTGAACCCTGACTCGTGTATTTGCCCAGACCGGCAACTCCCAACGAGAAGATAGATGGCCACATGACCGAACAACACAATCCACCCGCCATCAGCGCGTATACGGAAATAAGCCCTTTTGTAAAAACTCCGATCAACATAAAAATAGTAGCCAGTACAGAAACTGTCAGCAATGTTTTAACCGGCTTTTCCTGACCATAGAAGAAGGCAATGATCATAATTACCACTACCACAGAATATCCATAAAGGTCACTGATATTATTTCCTTTCAGATGATTGGCAAACAGCACCACCGCAAAAGCGATAAAAGGCACCACAATGGTTGCTATTCGCTTACCCATGGCAGATAGGTTGAATACACCGATGGCACCTGTCCAGCGGCCAATCATCAAACTACCCCAGTACAGGGAAATAAAATGAGAGATTTCACTTTCATCCAATCCAACTTCATTAAAATAACCCGGCATTTTCAGGAGGGCACCAAAATTATTATCAATGGTCACTTCCACACCCACATATACAAAAATGCCAAGCATGCCATAGATCAGTTGCTGATAGCGCATCGCACCCCAGCCTTCCGGACTTTTTACCGCGGAGGCATTGGAATAAAAAAGGATGGCCACTACGGTAATGAGGGTCAGCATCAGTAATACCAGTTTGCTGGTATCCGTAAACTGACCTACCAGGATGATACCTAGAATAATACCCGTCATCAGCAACAGGGCTCCGGCCGCTTTATTGGCTTTCTCAAAACGTTCATCGTTTTTGCCGTCGGGCAGATTTTTTGAAAACGAGAAAAAGAGTGCAACAGCAGCAAAAACAGCAGCTACAATAATATAGAGGGTATTGATATTGGTGATCGTTACTTCCTTACCCACATCAGTAACCGATCCGAACAGGAAAAAGCTGACAATAATGGGTCCCAGTGTGGTTCCCAGGGAATTCACCCCGCCACCAAGGTTCAATCGCTGTGTACCGGTAGATGGATCACCCAACACAATAGCAAAAGGTTGCGCAGCAGTTTGCTGAAGGGAGAAACCCAGCGCTACCACAAACAGGGAGCCGAGCAGGGCAGGGAAGGAGTTGGCGTTGGCCGAAGGAATAATCAGCAGGGCGCCCGCTACGGATATCCATAACCCGTAAATGATCCCTTTTTTATAACCGATCTTGTTTAAAATGTCATATCCCAAACTATTGGAAACGATGAATAAAATCAGACTTCCGATGAAATAAGCACCATAAAAAGCCGATCCGATTAATTGGCTCTGAAACTGGTTCAGATTAAAGTGAGTTTTGCAAAATGGAATCAGAATACTGTTCGAAGCGGCAATAAAGCCCCAAAAAAAGAATACCATTACAAGCGTTGCTAAGGCACCTGTATTAGTGGGTTGTTTGGTTTGCGACATGATAAAATCCGGGTTTTTGATTTGACAAGCAGAACTTGCACTGAATCAGTGAAAATAGGAAGAATTTCATTTGTCTGAAATTTTTTCAATGGATCGTCCCCCCAATCCATTTTCTTGTTATATTCAACCGTAATTATTTCTATGGAGATTCTACATGTTTCAGCCGAATGTTATCCGGTAGCAAAGGCAGGCGGATTAGGTGACGTAGTGGGTGCCTTACCAAAGTACCTTACAGAAGCCGGTCATATCAATAAAGTCGTAATGCCCATGTACAGGACCAAATTCCTGTACGAAAACAAATGGGAAGTGGTGCATAAATCAAGTGCCTATCTGGGTACGACATGGTTTGATTATACCGTTATTAAAGAAACCACCAACAAACTCGGATTCGATTTATACCTTGTTGATATCAACGGATTACTGGACCGCGAAAAAATTTACGGGTATCCGGATGATACAGAACGATTCACCTCTTTCCAGATCGCAGTGGTTGACTGGGTTAGTTCCTGGAAACACCACCCCGATATTCTTCATGTACACGATCATCATACTGCGCTGATTCCATTTATGGTGAAGTACTGCTACCAGTATTCCCACCTGGCAGCGATCCCAACCGTTCTGACCATTCACAATGCGCAGTACCAGGGCTGGATGGACTGGAGTCAGTCGGATTATATCCCTCACTGGGATGGCTGGCGCTGGGGTATACTCGACTGGAACAATTTGATCAATCCGCTGGCAGCCGGCATCCGGAGCGCCTGGAAAGTAACCACCGTAAGCTGGAGTTATCTCTATGAGATGCGGCAGGACAGCAACGGCCTGGAAGCGCTGTTCGAATATGAGAAAGGAAAATGTGTCGGTATACTAAACGGCATTGATTCAGATGTATGGAATCCTGAAACGGATAGTTACCTCAGTGAGCATTATTCCATTAAATCGCTGGCAGCCGGAAAGCGGGCCAATAAGGAAGCCCTTTGCGCGGAATTCAACCTCAATCCCGAAAAACCTTTGTTTGTATTCATAGGGCGACTGGTGGGTGAAAAAGCAGCGGATCTCCTGCCCCGTGCCATTGGCGATTCCCTGTATTATATAGATCAGCGAATGAACTTCCTGGTTCTTGGAAGCGGGGAACCCCATGTAGAACAGGAACTGGATACGATGCGTTCTTACTGGATGGGCTTTTACAATTCCAAAATCGGATACAATGAACAACTAAGTCACCGTATGTACGCAGGAGCGGATTTTCTGCTTATGC
This sequence comes from uncultured Flavihumibacter sp., assembly GCA_964547405.1. GTDB lineage: Bacteria > Bacteroidota > Bacteroidia > Chitinophagales > Chitinophagaceae > Flavihumibacter. The sequence goes on along the minus strand of CAZJNY010000042.1, from coordinate 10,703 downwards.
CCAGCCGGGTAGAACCATGCGGACTCAACCAGCTCTATGCCATGCGGTATGGAACGGTGCCGGTAGTTCGACGAACCGGTGGTTTGCGCGATACTGTAATTGATATCGGAGAACCCGGAGGGTATGGTATCTCATTTAATAACGCTTCCGTTGGAGATATTACGAACGGGGTGTACCGGGCGGTTGAATTATATGAAGACCAGCTTCTTTTTGACGGCATCCGGCGCAAACTGATGGAGCTTGATTTTGGCTGGGATGTCAGTGCGAAACAATACATCGACTTATACAAATCTTTGTTATCTTAATAGGCCCACAAACACCAATAACCAATCTAATCCAAATTTTACGATATGTCAATCAGCAAAGAAATACTTGCCGTTATTCTCGGGGGTGGTGCAGGTACCCGCCTCTATCCCCTGACCGCCAGCAGAAGTAAACCGGCCGTTCCCATCGCAGGCAAATACCGCCTGGTAGATATTCCCATTTCCAATTGTATGAACTCCAATATCAACCGGATGTTCGTACTTACCCAGTTCAACTCGGCCTCGCTAAACAGACATATCAAAAACACCTACCATTTCAGTGCTTTCAGCGCTGCCTTTGTTGATATTCTAGCAGCAGAGCAAACGCCTGATAACCCGACCTGGTTCCAGGGAACAGCAGATGCCGTTCGCCAGAGCCTTCGGCATATCACCCCGTTTGAAAGTGAATATGTACTGATCCTTTCCGGCGACCAGCTCTACCAGATGGACTTCAGCGAAATGCTGGAGAACCATAAAAAATCGAATGCGGATATCTCTATTGCTACCATCCCGGTTGCTGAACGCGAAGCTCCGGAATTCGGCATTCTGAAAGCGGCAGATGGTTTTATTACCTCTTTCGTGGAAAAGCCTAAAAAAGATGTACTGGCTGAATGGATCAGTGATACCGGAGATGAAATGCGCAAGCAGGGCAGGAATTACCTGGCGTCTATGGGTATCTATATTTTCAACCGGAAACTACTCTTCGATCTGCTCGAAAACGAGAAAAAAGATGCCACCGATTTTGGAAAGGAAATCATTCCGGAATCCATTCACAAGTACAAAGTCTGCAGCTATCAATACGATGGTTATTGGACTGATATCGGAAATATTTATTCCTTCTTCGAAGCAAATATCAGCCTGACCAAAGACATACCTGAATTCAATTTATTTGATAATAAAAACGCGATCTATACTCGCGCACGTATGCTGCCACCGGCCAAAATCAGCGGCTCTACCCTCGAGAAAACCGTTATCGCCGAAGGCTCCATCATCAATGCCTCCAGGGTTGAAAATACGGTAGTGGGTATTCGTTCGCGTATCGGTCATGGCTCTACTGTGGTGAATAGTTACCTGATGGGAAATGACTATTTCGAAACCATTCCGGATATGAACCTGGCCCGCCAAAACGGACAGCCTATCCTTGGAATCGGTGATCGCTGTTATATCAAAAATGCCATCGTTGACAAAAACGTACGCATTGGCGATGATGTGCGCATCAATGGCGGCACCCATCTTGAAAACTGTGATCATGCCCTCTATACGGTAAAAGACGGAATTGTGGTAGTGAAAAAGGGCGCTGTGATACCAAACGGATTTGTGATATAGAAGAAGTGAGACGTGAGATGTGAAACGTGAGAAGGGTGTTCCGGGATTGGAGCACCCTTTTCTTTTCACGTCTCACGTCTCAGATCTCACGTTTCATATTTTTTCCTTATTTTCGAACGTTGTGTAAAACTTACACATTATAAAACGATTGTTATGGCTGTATCAGCTCCAACTGGTGGGCAAACCGGATCAGGACTTCTTCCCAAACCTGCACTTTCCATTGCCCAGATTGTTACCATGAGTTTTGGCTTCCTCGGCATTCAGTTTGGATTTGCCTTACAGAATGGCAATACCAGCCGCATATTACGATCCTTTGGTGCCGATGTCGAACACCTGCCCGCATTCTGGCTGGTTGCGCCGGTAGTAGGAATGATTGTTCAACCGATCATCGGGCATTACAGCGACAGAACCTGGAACCGGGTTGGCCGCCGGAAACCGTACTTTTTAGTTGGGGCTATACTTTCTTCCATTGCGCTGATTTTTCTTCCAAATTCAGGTAGTTTATCCGGACTCATTCCCGCACTCTGGATTGGTGCCGGCATGGTGATGGTCATGGACGCCTCCTTTAATATTGCCATGGAACCCTTCCGTGCACTGGTGGCAGATAATTTATCGGATAAACAAAGTACTCTTGGCTTTAGTATCCAGACTTTTTTAATCGGTCTGGGTGCTGTTGTTGGTTCCATACTCCCGGAATTTCTGGCTGAATCCGGTTTCAGTAAAGAAGCCGGTGCTTCCGGTGTAGCAGATAATATCAAGTATTCCTTTTATATCGGTGCGGCTGTTTTCATGGCTGCCATCCTGATCACTGTATTCTACTCAAAGGAATATCCGCCGGCTGAATATGAAAAATACCATGGAAAAGCGGAGCAATCACAAGAGAAATCCAGCCTGCTGGATATTTTCAAGGATTTTGGCAATATGCCCCGAACCATGAAACAACTGGGTTTGGTGCAGTTCTTCAGCTGGTTTGCCCTGTTCAGTATGTGGGTGTTTACAACCGATGCGGTGGCTACCCATGTGTATGGTTTATCTGGCGATTATTCGAAATCCGTTGACTATAACGATGCCGGCAATAAAGTAAGTTCAGCTTTCGGTGTGTACAATTTTGTTGCCATGATTTATGCACTCATGCTCCCCATCGTTGCCCGTCAGTTTGGTCGTAAAATGACCCATGCACTTTCTCTGTTTGCAGGAGGTATCGGTCTGATTTCAATTTATTTTCTGAAAGATCCGACCATGCTTAAATTTTCAATGGTTGGAGTAGGATTGGCCTGGGCAAGTATCCTCGCTATGCCTTATGTAATCCTCTCCGGTTCCATCCCCGCTGGCAAATTGGGTATCTATATGGGCATCTTCAATTTCTTCATTACACTCCCGCAGATTGTCAACGGTTTGGTGAATGGATGGATTGTAAAAAATATTTACGATGGGCAACCTATTTATGCCATCGTACTGGCAGGATTCTTCATGATTTGCGCCGCTATCAGTGTACTGTTTGTGTACGATGAAGGTTGGATCAAAATCCAGCAGGAGAAAAAACGACTGCTCGCGAAGTCCTGATTGCTTATTTATTAATTGCTTTATTATGTTGAGAAAAATTTGTCTGGCCTGGTTTGTTATGATAACCAGCTTAATGGTTAGTGCCCAGGAAATCAATTGTTACCCCACCAACTGGTGGGTTGGAATGAAGAATCCGAAAGTCCAGGTAATGGTACATGGCAAGGATTTCGGAAAAGGTGTCGTTAGCATCGCAAACTATCCGGGTGTTATGGTTGAAAAAATCCAGCCGGCAGAAAATCCGAATTATGTATTCATTGATTTAATCATATCCGGCGCGGCGAAGCCTGGTCAACTGGAAATCAGCAGCAAACTGGGTAAACAAACCATGAAAGCCAGTCTACCTTTAAAGGCCCGCAGAACAGGTAACGGTATTACCTATGCGCAGGGTGTTCGCTCAGAGGACCTGGTCTATTTATTAATTCCCGATCGCTTCAGTAATGGCAATCCGGCCAATGATAAAATACCCGGACTCCTGGATCAGTCGCTCAACCGCGATTCCATCTTTCACCGGCATGGCGGCGACTTACAGGGCATCATTAATCACCTCGATTACCTGCAGGATCTCGGCATTACAGCACTCTGGAGTTTACCCGTTTGGCAAAATAATATGCCCGACCGGACCGAACACGGTTATGCCATCACCAATCATTATAAGGTAGAACCACGGATAGGCACAAACGAAGATTATCTTCGCCTGAGTGATGAATTGCATAAACGCGGCATGAAGCTGATACAGGATGTGATTTATAATCATACCGGCCTCTATCATTTTTTTGTACAGGATAAACCGATGAAGGACTGGTTGCATGAATGGCCCTCTTACACGGGCACCAACTACAAAGACCAGGTATTATTTGATCCCTACGCCAGCCAGGCGGATAAAACCAGACTACTGGATGGCTGGTTTACCCCCATGATGCCCGACCTCAATCAGGGCAATCCCTATGTAGCGAATTTTCTTATTCAGCATGCCATCTGGAGCGTGGAGGAATTCGGGGTGGATGGCTGGCGGGTGGATACCTATATCTACAACGACCTCGATTTCATGAATCGCTGCAATAAAGCCTTACTGGATGAATATCCCCGTATCAGCATATTTGGCGAAACCTGGGTTCATGGTGTTCCCAACCAGGCCTATTTTACAGAGAATACGCTGGGCGATGTTCCCTTCAGAAGTAACCTGCCCGGGACTACTGATTTTCAGACACTGTTCTATGGTATTCAGGAATCGCTGACCAAACCTTTTGGCTGGACGGATGGAGTGAATAAACTATATACCACCACGGCGCAGGATTATATGTACAAGGATCCGATGAAGCAGGTCATTTTCCTCGACAACCATGATCTGGCGCGGTTCTACAGTGTACTGCAGGAAGATACCGCCAAATACAAAATGGCACTGAGCTGGTTATTAACGTTTCGGGGCATTCCGCAACTCTATTATGGCAATGAAAACCTGATGACCGGTTTTACCAACCCGGATGGCTGGGTACGGCTTGATTTCAAAGGTGGCTGGCCGGGCGATAAAGAAAACAAATTCACGGCTGCAGGCCGAACCGAAAAAGAGAACGCGATTTTTAATCATATCCGCACCCTGGCGCAGTTCCGTAAAAAATCAACGGCCTTGCAAACAGGTAAGCTCATGCAGTTTGTTCCCGAAGACGGTGTGTATGTGTATTTCCGCTACGATGGGAATCAGACCATCATGTGTATCATGAATACCATGACTGAAACCAAAACCATTGATGGGAAACGATTCCTTGAACGGACAGCAGGTTTTACCCATGGCGTAGACATTACAACCGGATCCAACTATTCAGTAACAGGCTCCATCAGTTTGCGTCCCCTGTCAATGCTGGTGCTGCAGTTGGGTGTCAACTAATTCCTATAACAGGCTCCACCAGATAAACTTCTCTCCACGTTTACCCCAGTCGGTAAACGTGGACTGAAGAAAAGGAGCCAGTTCCCGACCCGCAATCTTTTTACCTTTCTCATTCACTTTAAACGCGGATGCAGGTGCTTCCGTAATTTCTACTTTCGTCGCAAACCAGGTAGTATACAAACGGGGTACCGCCAAACCGAGGATCATGCCGGGCAATCCGCCAAAAGATTCAGGTCCGCCGCTAACCGGAATTTCATCGGTATAAAATGCCACCACATAAACAGAATCACTAATCACGGCAACCGCCTTCCGGCATTCGAAACCGGCAATTTCACGGGTTTCGCTACTCAGCTTCCATTGCAACCTCGACAGACTATCCGTTACAATAAAATTTTCTTCAAATACTCTGCGCCTGCTGGTAAGCTGCCCACTTGAATAATCAGTCAGTACCGTATTTTCCTTTGCCGGGCCCAATAACCAGGGCTCCAGTTTTTTATCCGGCTCCCGACCGGGTTGATAAATGCCTTTGTTGGAATTAAATGCCAGGTTAAAATAGGAGTTCTGAAACCTTGGCTGTTTCGACATAAACTCTTTCCAGAAATCACTGGACTCTTCCGGGTCATCCTGCTCCATTTGCCGGTGTACATTGATCCGGCGTTCGTATTCGATGGTGCCCGCTCCCAAAAAACGTGCAGCCTGGCCAAAACTTACCAAACCGGAGAAAATCGCAACAGTAAGAACAACTAGCTTTTTCATATGATTATTTTTGACCAGGGTTACGACTGAAATTCCAGATCACCCCCAGCAACCAATACCGCCGGAGTGTACTGTAGGTATTCTCGGAAATGAAATTGCTGTTGGCACTCCGCTGAAACCCGATATTCTGATTCAGGATATCGTTGATGGACAACCGAAATTCAGCCGTCTTTTTCTTGAGGAACTTTTTGGATACAAACGCATTCCACAGAACTACATTCCTGTCTTCGCCAAATACATCTGTTTTCTGCCGCCATTGGTAAGTGGCTGTGGAGTTCAGTTCAAAATCTTTCAGGAAGAAAACGGATCCACCGAATCTTGTGTCGGTTGTCCAGAATTTGGTAACCACATCAGGCCGTAGGGAAGAAACGTTTCGGGTAAAATTGGGACCAAAAGAAAACTCCAGAAAGTATTTCTTGTCTTTGTTTTTATAAAATGAAAGATTTCCCCCCATGGATGAATAGGTATTGGTATTCTTCACATCGTTCACAAAATTATTATTCTTGCCTCCATTCCAGTTGAGGCCCATATTGAAACTAGATTTGATTTTTTTCAATTCCTTCCAATAGCCGGCATACATGAAGTAATTGATATTTCCATCCACATTTACGAAGCTGAACTCGCGTCTGCCCTGAGCATCCACATTATCAGCGCGACTAATCGCGTTATCAATTAAATTGACCCCGATGTTAAAGTATACGTTTCGACCAGTCAGTACTTTGTAATCATTGTAATTCAGGTTCAGGTTATGCCGGAATTCCTGTTTCAGATTCGGATTACCGACCTGGATATTCAGCGGATCCGTATTCTCTATAATGGGCTGGATCTGCTGCAGGGTTGGCTGAGCTGTTTGTCCATTATAACGCAGGTTCAATCCGCGTTGTGCTCCCATCTTAAACCGGATATTCGCTTTGGGAAAAAAGTTGGTAAATCCATATTTGTACACGGTGTCATTTACCAGGTCTTTCTGCCGGAAATCAGCGAAGTTGATATTACTTCCAAAGGAAGCCATAATTCTGGAACCATTGAAACGGAAATTCAGTCCCGTACTGTGGGTATTAAAATCAAAGGCATAATCACTGCTGAACAAACTGTCCAGCACTTCATATTTACCATTGAAATCTTTTACAAATGAACTACGCAAGGCCTTGCTGTTGTTAATCCGGTAGCCATAGTTCGCTTCTACAAACCATTTTTTTGATATGGGTTCTGTATAGGAAACCCTTCCGCCCCAGATATTCGACTGGGAATAATTGTTTTTTACCTGGTCCACCGTATCGGTATTCGTCAGGTTTCCATTGCCATCAAAAAACCGGTTCACCGAAAACAGGTTACCATTGGTTGCATTGTTCTGGTATTGCTGATCGAAGTTTACGGATAATGTACGACCCGCTTTCATGAATTTTTTTCTCCAGATAGCAGATGTTTTCATCTGTTGCCGGTCGCCGATAGAACTGAGTCGGCGATCCTGGTTATTGATCAGTTGTTGCAGATCTCCCAGGGCCTCTGAACTAAATACGGAGGCATTGTTTGCCTGTCCCTGCATACCATCGACACTGATTTTTAAACTCGACAATGAATCCAGCTTCACATCATAAAAACCCGTCAGCTGATGCTTCAGGTTCATCGTCGAAGTTTTGCGGGTACTGTTATTGTAGAACAGACGATCGGCCAGAATCGACTGGCTGGTATTGGCCCCTTCGTTTTCAATATTCTGCTTGTAAAACTGATAGTTACCGTTTACATGAACTTTATCGGCATTCAGTTTATTGGAATAATGCGCTCCGGCCGTCCAGGCTTTCGGCAGTCCTTCTCCGTTGTATTGTCCGCCCCAGGTATTAAATTCATCCGATGTCGAAAAGGAATAAAAATATCCGTCTTCCTCATTGTATTCCATATTGGAGCCGCCACCAAAACGATCATTGTCCTGCCAGCTTAAGCCAGCCTTGCCGGTATTGGCCATGGTACCATAAGCAGCCAACTTACGTTTACCCTTAAACGCATTGATCATGGCTTCGTTTTCAAAATAATCCGGTAGTCCGCCGCTGAGTTTTGCCTTTCCGAAATAGCCTTTTTTCCGGTCTTCCTTGAGCGTAAGGTTAATGGTCTTTTGTTTTTCGCCATCATCAATACCGGTGAACGTGGCCTGTTCGCTTTTTTTATCAAAGACCTGTACTTTTTCAATCGCATCTGCCTGGAGATTCTGTGTAACCACCGCAGGGTCATCGCTGAAGAATTCTTCCCCATCTACCAGTACTTTTTGTACCCGTTCACCCTGGGCGGTAATTTCTCCTTTCTGATTGACCTGTAAGCCCGGTAATCGTTTCAGCAATTCTTCCACATTAGCGCCCTGCCGTACAGCAAAACTATCGGCACGGAATTCAAGGGTATCGCCTTTCATCCGGATGGCACCGATTTTCTGTGAAACAATTACTTCTTCCAGTAAAACTGATTTCTTAATCAGGTTGATCTTCCCGATATCATAGGAAGAGCCGGCAGGATTTAACACATCGAGAAAGTCGGCAAACTTGGGGTAACTGACTAGGAGGAGATGAGGCTTACCATCCGAAGCTTTGAGCTCGAAATTTCCTTTTGCATCCGTTCGGGTATGCTGCAATAAAACAGAATCGGGGGAGAGCAGGGCAACAACTGCATTTACAAGCGGTTTTTTTTCCGAGGTATCTGCAATTTGTCCTCTAACGGTAGTTGTTTGGGCCTGTACCAAATTACTGGCTAACAGGACAGCCCAAACGATCAAAAATTTTCTCATAGTTGGGTTTAGCTGGCAGCGCCAAAATTTGACATTTATTTTCATAATAGTTTACCGCTCATCACTAATACTTCGTTAAAAAGCCTTTCCCACAAAACACCCAATTACCCGCATTTTACCTTAATTTTAAAGACAACGAACACACTATGTCTTCATTACCAGAACCTTCCTACGAACAAGATAACTTTATAGACACGAGCCGGAACGTGTGGAACTACTCTTTACTAACGGATGAGGACATACGGAATTTTCAACAGGGTACCAATTACCGGTTGTATGAAAAATTCGGATCCCATTCGATTCAGGTATTGGAAACCTGGGGCATTTATTTTGCCGTTTGGGCTCCGAATGCCACCAGCGTATCTGTAAAAGGCAATTTCAACGACTGGCGAAACAATGAATATGAACTGTACCCGCGCTGGGATAAAAGCGGAGTTTGGGAAGGATTTATACCAAAGCTCGGATTAGGAGAAGTATACAAATACAGGATTAAGGGCTACCAGGGTGTCGAACTGGATAAGGGGGATCCCTTTGCGCGTTTCTGGGAAAAACGGCCATTGACAGCATCCATAACCTGGGATACGCAGTATTCCTGGAAAGATGAGGAATGGATGAAAACGCGAAAACAGCACAATTCCCTGAAAGCACCCTGGAGTGTGTATGAAGTGCATCTGGCCAGTTGGATGCGTCCGAATAAACACGATGAAGAAACCTATAATACCTACGAGCAGATTTCAGCACGCCTGGTACCTTATGTGAAAGAAATGGGGTTCACCCATGTGGAATTCATGCCGGTGATGGAACATCCGTTTGATGGAAGCTGGGGCTACCAGGGTACCGGTTATTATGCACCTACTTCGAGATTTGGTTCTCCCCAGGAATTCAAAGCCATGATTGATGCGTTTCACCAGGAAGGAATTGGTGTCATACTCGATTGGGTGCCTTCCCATTTCCCCTACGATTCGCACGGATTATACATGTTTGACGGAACTCACACCTATGAGTATGCGGATATGCGCAAGGGCTATCACCCCGACTGGAACTCCTATATCTTCAATTACAAACGGGGAGAAGTAAAATCTTTTCTGATCAGCAATGCACGCTACTGGTTTGATCAGTTTCATATTGATGGATTTCGGGTGGATGCTGTGTCATCCATGCTGAAATTAAATTACAGCAGAAACGAAGGACAATGGGAACCCAATGAATTCGGTGGCGATGGCAATCTGGAAGCGATTGCCTTTATCAAAGATTTCAACGAAACGATTTTTCGTGATTTTCCGGATGTGCAGACCATTGCGGAAGAGGCCACCGACTGGCCGGGTGTATCAAAACCCACTTTTGAAGACGGACTTGGTTTCGGAATGAAATGGATGATGGGCTGGATGCATGATACCTTACGTTTCTTCAAAAATGATCCGCTGTTCCGCCAGTTTAACCAGGATCTCTTTGCGTTCAGCATGATGTATTATTATGATGAAAATTTCATGCTGCCGCTTAGTCATGATGAAGTTGTTCATGGCAAAAGTCCGATGGTTTATAAAATGCCGGGTGATGAATGGCAAAAATTTGCCAACCTGCGGCTGCTCTATACCTATATGTTTACCCATCCGGGAGGAAAACTCCTGTTTATGGGAAATGAATTTGGTTCTACGGTAGAATGGAATTACAAATCTGAATTGCCCTGGGAACTATTGCAGTTCGACAGTCATGCAGGCATGAAAAACTGTGTGAAAAGTTTGTGCCATTTACTGCGGGCCGAGCCGGCATTGTATGAAAAACAGTTTGAGCAGGGTGGATTTGAATGGGTGGATTTGAATCATCGGGCAGAGTCTGTAATGGTGTATCGAAGAAAAGGAGAGAAGCCGGAAGAAGATATTTTAGTAATTTTAAATATGACTCCGGAAGTCCGGCGCAATTGGAAAGTGGTAACCTATGGTAAATCAGCCTGGAAGGAAATATTCAATAGCGATTCAACAGATTTCTGGGGAACTGGGGATGTATTCAATCCGGAGCCGATCGTAACCGAGGTGGATAAAAACAACAAATTATTTGAAATAAACCTGCATCTCCCTCCGTTAGGGGCTGTAGTACTCAAATAAAA
>CAZJNY010000041.1:20849-22119 GCA_964547405.1 uncultured Flavihumibacter sp. | reverse complement strand
TCCCTACCAAGGCATTGCTGAAAAGTGCGCAGGTGATGGAATACATCAAACATGCGGAAGCTTACGGAATTGAAGCTAGCGGAACGCACAACTTTGAAAAAGTAATCAAACGCAGTCGCGGTGTTGCTGATAAAATGAGCAAGGGCGTTCAGTTTTTGATGAAGAAGAACAAGATCGATGTGATCATGGGCTTCGGAAAAGTACAGGGCAAAGGAAAGGTGGAAGTCAGCAAAGCGGATGGAACAAAAGAAATCGTGGAAGCCAAACATATCATCATTGCAACCGGTGGCCGCAGTCGCGAACTGCCTAGCCTTAAGCAGGATGGAAAAAAAGTGATCGGTTACCGTGAAGCCATGGTGTTGCCACAGCAGCCCAAGAGCATGATCGTTGTTGGTAGTGGTGCCATTGGTGTTGAATTTGCTTATTTCTACAACAGCATGGGAACCAAAGTAACCATCGTTGAATTCATGCCGCGTATTGTGCCGGTTGAAGATGAAGACATCAGCAAGGAACTGGAGAAGGCTTATAAAAAATCCGGCATCGAAATAATGACGAATTCATCTGTTGAATCCGTTGATAGTTCCGGTAGCGGTGTAAAAGCAAAAGTAAAAACTCCCAACGGAGAAGTTACCCTGGAAGCGGATATCGTACTGAGTGCTGCAGGTGTGGTTGCCAACATTGAAGGCATTGGCCTGGAAGAAAACAATATCAAAACCGATAAGGGAAGAATTGTTGTTGACAAGTTTTACCAGACAAGTGTGCCGGGCATTTATGCCATCGGAGATTGTGTACCCGGACAGGCACTGGCACACGTAGCATCCAAGGAAGGAATTATCTGCGTAGAGAATATTGCCTATGCCGATAAGAAATACAATCACCAGCCGGAAGCGCTTGATTATAACAATGTACCGGGTTGTACCTATTGCACACCGGAAATTGCATCTGTAGGATTTACTGAAAAGGCGGCCAAAGAAGCCGGCTATGAAATCAAAGTAGGTAAGTTTCCGCTCAGTGTATCCGGTAAAGCCCAGGCGGCCGGTGCAACAGAAGGTTTTGTAAAAGTTATTTTCGATGCTAAATACGGCGAATGGTTAGGCACTCATATGATCGGCTACAATGTAACCGAAATGATCGCTGAAACGGTGGTAGCCCGCAAGCTTGAAACCACTTACCATGAAGTGCTGAACAGCATCCACCCCCACCCCACCATCAGTGAAGGTATTAAGGATGCCATTGAAGTGGCATACGGAGAGGCGATACATCTGTGAGA
>CAZJNY010000041.1:0-20749 GCA_964547405.1 uncultured Flavihumibacter sp. | reverse complement strand
TCTCACATCTCACATTTTCACAAACCTCCCTACCGGCTGGTCTGCCCGGTCTGTTTTGATCAGGTATTGGCCGGGTACCAATTTTCCAATGGGAATGATTACCTGGCTGCCACGGATAGGTATCTGCAGTAATTGCTGGCCCATCATGGTATAAATGAAGAGGTATTGCTGTTTGAGTTGTTCGTAATCAGGTATTGTAACCCGTATTTCGCTGGATGCCGGAACAGGGAAAATCTGCAATGACTGTGGCCTAACGCCACCAGCATCCCAAAGGCCCCATTCAGGATCTATCGGATCGCCATCTGTCTGCAATGCCAGTCCGAGTAGTAGGCTGTTTCTGGGTGCACCGGCAGCAAACACCGAACGCATTTTTTCCCGCTGTCCCAGAGTAAACATATACATACAGCTATCGTCGGTAAGATCCATATAATTCATGTACATATCACCGTTAGGGTCATTACCGCAACTGTTTAAGACGCCGGAAGGACAACCCCTGTTGTAGCTTTTTTGAGGTGGTGTATCGGCAATACCATCATCGCCGCAATAAGCATCTCCCCAAATATGTTTGAGTCCCAGCCAGTGCCCGATCTCATGTACCGCCACCCGGCCGAGTGTATAACGTCCATTTTTATTGAGCGTACCGAAGACCATATGATTCAATACTACCCCATCCAGTTCCGGTCTGTCTCCGGGCATACTGGAATAACCCATTATGCCGCTTACCATATTGCCCACCCAGATATTCAGGTAATGTGCCGAAGGCCAGGCATCCGCCCCGCCTTTGGAACGGCTCTTGATCCGGTTATCCAGGGAGAATTGCGATACCCCTGTTTTTATGCGTTCGATGCCAGTAGTTGGCTCCCCGGCAGGATCTACTCTGGCCAGTTCAAAACGGATGGAACAATTCGCCACCAGTTTTTTAAACCGCTCCGGAACAAGAACCAGGTCGCTGTTCGTTGCCTGGAAATCGCGGTTGAGCGCATCTAACTGCGATTGTACCTGCTCATCCGAAACTGTCAGGGACCCTGACTCAAGAATATGCACGATAACGGGGATCGTTATAAGCGATGGAAGATCAAAAACAGGAGCAAGTGGTATTGTGGAAACCTGGGTTGCAGGAACTATAGAAGTATTTGCAAAAAGAGGTCTGCTGGCCTGTACACATGCTTTCTGGGCGTATGTAAGGGCAGGTATGATCAATATTAATAAGAGTACCAGAATCCGTCTCATGAACAAATCGATTGTTTGGACGGCTATTCATAGCGTGGATCAACAGCTATTCATTGGGTAGATTTCGACAGTATTGGTCAGAGGATATTCGATGAAGAATTGTAAAACAACTGTTTTTTGGTTGAAATTCAAAGATTAATGGCCCTTTTTTAGCGTTTTTTAGACGAATGGATAGCACCGGGACAGTAACTTTGTTCCCATGTCAATAAAAAAGAACCCTCTTTTTGCGATCGGTTTCCTGTTCGTACTGGCTGCCTGCAACAATGCCCCGCAGCCTTCCGGTGAACTGCCCGGCCAAACCGCTACGAATTTACCGGCACCCGCCAGTTTCCAGGTGAATACAGTAAATATCTATCCGCATGATACCAGCTCCTATGTACAAGGGTTGGAAGTGTACAAAGGAAAATTGTATGAAAGTACCGGAGGCAAGCCGGGAGATAATCCATATGAATCCAGGATTTCCAAAATTGACCTCCCATCGGGTAAAAGAACTGCCACTCAACTCTTAAGTAAGGAATACTTCGGTGAAGGCATCAGTATATTCCAGGACAAATTGTATCAGCTTACCTGGACAGATAGAAAAGGTTTTATTTACGATCCAGCCACTCTTCAAAAGACCGGCGAATTTGCCATCAAAACTGAAGGATGGGGATTAACACATGACAGCACTCATCTTATCCTCTCCGATGGTTCGAGTAATCTTTATTTCATCGATCCTTCCGATTTTAAAACGGCCCGAATTCTCAGTGTGACTGATGAATACGGACCCGTTAACAATCTGAATGAACTGGAGTTCATTAACGGTTATGTATATGCGAATAAATGGCAGACCAATTATATCCTGAAAATTGATCCTTCAAACGGCCAGGTAGTGGCACGGGCAGATTTATCCAACCTGCTGGACTCCATGAAAAAGCAATACTTTCCCGACACAGATTATAATAATGGAGATTCTGTACTGAATGGAATTGCCTATGATCCGGCATCCGGAAAAATTTACCTTACCGGCAAACTCTGGCCGGTAGTGCTGGAAGTACAGTTCAACTGATTTTTTTGATGATATAGATCAGGGAGCTGGCTTTTTCCTGGTTTCCCAACGCTGCGAGGTTGGATCTTAGTCCCTGCCAGAAAGCAACCGGCAATCGTGAGTTTCCATTTTTATAGGTTTCACTCAGCATGCTCACATAAAAGCTGTCGAACCACATCGGCAGTACCCGCTGCACCCTGAATCCGTGTATCTCGACCAGGGTACGCATGGCCTTCGGAGAAAAATGATACAGATGTCTCGGTACATCATAGGCCGCCCAATACTGATCATAATGAGCCGCATCACCGGAACGGTAGTTCGGTACTGCAATCAGCAGGCAGCCATTCTCTTTTAATAATGTATGAAATTGACGCAGGTAGTCGTGCAGGGAATGAACATGTTCCAGCACATGCCAGAGTGTAATCACATCATAATCCATACCCGGCAACTGAAATAAGGAATCCGGTTCCAGTAATGGCAGTCCGGCTTTTTGCTGAGCAATCTTTCTTGCATCCGGATCAGGTTCCAGTCCGGTTACCTGCCAGCCCGCCTGTTTCATTTCCTGTAAAAAGGAACCGGTACCTGCACCCACATCCAATAGCCGTCCTGCTTTCAGTCCGCTTTCCTGTTGCACCAGTTTTCGTTTACCACGAAGTGTAAACCGTCTAACGATGTGGTATAACCGATTTATAATTCCTTTGCTGGTATCGCTGTGTGATATATAATTTTCCGATTTGTAATACGGTGCGATAGCATGTTGATCTGGTATATCCTGCGTAAAGCGAAAGCTGCAAACGCTGCATTCCCAGATTTCAAATACCTGTCTGGATACGGAAAAATCCTGTACAGTTAGAACAGGATGAATGGCTTGAGCAGCGCAAACAGGACAAGCAGCTATATGAATCAATGCCATACTAATTATTAATCGTTCTGCTGGTGGAGGGCATCTGGTTAGCCGGAACTTTTTGCTGGCTGCCACTGCTGTGCATGCCCGCATCCTGCGTAAAATAATGATAGCCGATAGAAATGAGTGCCAGTGCAGCAATGATCAACGCATAGATCCACCAGGAACCCCGTTCTACAAATACCGTATCTGAAGCAGGTTCAGACAGATCGGATACCACTATCTCCCGGTCTCCTACGAGTACTGCATGTTCGGTATGCTCCCTGATTACCCGTCGGGCTGTTACCGGTTCAGGCTGATCAAACCCTGGATTTTCAGTTTCAAATGTAATCTCTCCTTTTTCATCCGCTACAAAACTGCCTAATCCAGGCCAAACTGCGCCTTCCCTGTTTCGTATCCGGGCCCGCAGTGAATAAGCAAATTCATTATACCATTTCACTGCTTCAAAATCAGGTATGCCAAGGTGATGTGACAAATAACCAAACAGGTCTTTATCGGGTGCATCGAAATACTGATCAAAACGGAATCTGTACAAGGGCGCAAGGATCCTGGCATTTACGAAATCAGTACGCGCGGGTAACCGTTCCATATGCAGCGTGCCCAAACCAGGAATACTGATTCGTTTCTGCTGCAATAAATAATTGGTTAATACATCCAGTCTTTCCATACAGGTTCCAATCGGACAAAAAACCGAATTTTACCTGACCCGTCAAAAAATAGTTACCGGATCAGCGATTTAACCTGAAAATTACACCTCCGAGCACATTGAATCCGTACACTTGGTACTGGTTCCAGCGCTCATAGCGGTTATTCAGAATATTATTCATTTGCAACCAGAGATCGATGGATTTCGTAACACGGAATTCCAGTCCTGAGCTCAGGTCAAAGGCCTTATCGCCTTTAAATGCCTGACCGGATTGAGTCCTGTAAGCGGGACCATCCCAGCCCATGAAATCTGTCTTGAAGTACAGATCGTCCAGGATCTTCCAGCGTAAACTCGCATTCAGTTCCAATGGAAATAGTCCCCATGCTTTTTCCTGTCCCTCCACTTTTGCAAAATTGTTGTAAGTAATACCGGTGCTGAAGGTGAATTTTTCTCCTTTGTGATATCCGATTTCTCCATGTACCGTCACAACATCCATTTCAGGTGCATACACTGTCTGGAAGGTTTTACCATCTATCTGGTCATTTACAAAGAGATTGACATTGCGTTGTTTTTGAACACCCAGTTTGGCATTGTACGTAAAGTGCTGTGCCAACACGCCTTTGATGCCGCCATACAATTCCACCACACGGGTATTCAGCAATTGCTCCGGCTGTGCAATCCAGGGATTGATAGTGGAAAACCGCTGCATGCTTCCCTTGTTGAAATAGCCGATATAACCTGCCTGAAACGTGAACTGCTTGTCATTGGTGGTAAAATCAGCAAGGATATTGGGCAACATATGAAATACCTTGTTATCCCAGGAAGGCAGAATTCCCGTTTGAATGGAAACATTGGGTGTTTTCAGCAAAAGCGAAGGTGCGACCTGAAAGAGGTTGTTCTTGATGTTTGATTTCCCATCCGCTTTATAATTCGTCAGATCACCGGTGAATGCCAGGTTGATACCGAAACTTTTTCCAAAGGTTTTTTGTACGGGTAATTTGAACACAAAATTTTGCTCCCGGGCACTGCTGTCGGCATTGTTATGGCGAAAGGATACTACCCGCAAAGAAGGCTGATAGGTTAAACCGAATTCGGTGGGGTCTGTATTGCGCAATGTAATCTCACCATCCAGTGTCTGAAACTGCTGACGTAATTCACGCTTGGTAAAATCCAGCGTTGTAGGCCGATACCCATATAAAAAATAATCTTCCCCCTTGAAACCGGCCATCGCTGTAACCTGGTGGTTTTCGTTGATCATTTGTCCGGCTCTGGCCCTTACTTCCGCCATATTGTGTTTCTGAAAATCAAGTTTGCCTTTACTCGCAAACATTTCTCCGTAGAGGTTCAGATAGGATTTTTTGCCTTCACCAAAACTGAAACCCGCCTGCGCATAGGGGATATGATTATTCCCTATACCCACTTTCACATACTGGCTGTTTTTCCAGGGTACCAGTGAATCGATGGACATAGCCACCGGTTTTAAAGTACCGGGCTGATAAGGCAGCTTCACCTGTTGTACAGGTATGGTATAACCTAATACAGGTTTGCTGGTATCCAGCGAGGGTAAGGCTGCTGAAAAATTCAGCTTTACCGCATCGCGCAGAACCGGTTTAAAGGTGGAGGTTATATCAATGGTTTTTCGTTTCGAACTATCCTGCGCCATTCCCATTAAACCCAGTGATAGTAATCCTGCACCCAGGACCATCGACTTCCCAATAACTTGCATATTGCTCATGGAACTTCTTTCTTTTATTGAATCAATTATTGGCAGAAATAGTATTCAGTTTGCTCTCAGCTTCTGTTGCCTGTTTAAGCTTCTGCTGCGCCAGTTCCTTTAATTCAGGAATGGATGCATTCTCCACAATACTCTGATACGTTGCTTTTGCATTGAAATAATCCTGTTGCTTCATGTAGATATCTCCCAGCAACAAATAAGAGCGGGTCACCCATTCTTCATAGGATCCACTTTTATTGATCACTTCAAAGGCCGCTTTCTCCGCTTCTTTTACTTTTGACTGTTCAAACAAACACCAGGCAATCTGGTACCTGGCTTCGGCACTGTAAGCACCTTTGCTTCCACTAACAGCCGCTTTGTAATAAGAGATCGCCAGTTCATAATTTTTCTCATCCTGGGCAGCGCGTGCAAGCACCATATTACTGAGCAATTTATCATCCCCGCTGGCTCCTTTAGCCTTCAGTAATTCTTTCGCATTTTCAACAGCCTGGGTCCAGTCGCCCAACTGATACTCACTTCTTAACTGCCCGCGCATAGCTTCCAGTTTATTTTCTTCCGTAGTTGCGAAATTCTTTAACTGTGCATACAGACCAGCCGCTTTTTCATATTGCTTCAAATCAAAAAAATTGATCCGTGCCGCCTGCAACAATGATTTTTCACCAAACTTATTGGGCACTCTGCTGGCTACTGCTTCATAGGCAGTTGCTGCCGGTCCAAATTCTTTTCTGCTCAGATGAATTTCTCCCTTATAGTAATTGGCTTCTACCAGGTACCGGCCCTGTGGATAATTTTTTAAGTAGGCATCAAACCGGCTAATCGCATTACTGAAATTGCCATTGCTCAATTGTACTTCCGCTTCCGCGTAAGCCAGCGAATCCTGCTGACTGGTAGAAATATCCCGGCCCATTTTCCGCGCATAACCGATGTATTCACTGGTACGCCCCTCCTCTATATAAATGCTCCTTGCATTGTCCAGCGCATCTTCTGCTTCTGTTGAATTCGGATATTGTTCCAGCAGGGTATTGTACTGTTTCAGCGCTTCTTCGTTATTTCCTAAATTATAATGTGCAATGCCCGCACGTAAATACGCTCTTGGCTTAAGTGCCGCACTTCGGGCATCTTTCATAACTGCCTGCAGGTAGGGAATGGCTGCCTTGTATTCCTCATCCGCCAGATAGGATTGCGCTATTTCCATATTTGCATCCGGGATCAGGGAGGAGTTGGGATATTTCTGTTGCAGCTGTTGCAATAAACGGATTTTATCTCCGGAACTTGCAATGCCGGCAATCATCGCTTTCTGGAAATTCGCATAATCACTCGACGACCAGCCCAATTGAATGGCACGATCATACATGGAACCAGCTTTCTTATAATCACGTTGCATATATACGGCATCCGCTGAGCGTACATAGGCATCCTGCTCTACCTGGGTAGACCTGGCCGATGGTGTTTTAACTACCGCATCAAAACTGGCCTGCGCCTGCCGGTACAATTCTTTTTTCAGGTAGGCATAACCGAGATTGTACTGCGCATTCGCGCTGCTTACCTCATTAATGGTTACCGGATTCTTCAGATAGTCGGTATAATATTCAATAGCTTCTTCCACAGCACCTGTCCGGTACGCCAATTCTCCTTTCCAGAATTGAACCTGGGGAAGAATTGCTGCATTATAAGGCACCGTCAATGCTTTATCCAATAACCGGTCGGCTTCTTCAAGCCGGTTGTCATTGATCAGCTCCGTTGCCCTGCCATACAAAATGGAAGGATAAAATTTCTTTACCTGCTCAGACGGCTGCCGGATACTTTCCAACAGCGTTAAGGCATCTTTGTAATTGCTGGTGTTGGCCATCACCCCTACCAGTACTTCCCTTGCCTCCGCAGCATAGGTGGAATTGGGATAAGTAGTCAGAAATTGTTGCAATTCGTTCAGGGCAATATCATGAAAGCCGAGTTCATACGATAACTTACCATAATTGAATCTCGAAATTTCCTGCTGCGTTGGATTGGAACTATTGATGGCACAGAATAAAAACGCATTTCTCGCATTGGCTTTCTGACCTGTTTTCAAATACGCATCTCCCAACAGATACATGGCATTCTGTGCCAGTGAATCTTCCTTACCAGAGAGTTTTTTAAAGCCTTCAATGGCTTTATTGTATTGTTTTAACTGGTACTGTGTGTAGGAAAGTTCATATAAATCATACCTGCCTGGGGTATTCTTTTCGGCAAATTTTTCCAGGTTGGGTAAGGCTTTCGCATACTCCCCCTTCTCAAACCATCCATGCCCTACGAGTTTGGCCAGCTCAACGTCATAATATCCCGATCCTTTGGCCAGTTTACCACCTGCATAGTCAAGCGCCTTGTCCTTCTCTCCGGTGATATACAATATGCTGGCAATATAATACGGCACCACATCACTGTAGGCTTCAGCATTTTCCACGATACGAAAAGATTCCAGGGCAGTTCTGTATTGCCGGTCTTTAAAGGCAATAAATCCAAAATAATAGTTCGCATCTACGTAATGCTCCGAATTTCTCATCTGGCGAACAGCATCCAGCAGCGGCTTTGCCTTGTCAAATTGCTGCAGATTGAAATAACTGTAGCCCTGGTGAAACTTAAGAGTAGCTACCTGGTCATTTTCAAGATTGCTGAGGGATGTCTTCTCGTAAAAATTCACCGCCTGGTAAAAGTCTTTCTGACGATAATAATATTCCCCTAACTGGAAACTCATCAGTTCTACCCTGCTTACATTTTCTTCCAGTTCAACATATTCCGTTGCCTGCTCCAATGCTCCCTTTTCATTCAGCATCAAACCACAGGAAAGGGTATAAAACCGCAGTTCCTGGGAACTCAACGCTTTGTTGGTCAGATCCGGCTCCCGTTGTTTTTGATACAATTCCCGGAAGATCGGGTATGCCAGACTGTATTGTCCCTGCTGATAATATTCCTTGGCTTGTTTATAACCATTCTGGGGATCAGTGAAAAAAGCGGTTTGTTGTGCCTGCACCAGTTGAACTACGGAACAGCACAGAATCGTTGCGACGATGTTTCTCACTTGTTGTTGATTTTATTTTCAAAGGCCACTTGAAACCGGGTAAAGTTTTCAAATATTTTAATCCTGACCAAATAACGTTCCAAACAACTGTGGATAATTGAAATGATTAACAATTCTTTCTGCCGAGTGCCTATTTTTGGCAAAAAATCCGAAATGAAAAAACTACTTTCCACCAGCTACCAGGAATGGGCATTTGATACCATGAGCTTTTTGATGCGAATTACCTTCGGAGGTTTAATGCTGGTTGATCACGGTTTTCAAAAATTAACAAAATACCCAAGTCTCCAAAGCAAATTCAGTGATCCTTTTCATATCGGATCAGACTGGTCGCTGATACTGGTCATCTTCGCCGAAGTGTTTTGCAGCATGCTTATAATAGCCGGACTCTTTACCCGTTTAGCCGCCATCCCCCTGGTAATTGCCATGGGCATGGCCTTTTTTATTGCGCATAACCATGACGTTAAGGAAGGAGAAAAAGCAGCGCTCTTCCTCGTCGGATTTTTGGCCATTCTGCTGGTTGGTCCGGGCAGGGCGTCTCTTGATCGGATGATGGGAAGGTAAGGAAGATGTAAGATTTAAGATTTATGAATTAAGATTTGAGATTTATGAATTAACATAAGGAATTGTAAAAATGTATATTTCAGAAACACAGGTACGTGTACGGTATGCAGAAACCGACCAGATGAATGTGGTGTACCATGGCAATTATGCCCAATATTTCGAAGTTGCCCGGGCGGAAAGTATCCGGCAACTCGGATTCAGCTACAAAGACATGGAAGCGATGGGCGTGATTATGCCGATTGTGGAATTGCATACCAAATTTCTGCGCCCTGCCCATTACGATGACCTGCTGACAGTGCGCACTACGCTGGCCCAGTTGCCAACAGACCACCGGATTGAATTCCAGCAGGAGGTATTCAATGAACATCAGAAACTGCTGACCATCGGTAAAGTGGTCCTGTATTTTATCAAAGCGGATACAAAAGAGAAAACGACCCTGCCCGACGAACTGTATAAAAAACTGGCTCCTTATTTCAACGCATCCAGTACCCCATAAAGCGACTGTACTGCCGCTGAGCCGGAACCAGTATAGTTATTAACCAATATGGCCACGATGTATTTTTTGCCATCTTTTGCCGTATGAAAGCCAGCGTAGGCGCGGGCTCCGTTGATGGAACCACTTTTCAGTTTCATGCCATTATACACCGGAAAGGATTCATAAAACTGCTTGTACCAGGGCTGTTGTACAGACCAGTACAGAGCACTGGTCAATGCATTGGCCGTTACCCTGTTTTGCGGCGACAGGCCACTGCCATCCATCAGTTGAAGTGATCCGGCTTCAATGCCCTTTGCCTTCCAGTTGCCAATCAGTGCAGCTACTCCATCCGCTGTAGTGCCCTGCTTTCCGGCTTTGCGGGCAAGTTCTTTAATCAGCGCCTCCCCATACAGGTTGATACTTTTCCGCATAAACCAGTAAACCAGCGAATCCAGCCGGGGCGACAAACTACGAACAATAGAACCAGTTTCACGGTTAGCCATTCCAGCAGGCTGATTACTTATCGTTACACCCGCCGCTTCCAGTTGCTTCCGGAATGCTGCTATGAACTGTTGTGGTGGATCAGGCATGGCACCCGAAATCGAAAACGATTTTTCACCCAGGGGAATGGTACCTCTTACCACTCCTTTCGATGAACCGGGTGCCAGGTAGATATAAGCATTATCCCCACTGCCTTTGGCCCCGGTTCGCAAAGCAGCAATCAATTCCACTTCCTCTAAATCAGGGTTGGTACGCAGAATCCGTACAGGGTCTCCGACTTCCTGCCCTGCTGCCAAAATAAGATCATACTGATTCTCCCTCCAGTTCAATATCCCTGCCCCAGCTCCGTAATAATTTCCGATATCCTGCCAGATCCATCCATCCGGCGTTCGTTCGAGTTGCTGCTCTTCTTTGTTCAAAACAAGGCTGCCTGTAATTTTCTTAATACCCTTTGCCTTCAGGGCATTTATCCAGGTTTCCCAGATATATTCCTCTTTTGAAGTGGCATAGCGCCAGGATCCGAAGGAAGGATCTCCCCCTCCCGTTATCAGCAGGTCTCCGGATAATACGCCTTCCCGGATGGTACCCCGGTAATCAAGGCGGGTTTCAAACTGGTAGCCGGGGCCCAACTCATCCAGTGCCGCCATCGCCGTTAATACCTTCATGGTACTGGCTGGCGCCAGTCCTATTTGTTCATTGTATCCATACACCTGCCTGCCGGTTTGCCCATCCACCACCGATACCGCGAATGCGGCATGTTTCATGGATGGCGCTTTTAGCAAGGCCTGTACTTTCTGAGAAAGAGCGGCAGGCACCGACTGTGCATTCCCTATCAGACTGAACAATACAGAACCAAGTCCGCACATTATTTGTTTCCAACTCATCCGGCAATTTAGGAAGATTTGCCGCTACCTTTATGCATTGAATCAATTGTATGGAATTACTGAAAGCCAGTATTATTACCATTGGCGATGAATTACTGATTGGTCAGGTGATTGATACCAACAGTGCCTGGATGGCACAACAATTAAATCTGTCAGGCATTACCGTTAGCAGACGGGTTGCCGTTGGAGATGAATGGAATGCCATCTGGTCGGCACTCGATCAGGAATTGGAAAGAGCGGATATCATTCTGATTACAGGTGGCCTGGGCCCTACGGCCGATGATATTACCAAACCGCTGCTCTGCGACTATTTTGGAGGAAAAATGATCAGCGACCCTAAGGTGCTGGCTCATGTTACTTACCTTTTTGAAAAAGTGTTGAAACGTCCCATGATCGAACGCAATATCCGGCAGGCAGATGTTCCGGATGTTTGCACGGTATTGCATAACCGAAATGGCACAGCGCCCGGTATGTGGTTTGAAAAAAACAACAGGATTATTGTTTCTCTTCCGGGTGTGCCGCATGAAATGAAGGGACTAATGACCGAAGAGGTGATCCCCCGATTGCTGCAGCATTTTCAACCACCCGTTATTGTACATCGCACCCTGCTGACCGCCGGCATTGGAGAATCCTTTCTAGCAGAACGCATTCATGCATTTGAAACCAGCCTTCCGTCCTTTATAAAACTGGCCTATCTGCCCAATTATGGCATGGTGCGCCTGCGGCTCAGTGCTTCCGGATATGAACGCGATATTATTGAAAAGACGATGGAAGAACAGTTTATCATCCTGCAGGAACTTGTGTCTGATGTGCTGGTCACCAACCGCGATGAATCGCTCGACCAGGTGGTGGCCCGGATCTTACTCGAACGCGGCGAAACCCTGGGAACTGCGGAAAGCTGTACGGGTGGTTATATTGCTCATCTGCTCACCTCCGCGGCAGGAAGTAGCCGGTATTTCCTGGGCAGTATCATCAGTTATGACAACCAGGTCAAAGAGGATCTTTTGGAAGTGCCCCCTGCTACTCTGGAATCGGCTGGCGCGGTAAGTGAAGCCACCGTCATCCAGATGGTTAAAGGCGCCCTCTCTGCTCTTAAAACAGATTATGTTATCGCCACCAGCGGAATTATGGGTCCCGGTGGCGGCTCGGCAAATAAACCGGTTGGCACCGTTTGGGTGGCGGTAGGTAACCAGGATGAAATCATCACCCAGCAGTTTCATTTCCGGTTCGACCGGAGAAGGAATATTGAACTTACGGCTACCAATGCCTATAACTTGCTACGAAAATTTATCATCAGTCGGGGTACGGAAAAAACTAACAGTCATTAACATTAAGGCTGAATCCTTACCTTTGGCGCAAATGTTTGAACGCTTATGGCTCTAGTTGACCTGGTAATGCCAAAAATGGGAGAAAGTATCATGGAAGCCACTGTGCTGAAATGGCTGAAGAACCCGGGTGATACGGTGAAACAGGATGAAACCGTACTGGAAATTGCTACCGATAAAGTGGACAGCGAAGTTCCCAGTACTGCAGACGGAGTTGTGGAAGAACTGCTGTACCAGCCAAATGATGTGGTTCCTATCGGTTCAGTAATTGCCCGTATAAGGACCAATGGTGCGGCCGGTGAAACAGCTGCTCCCGCTGTGGCAGCGGTTGAGCAGCCAGCCCCTGAACCAGTGGTGGCTCCGGTTACGCCGGTTGCTCCGGTTGCTGAAGCTCAGGAGGCCTCCCATGCTGGTCATACCATAACGGGTAACGGTAACCGATTTTACTCTCCGCTGGTGCTGAATATTGCTGCCAGCGAAGGCGTTTCCATGAGTGAACTGGAACATATTCCGGGTACTGGAAATGAAGGACGGGTTACCAAGAAAGATATCCTTCAATTCGTACAGGATAAAAAATCAGGTACTCCTCAACCGGCAGTTAAATCGGCTGCACAGCCTGCTTCTGAAAAACCTGCTCAACCCATCCAGGCTGCCAGTCAGGGTGTTGAACGGGCCGCCGGTTCCTACGGTCCAAATGTTGAGATCATTGAGATGGACCGGATGCGTAAACTGATTGCCGATCACATGGTGAAGAGCAAACAGACCAGTCCGCATGTGACCAGCTTCACCGAAGCCGATGTTACCAACCTGGTATTATGGCGCGACCGGGTAAAGGCCCAGTTTATCAAACAGGAAGGCACCAAAATCACTTTTACACCACTTTTCATAGAAGCGATTGTCCGCTGCATCAAAAAGTATCCGCTGATTAACAGCAGTGTGGAACCGGACCGGATCATCGTTAAAAAAGATATCAATATCGGGATGGCCACCGCCCTTCCTTCCGGCAACCTCATTGTTCCGGTGATAAAAAATGCTGATCAGCTTAACCTGGTTGGATTAACCAAACAGGTTAACTCGCTGGCAGATGCTGCGCGTAACAACAAACTCAAACCGGAAGACACACAGGGAGGAACCTTTACACTAACCAATGTAGGTACTTTTGGAAGCCTGATGGGTACACCTATCATTCCTCAGCCACAAGTGGCGATCCTGGCGGTGGGTGCTATTAAAAAGCGTCCGGTAGTTATTGAAACCGAACAGGGCGACTCCATCGCAATCCGTCACATGATGTACCTGAGCATGAGTTACGATCACCGCATCATTGATGGTAGCCTGGGAGCAACTTTTCTGACTGCCGTTGCCAGGGAACTGGAACATTTTGACCCCCACAGAGAGATCTAAACACACACATACAGATCACTGCGGAGAAGGCTGACCATACCTGGATTGTACCAGGGTCAGCCTTTTTCCTTTTCGGGTAATGATAAATAGATTATCATACGCGGCATCTGGCAGGTCTTTCAACTGCTGACTGCCTGTTAAGCCATTTACCAGTTCATCTACGGTATTGCTGTGCCCAACGATAAGTGTATTTGTTTTCAGTGCGAGTAACTGCTGAAGCAGACTGGAATCGATCCTGCCATAGGTTTGTATAGTAAGCTTATACTGTTCTGCAGTTGGTGTGGCCGTTTGCCGGGTACGTATCGTATTGGTAGAATAGATGGCAGCAATCTTCTTTCCTTTTAAGGTTTGAGCCAGGTCCTTTGCACGCTGCTGGCCCGCCTCTGACAAGGGTGGATTGCCAGGAGTTTGCATGGTTGTACCGCTGCTTTCCTGCGCCTTCTCTGCATGCCGAACAATATAATATTTCTGGGAACAGCCCGTTACTAAAAAGGAAAGCAGCAGCAATGGAAGGACTGGTTTCATAAACGTTGTTTTAACAGCAATTTCAGTAAATTAAGGAAAATTAGTTCACCATGAAAACATTATCCCAAACCTGGTTCGCAGAAGGATCTATTGATTTCGAACTGAAAAAATATACCCTGCTCGCCTATCTGCAGGAAGTAAACCGCCACTTCCATGAAAACCGGCTTTATCCCCAACTGGCCGATATCATTTTTCATTACAATAACCTGGTACAGTTCAGGGAAAACAAAAAATTTCTGCAGGAACAGTTTCCCAAACGCCTCACTGGTATTCAGCTTGAAAAACTGCAATTGCTATACGAGCAGATTATTGAGGACGATGAAATGATGGAAGAACTGGAAAACATCATTCATTATTCAACTGGTAAAATGCAGGCTACTATTCGGAATGGCACCGAAATCTTTGAATTCGTAGAAGATAAAATTCAGATTGAACCGGTTGGCCTGATACCGCTGGAAAATAAGGAAGGATATTTTTTCCTGAGTAGCTCCAACAAAAAAGAAACGCTGGTCTATTACTACCGGTTAAGCATATTCGAAAAACACGATGAGAAATACCGGGCGATTAAAACAAACCTGGTTGCGGAATGGCATCGCAGTATCAGCAATACCTTCGAACACATGAAAGGCACTCTTATAAAAGAAAAAAAAGACCTTCCCAATCCGGCAGTTTATACCATCAGTTCAGATCTTTCTTTTCCGGTTGAAGAAACACTTTTACCTATTGCAAAGCGCTGCCTTGTTCGGTATATTTCGGCTTAGTCAAGTCCCCAGCTTATACCTTTCAGCGTTGCGGGCACTCCTTCTTTCATCCATACCGGTTCGGGTGCTCCCTTCAGGTAATGATCAAAGAATTGCGCCATGCGGATGGTCCAGTCTTTCCGGTTTTTCCGCTCATTAATGCCGTGCAGTTCATCATTGTAATTGATCATCCACACTGGTTTTCCAAGCCTGCGTAAGGCGGTAAAATATTCTATGCCCTGGTACCAGGGAACTGCATCGTCTTTATCATTGTGCAACATCAGCAAAGGGGTCTTTACCTTATCTGCTCTGAAAAGCGGACTGTTTTTAATATACAGCTCCGGTTTTTCCCAGAGTGTGGCACCTATCCTGCTCTGTGTTTTTTCATACTGGAACTGGCGACTGATGCCTGTTCCCCAGCGAATGCCTCCATAAGCGCTTGTCATATTGCTTACCGGCGCTCCGGCTTCAGCGGCAGCAAACATATTGGTTCGGGTGATCAGATAAGCAATCTGGTAACCACCCCAGCTATGTCCCTGTAAACCCATTTTGGTAGAATCCACAAATTTGAATTTTGCCAGATGGCGGGCTGCTGATACAACCGAGTTATAGGCATCCTCGCCGGGCTGCCCTGTTTTGTAATAAATATTCGGATCAAATACCAGGTATCCGTTGCTGGTATAATAGGCAATATTAACGGATGCTCTAACAGGCATTGGCTCTATATAATTGTACCGGCGATCTGCATTTTTTTCATAGAAATAAAAGATTACCGGATATTTTTTTGTGGAGTCAAAATTCTCCGGCTTGTACAACAGTCCTTCGCTCATCTTTCCGTTCAGCATTTTCCATTTATGCAATTCCACCTTGAACCAGTTGTATTGTTGCTGCTGCGGATTGAGTTCGCTTATCCTGCGATAGGATCCTGCATTTTCTATTGCTGTGAAACCTGCCATGAAGAGATCTTTGGAAGCAGGCGTTTCTTTCACAAACAGCAGTTCATTGCTTTCTTTTGCTTTGATCGCCCCATCGAAAACAGCTGGTGAAATAAGGCTGGCTGCATTGCCTGCCTGGAATGCATCACCCAGTTTATGGGATTTCCAGCCATATCCTTTTGAAACATGATCGAAAAGTTGAAACAACAATGGTTGTCCATCTTTCAGATAGCGCTGGTCACGGTCCAGTACTTCATTGCGCAGACTGATCTTATTTTTTCTTCCCCATCCAAGTGTAATCATTTTCGCAGCCGCCTGCCCGTTCGGATCCAGTTCCCAGATATCATATTTATCATAAATATAAACACGCTCATCTCCTTCTTTCCAGCCCATCAGTCCATGTGGCGGCGGGTCAGAGGGCGTATCATGTTCTTCATCATACAATGGAACTGTAATGGATTTGGTGAGTACCAATTTCCGTCCGGTTGGATTGTGATAACTGATCCAGTTTTTTTGCATCGGATCGTACCACACAACAAAATTTCCGGCAGGTGAAATTCGAGCTGTACTTCGGTTAGCCCTTTCCGTTATAAGCTTTCGCTTTCCTGTTTTACTATCAATCAGGTATAACCGAACAGCTCCATCCATTTTCCACTGTTGCTCTATCCGGTACCCCTGGTTACTCATACCCAGTGCATACAGGGCATTTCCATCGTCGGCCGGCATTACCGTTTCACAACTGTCATCTGCCAGCTGTAACCAGGTTCCTTTTTCCAGGTCCCATACAGAGAGCCAGCTTTTTCTCAGCTCGGCTGCCACATTCACGAGTTGTTGCGGCTGCAGGTAATCATCTTTATAATTCCATACATCAAGGCGTGCTGTTTCAAATTCAACCAGGGTAGTGTCTTTAACCGGGCGGTCAGGTGCCAGGCCGAAGTAGAGGCGTTTTCCATCTTTACTGAAATAACCGGCGAAGTCCGAACTCAGTACCTGGTTTTTTGCTATGCCCGGGGAGTTTCTGCTGAGCAGTTCGCGCGCACCCTGCTGACCTGTTTTAAAATAATAGAGCTGATAATATTTCTTCAGTGCTTTTGCACTGCTGTCTTTTTGAATTACCATGGCAAGCTGGTTTCCGGCTTCGGAAATAGCAAAGGATTTTGCTTCCTGGAAACCGGCTAAAATCGTATCGATGCTGTTTTGGACAAAATCCTGCCAGAGCAGTTGCGCCTTAGATAAACTGTCTCCGTTTTTCCGGCTCTGTTCAATCACCAGCGCCTGACCGAAATCTGCAAACTTGTATTCAAGTACAAGTTTGTGCAGCCATTCTTTTCCGGAACGAAGATCTCTTACTACTAATTCCGTTCCCTCTTCAACAGACTCCGGCTTTTTGGCGGGTGTTGCTGCTTTCGCAGGTTGTACCGCCACCATTCCTTTGATACGCGCTTCATTTACCTTATTCCGCAAACTGTCCGATACACGGTTCAGGCTATCTGCCAGTTTCAACATGCGCTGCAACTGCGCCAGTGAATCTACGCCTTCAGCTTTGGGTGTTACAACTGCGCTTTTCCATTTGTGGTAGGCCAGTAAATTTCCACCTTTCGAAGTCATCTGATACGACTTTACATCCGCAATCCGCTGCTCAGCTCCTTTCTCCAGTTCCAGTATTAACAGGGAATCTTTGGGCATCTCATTCGGCCCCTTTTTGCGTATGCGGGCTTCCCGCGTCGCTTTAAAAAACGGTTTGATCCGGGCAACCAGAAACCTGCTATCGTTACTGAACATTGCCTGATATCCTCTTGGTATCAACCAGGACTGATTGCCACCTGTTGCTTTTATTACTAACTGACCATCTCCTTCCTGCGCTACGATGGTATAGGCAAGCCATTTGCCATCATTGCTCAGCATCCGCTCACCAATATTCTGCCATTGGTCATAAACCGAATGATCCAGTGGTTTTTTCTGAGACCTGGCTGGCAAACAGATAACTAGTAACAGTAATGCCCAACAAAAATTTCGCATGTGTGTGCTGTTTAGTACTTAAAAATACGCAATCCGGCTTATCGATGCGCTTTCCAGACACGAAACAACTGCAGCAAAACAGCGGTAACTATAATGAGGAGGCCAATATAGAAGTGCCATCCCAATGTGGCATTTTCCTGAAACAGGAAAAAGGCCAGCAGGATTCCATAAACCGGCTCCAGGTTATAAGTGAGGTTTACAGTAAAGGCAGAAATATGCTTGAGTGCATACGCAGAAAGATAAAAGGCCCAAACCGTGCACAAGAGGGATAATACCAGCAGCCAGATCCAGTCGGATGCCGTAGGAAATAGCTGCGTTGCCGGAAAAAAACTGAGATACAAAGGCATCAGAAAACTGAGTGTTACAAAGCCACCTGTTAACTCATAGGTAACCAGGGTTTCCACCGATACTTTTCGCAGGAGAATTCTGTTTAATACCGGAAAAATCGCAGCCAGAAAGGCTGAAATTACACCAATGATAATACCCGTCTTGTACTGTGTATCAAACTGAAAGATGATAAAGATCCCCAGTATTACCAGCAATCCCAGGGCAATCTCCTGCCATACCGGCCTGGTGCGAAGCAATAATGGTTCAACAAGAGCAGTAAAAAATCCGATGGCAGAAAAACAAACAAGGGTAACAGATACGTTGGAATATTTAATCGCGCCGTAAAAAGTTACCCAGTGTATCGCTGCAATAAATCCTACTCCAAAGATGGCGGCCAGTTGCGGGAATGGGATTGTTTTAATGGTTTTGCGAAATGCTGCAATCAGCCAGAGTGCCAGCGCACTTAATAATAACCTGTAAAAAACAAGCACTGCTTCATTCAGTGTTATTAATCTGCCCAAAACTCCCGTAAATCCTGCCAGTATAACGGCTATATGTAACCGAATAAATGCAGTTTTCATGCGGCAGCATCTTCTCCTTCATTATTTTTCATCCGGTTATGATAATCTTTGAACAGACTTGCCCAGCGAAGTTTCAGTACTCCCAGTATACCTTCTTTCACTATTCCCTTATGCATTTTGGAAACGCCATACTGGCGATCCTCAAATATGATCGGAACTTCTTTTATTTTAAATCCGAGTTTCCAGGCAGCAAATTTCATTTCTATCTGGAAGGCATAACCGAGAAAGCGGATTTCATCCAGATTGATGGCTTCCAGCACTTCCCGCCTGTAACATACAAAGCCGGCAGTTGTATCCTTTACCGGCATCAGGGTTATGATCCTGGTGTATAAGCTTCCTCCTTTGGATAAAAATATCCGGTCCCAGGGCCAGTTTACCGTACCGCCTCCTTTTACCCAACGTGATCCGATAGCCAGGTCAGCCCCTCCTTCCGAACAGGCCAGATAAAGCCGTTGCAGATCCTTTGGATTGTGCGAGAAATCGGCATCCATTTCAAAAATGTATTTATAGCCTTTAGCCAATGACCATTTGAATCCATGAATATAGGCGGTTCCCAGTCCGAGTTTGCCGGATCGTTGTTCCAGGAATAACTGACCGGCATACTGTTGCTGTAATGCCTGCACGATTCCTGCCGTACCATCGGGTGAACCATCATCAATAACCAATACATGAAAACCCTGTTGCAGACCGAATATGGCCTTCAGGATAGAAGAAATATTTTCCTTCTCATTGTAAGTAGGTATGATGATAATCTTTTCCAAAAACCGGGGCGAAAATAATTGAATTAAGGCTTCTTCAACAGGGTCCTGTTTAATATTTCCGTCAATTTCTGTTTGGTATGTAAGGGAAAATCGCCTTTCATCATCCAGTCATAATATTGGGGCTCCGATTTTAAAACATCTGTCACCGGGCGCCCTTTATGTTTGCCGAAATTGAATACTTCTACACCATTCATCATCACAAATCGGCGTGCAAAATCAACGATCTGCTCTTCGCCAACAAACTTGATCACAGAGTCTACTGTATCTCCCAGTTGAGGATAACGCTCCAATTGCGCTTCCAGCACTTCCCAGGTAGCCGTGGCATCCACTTCCGCGCTATGAGCTCCTTCAAGGGTTTTATTACAATAAAATTTGTACGCGGCACTGAGTGTCCGCTGTTCCATCATGTGAAACACTTTCTGCACATCCAGCAATTTGCGCGATCCGACTTCAAACTCCAGTCCCGCACGCAGAAACTCTTCCACCAATAAAGGAATATCAAAACGATTCGAGTTGTAACCCGCCAGGTCACAATTCTCCATAAACTGCTTCAACTCATTGGCTACCTGACGGAAAGTAGGTGCATCTTTCACCATTTCATCGGTAATACCATGTACATCAGAAGCGCCCGCCGGAATAGGCATTTCCGGATTGATTAATTTCCGTTTGTTGGTTTTGCTATTGTCTTTTCCGATTCGTACGATCGCGATTTCTACAATTCTGTCGGTTCCCAGATTCGTACCGGTCGTCTCCAGATCTATAAATGCTATTGGTCGCTGTAATTGTAATGGCATGGCGCAAATGTACACTTATTGAGAGTTTGCCCAATCAGCACCTGTTAACCATACCATAAATTATTAAAAAAAATTATGTATTGAATAGTTTTAACGCCGCATCCGGATTTAGGTATGTATTTTGCAAGGGTGTTCACCAAAAGCAATAAGCATGAAAAAGTTATTGATTGTGATTGGATTGGCGGGAATGCTGGTAGTTGGACTGAGTTCCTGCACAACTTCCAGGGGCGGTTGTAAAATGTCTGCCGGTATGGTAGGTTATTAAACTTGTGTTACTTCATGAATTGGATTACGCTCTCTACAATGGATCAACTGGAAGAAAT
>CAZJNY010000040.1:18446-22271 GCA_964547405.1 uncultured Flavihumibacter sp. | reverse complement strand
TTGCCGGCATATTTGAGTGTATGTTGCAGGAACTGAGAATCCGGAATTATGCTATTATAGATGAACTGGACATCCGCTTTGATGGAGGTCTCACAATAATCACAGGCGAAACAGGTGCCGGGAAATCCATCCTTATGGGTGCGCTCTCCCTTATTTTAGGCCAGCGGGCAGACAGCACGGTGATCCTTAACCGAGAGAAAAAAACAGTAATTGAAGGCATCTTTGTAGTACCGGAAAATTTAGCCATCAATAACTTTCTGGAAAAAGAAGAACTGGATCTTCAGGAAGAACTGATTATTCGAAGAGAGCTTGCTCCCAATGGGAAATCACGCGCTTTCATCAACGATACACCGGCATCGCTCACCCAGTTACAGGAATTATCTTCCCTGCTGGTTGATTTACATCGCCAGTTTGATACCCTTTCCCTGGGTTCCTCCGATTTTCAACTGATGGTGGTAGACGCCATGGCCGGTCACCCGGAACTACTGGTGCAGTATCAGCAACAGTACCTACGCTGGATAGCCTGTAAAAAAGAATTGGCAGCTGTGGAAGAGGAGAAACTGAAGAATACCCGTGAGCAGGATTATATCCAGTTTTTATTCAACGAACTGGAGGAAGCCGCTTTCAAATACAATGAACTCGAAGAACTGGAAGAAGAAAATAAACTGCTGAACAGTTCTGAAGGTATCAAGCTGGCCCTTTCCAATTTAACCCAGCAACTTAAATATGCTGATCAGCCCGTAGTGCAATCACTTAAACTACTGGCCCAGCAGATCCAGCCATTCACAGAAACATCCGCTGCACTGAAAGAATTACAGGCGCGTTTGCTCGCTGCTCAGATTGAACTGGCTGATATCGCAGAAGAAGCGGATCACCTGGGAGATAATGTACACTATGATGCTGAACGTATCGCCGAAATTGAAGAGCGGCTTGACCTGGGCTACAAATTGCTCAAGAAACACGGCTTCCAGCAAACCAGTCAGTTGACAGCCCTTCATGCTGAACTGGGCAGCAAACTCGGAAATATGGTAGAGCTGGATGATACCATCCGCAACCTGAATCAGCAGTTGATGCTGGCTGAAAAAGAAATGAAAGCATTGGCTGAACGGATTCATGAAAACCGGAAAAAACAGCTACCGTTGCTGGAGAAACAGGTGAACCTGCTATTGGATCGTGTTGGTATGCCCAATGCCCGGTTGAAAGTTCAAATGGAGCCAACCAGCCATGGAATCACCGGAGCTGATGCCATTGACTTTTTATTTGATGCCAACAAGAGCAACCAGTTTGCGTCCATTCGCAAAGTAGCCAGTGGCGGGGAACTGAGCCGGCTGATGTTATGCATCAAATCACTGATCGCCAAAAAAGT
Organism: uncultured Flavihumibacter sp.; assembly: GCA_964547405.1. GTDB lineage: Bacteria > Bacteroidota > Bacteroidia > Chitinophagales > Chitinophagaceae > Flavihumibacter. Next base: position 20,905 of record CAZJNY010000040.1, on the reverse strand, counting down.
GAACCTGCCTACCCTGATTTTTGATGAAATCGATACCGGTATTTCCGGAGAAGCGAGTTTGCAGGTGGGTATGATCATGAAGGAGCTGGCATCAACCCGCCAGGTAATCTGCATCACGCACCAGCCGCAGATTGCCGGCAAAGCGGATCGCCATCTCTTTGTTTTTAAAGAAAAAGCCGGAAAAACGATTCAAACCAATATCAGGGTATTAACACAGGCAGAGCGGGTAACTGCCATTGCGCAAATGATCGGCGGCGACAAACCCTCTGCCATCGCCATAGAAAATGCGAAGGAACTGATTGCGAACGCTTAAAAATACCCGTAACTGCTTATTTTCGCTCCGAATAAACTACTCAATCTTAAAATTTCATTATGGCCTATAACTTATTGAAAGGCAAAAGAGGCATCATATCCGGCGCATTGGATGAAAATTCGATCGCCTGGAAAGTGGCAGAAAAAGCGCATGAAGAAGGGGCAACCTTCGTACTCACCAATGCACCGATTGCCATGCGGATGGGAGAGATCAAAAAACTGGCTGAAAAGACCGGCTCCGAGATCATTCCTGCAGATGCTACCAATATGGAAGAACTCGAGAACCTGTTTACCAAATCCCAGGAACAGCTGGGAGGAAAAATAGATTTTGTACTGCATTCAATCGGGATGAGTGTGAATATCCGTAAGAACATTCCTTATCCGGAGCTGAACTATGATTATTTTCAAAAAGGGATCGATGTATCTGCGCTTTCTCTTCACAAAATGCTGGCGGCAGCCAAAAAACTGGATGCCATCAATGAGTGGGGTAGTGTAGTAGCCCTGACCTATATGGCGGCACAAAGAACTTATCCCTTTTATACCGATATGGCGGATATCAAAGCCATGCTTGAATCCATTGCTCGCAGCTTTGGTTATCATTATGGCAAAGAGAAAAAAGTCCGGATCAATACAGTATCCCAGTCACCTACCAAAACTACGGCAGGTACCGGTATCAAGGGTTTCGGTGATTTCTATGATTTTGCCAACGCGATTGCACCCCTTGGTAATGCCACTGCAGAAGATTGTGCGAATTACTGCATTACCCTGTTCTCTGACCTCACCCGTATGGTGACCATGCAGAACCTTTTCCATGATGGTGGCTATTCTACCACCGGCGTTAGTATGGAAGTGATGACAGGTTTGGGAGCGGAATGAGAAAATGTAAGATTTAAGAGGTAAGATTTAAGATTTATCGGATCTGATGAGCCAAATCTTAAATCTTACCTCTTACATCTTAAATAGAAAAGGCTGCGATCCGCAGCCTTTTTATAATTTCCAGGGTTCCTATTCTAGTATTCGTCTTCGTTGAAGAAAAAGTCTTCCTGTGAGGGATAGTCGGGCCAGATATCATCGATGCCCTCATAAATTTCACCTTCGTCTTCCAGTTCCTGCAGGTTTTCCACAACCTCAATAGGGGCCCCGCTACGGATAGCATAATCAATTAGCTCATCTTTTGTAGCTGGCCAGGGAGCGTCTTCCAGATAGGATGCCAATTCAAGTGTCCAGAACATCGTAGAGGTTTTAAATTTTCGGCAAATGTAGGGGTTAATACGAAATTTCCAAATCCTTTCGCTAACAACGCTTAATATTGTCCATTCGTATACCTATGATTTTTATCTTTTCAATATAGTTGCATGCTCGAAGCAAGAAATATTTACAAGGCCTATGGATCGGTAGAAGTGTTAAAAGGAGTGGATTTATCAGTACAACAGGGGGAAATTGTCAGTATTGTAGGATCCTCCGGCGCCGGTAAAAGCAGCCTGCTGCATATTCTGGGCACCCTTGACCAGCCCGACCAGGGAGAAGTGATGCTGCACCATACCAAGGTTACGGGCATGGGTGCGCGACAATTATCCGCCTTCCGCAACCAGTACATCGGTTTTGTGTTTCAGTTTCATCACCTCCTGCCTGAATTTAGTTCACTGGAGAATGTCTGTATCCCTGGCTGGATCGCCCAAAAGCCAAAAAAAGAGGTAGAAGATCGGGCGCAGGAGCTTTTAAAGCGATTGGGGCTTGGTCACCGGATCGACCACAAACCCTCCGCCCTCTCCGGTGGAGAGCAACAACGGGTAGCAGTTGCCCGTGCCCTGATCAATAATCCCCGTATTGTATTCGCCGATGAACCTACCGGTAACCTGGATTCCTCCAATGCCCGCGACCTGCACGAGTTGTTCTTTCAGTTAAGAAAAGAACTCAACCAGACTTTTCTGATTGTTACTCACAATGAGGAACTCGCCCAAATGAGCGATCGGGTTGTGCATATGAAGGATGGGAAGATAGTTTAGTAGAAGGGGAATGGAAGATGGAGGAAAGGAAGAGGGAAGAAATGAGCCTAGATTCAATTGGATGGAACCCTATTAATATCAACAAATTTTGTTGCATGTCCTGATTAGGCACATATCCACTGCGAACCGCAACTCATTAAT
>CAZJNY010000040.1:0-18346 GCA_964547405.1 uncultured Flavihumibacter sp. | reverse complement strand
TCTCACGTCTCACGTCCTCGCCTTCCACGGCACTTCTTCCACGCCCAGCAGATGACCGGTATACCTGCTCAAAACGAACAGGTAATCACTTAACCGGTTCAGGTATTTGATCACCAGGGCGTCTACAAATCCGCCGCTTTGCTGAAGTTCAACACATAAGCGCTCTGCACGCCGGCAGATGCATCGGGCCACATGTAAAGAGGAAACTGCAACATGCCCGCCTGGCAGGATAAAGGAACGCATGGGAGGGATTTTATCATTCATGCGGTCGATTTCACTCTCCAGCAGCAACACATCCGATTCTTTCAGATCCGGAATCTTCATCATTGGCTCCCGCTCTGGATCGCAGGCAAGGGAAGATCCAATCGTAAACAGGCGGTCCTGAATCTCTTTCAATAAATGCTTTGATTCGGCATCCTGCAACTGATCATTACAAAGTCCGATATAGGAGTTCAGCTCATCCACTGTTCCATAGGAATCTATGCGGATATGGCTTTTCGGAACTTTGGTGCCACCGATCAGTGAGGTATTACCGGCATCACCGGTTTTAGTATAAATTTTAAGCGCCATTAGATTCTACTTCCTGTTGAAACAATAAACCATGCAGAATGTTTACTGATAGGCGGGAGTATGTTCCCGAACATTCGCGCGATCTGTTTCAATGAGTCCATCCCGCAGGCGAACAATCCGGTGGGCATGCAATGCAATATCTTCTTCATGGGTCACCAGTACAACAGTATTGCCACCTGCCTGGATTTTATCAAAAATGGCCATGATCTCCACGGATGTTTTGGAATCCAGGTTACCTGTAGGTTCATCCGCCAGGATCAGTGTCGGATTATTAACCAACGCCCGCGCAATCGCAACCCGCTGGCACTGACCACCGCTTAGTTCATTTGGCTTATGGTGACTTCTGTCTGCCAGGCCAACCCGACTCAACACCTCCAGCGCCAGTTCATTGCGCGTTTTTTTGGGAATACCTGCATACACCAGGGGTAAGGCCACATTCTCGGCAGCTGTCAATCTCGGCAGCAGGTTGAATTGCTGAAATACAAATCCTATTTCCTTGTTCCGGACAGTGGCCAGGTCGTCATCTTCCATTTTGGAAACATCCTGCCCATTTAATACATAGGTACCCATTGTTGGCGAATCCAGGCATCCGAGGATATTCATGAGGGTGCTTTTGCCCGAACCGGAGGGGCCCATCAGGGCAACATAATCATTCCGGAAAATATCCAGGTTAATCCCCTTAAGTACCGGAATCGCCTGTTTACCCATAAAATAACTTTTATGGATCCCTTCGAGATGTATGATGGATTCGCTCATATTATTTTTTAATCACTTTTGGAACATAAATGTACTGATCATCTGCATCCGGTGCAATGGTCATTGCGGTTGAACGGTCCAGTGCAGGGGTGAGCTGATCCGGCCTCAACACATCCACATTATCTGTCATGTGAAGCAGGGGTTCCACTCCCGTAGTGTCCAGTTCTTCCAGCTTTTCTACAAAATGGATCATTTTTCCGAGGTCCTCTTTCAGGCGCGGCAGATCTGTCTCCTCAATATGCAGCCGGCTTAACTGAGCCAGTTGCTTTATCATGTCATTTGTCAGTTCCATATGCTATCAACAAAAATAAGGTTCTTATCTTCGCCGCGCTATGGAAAATGGAAAAAAAGGGATTGTTATGAGTGGAATCCGGAGTACCGGATTTCTGCACCTCGGGAATTATTTTGGCGCCATTCGCAATTATGTGCGCATGCAGGAGGAATATACCTGTTATTTCATGGTGGCGGATATTCACTCTCTCACCACTCACCCTGATACAAAGGAGCTAAAGCCCAATGTTCACCGCGTGCTGGCGGAAAATATTGCCTGCGGACTGGATCCTGAAAAAGTGGCCCTTTACTGTCAAAGCCATGTATTCGAAACCGCTGAGCTGTATATGTTATTGAATATGCTGGCCTATAAAGGAGAACTTGAAAAAACAACCACCTTTAAAGACAAGGTTCGCCAGCATCCGGAAAATATTAATGCGGGATTGCTTACCTATCCGGTGCTGCAGGCCGCTGATATTCTTCTTCATCGTGCCAGCCTGGTACCTGTTGGAAAAGACCAGGAACAACATCTTGAAATGAGCCGGAATTTCGCCAATCGATTCAATCATCGCTATGGAGATGTTTTCCCTGAACCCTTTGCTTTCAATTTTGGTGAAGAACTGATTAAAGTTCCAAGCCTTGACGGTACCGGAAAAATGAGCAAAAGCGAAAACCAGTACGCCACCATTTTCCTATCGGATCCGGACGATCTGATCCGGAAAAAAATAATGAAAGCCAAAACGGATGCTGGTCCCAGTGCCCCCAATATGCCCAAGCCGGATTATATTGAAAACATCTTTCTTTTAATGAAACTGGTGAGCGCTGCTGATACCATTCAGAAATTTGAAGAGGATTACAATAAAGCAGCCATCCGCTATGGCGATCTGAAAAAACAACTCGCGGAAGATATGGTAGCTTTTGTAACACCCATCCGGGAAAAAGCTGAAGCAATCCGGCAGGATCAGGCCTACCTTCGCCGGATTATGGAAATGGGCGCTGAAAAAGCGCGACTGAGTGCTACCGCAACCATGGAAAAAGTAAGAGAAGCAATCGGATTGAAATACTATTAATTTCCTATATTGAACACCCTGGTAAAGATCCAGGAAACATTTTATGGCGAAAGGAAAAAAACCAAAGCATATCGCGGTGGCGGGAAACATCGGTGCCGGTAAAACCACCCTGACTGAATTATTAAGCAAACATTATAAATGGATTCCTCAGTTTGAAGATGTGGATCACAATCCCTACCTGAACGATTTCTATGAAGACATGCCACGCTGGAGTTTCAACCTTCAGATTTATTTCCTAAACAGCCGGATCAACCAGATTCTGGATATTCACCGGGGAACGGAAACTGTTGTACAGGATCGCACCATCTATGAAGATGCTCATATTTTCGCTCCCAACCTGCATGAAATGCAATTGATGAGCAAACGTGATTTTGAAAACTATTTCCAGTTTTTTCAGACGCTGAAATCAATGGTTCAACCTCCGGATTTACTGATTTATCTGCAGGCTTCGGTTCCTACGCTGGTGGGACAAATTCAAAAACGAGGAAGAGAATACGAAGAGAATATCCGGCTGGATTACCTCAAGCGCCTGAATGATTTTTATAACAAATGGATTGATGGATATAAGGAAGGACCACTCCTGGTTATTGATGTAGACAAGAATAAATTTGCAGAAAAAGAAGAGGATCTTGGTGAGATAATTACCAAGGTTGATGCGCAGTTGTACGGTTTATTTTAACCGGGTTTAAATTTTTTGATGACCGCCTGTTTTGCAGGCGGTTTTTTTATGCCCTGATTTCACGCTTTCAAAAAGGGTTAAAACACCCTGCCACAGGATTGGCCGATACTGTACTTTAGTAATGGAAGTGAAACGGCGCTGTGAGGAAGATTGTACATGATGCCTGTTGCTGGCCGGCAACCAAAGAAATGTACGTCAATTTTTAAATTAGTGCAGTATGAGAAAAGTGGAGAATATGAACCAGGAGAGAACAGCACTCGAATACATGCAAACCTGGATTCATCGGCTGTTGAGTCGAAAAAGAAAACTGATCGGATTGTTTGTGTGGATGTTTTTGATAACAGGAATGCTGCAGGTCTCCTGCAAAAAATCAGATGAAGTGCGTAACCCGGAAGCAATGTTGGAAATTCAGGATGCCAGAAACTGGTTTACCAGGGAAATCGTGAACAAGGAAAAAGAGATGATGCAGTTAAAAAAATGGACTACTGCGCAGGATTCATCCGCAAGATTGTTTGCAAGAATGAGGAAGCTGGATAAAGTAGTGGATTGGCAGCTGGCAAAAAACTTTTCCGTCAATGGCTGGAACTATGTGATTGCGCCAGTGGAGGAATTAGAAAGCGCTTTTCTGAATAAACAATTTTTAAGAGGAAGAGCCCTGGTGATTTATACCAATCCCGCTGGTGTACGCGATCTGACAGTGGTGGAGGTACTCTCCAAACCCGGCGGTTCGGCAGATTTGATCCAACTGGTGCAGGCAGGTTTTCTGAACCGCTACCAGCTTCGCGCGGAAAAGCGGTTAACCGGCCAGGCAGAACTCCTGTTTTACAATCGTTCTTACCAGTATGCAACGGGCAGCAGGCTGGTGAATGGAAACTGGCAGGACAGTCAGTACAGGCTTCGCATCAAAGTGGGAGCAGCTTCCAAAACAAGGATGATGGCCAGTATGACGCAATCCTCCAGTTGCTCTTCCTGTAGCACCATGTATCTGGTAGGTTTCTTTTACGATATGCAATCTGGTAAGGTGGATGATTATTCCATCCTTACCCAATGGGAAGAATGTACTGATAAAGATCAGGACCCTTCCTATGGGGATGGAGGATCGAGTGAGACTACAAAACAGGAATGTATAGATGAATGCGTGGAAGATGCATCTGATCTGAGTTCTGAGGGAAGAGAAGTTGCTATAACGGTTAGCAGAAGGGAACTCGCATTTGACCAGATACGGAAAGAAGTTTTGTTGAAATGGAAAGTGCTACAAGGATTGACCTGGAGTGTCTATTCCTATGAAAAGGGCACAGTAAGATTGGTCAGTATGAATCCGACCAAATGGGTGTGGGAATCTTTGTCACATGATAGAATGGGGGTAGAGGGATTCTCTATTGCCGGAACAATTGATGTTGAAAATGATATCGGAATTCCAAGTTTTACTGAGGGAACAAAGAATGTACTGTATGCGGGAATGCAGGTTACTTATACCATGGTTTATACTCCGGTATGTGCTAGCTGTGGGGGATTGGATAAAATTATTGGACCGATTAAAAAAGGGTATACAGCCAGTTCATTTTGGGCAGCCACTCCTTAATTTAACCATATGTTGATTTTTAAAACATGTATTGCCACCAGCAGGTTCTTCAATTGGAGACTGCTGGTGTTTTTCATCTTCCTTTCCGCTTGCGCTACTAAACCAAACAGGGAACTGAGCCTTGAACTCAGAATTTTGTATCCTGTTCTACTTATGGGACCAACTGGTTATGAACCCATAAAAGATACTGTTTTCATTCAGTACAGGAAGGATACAGTATTTTATCATATTCCGTTTATTGAATTTGATCTTGTTGGAACGGAAGCAAAAAATGAAAGAAGAAAATATTGCTATTTCATTTACAGACAGGGAAGAGATAGCGGAATTTATATGTCATACCTCGACTCAACAAAAGTTTTTACTAAAGCAAATGTCGATACCATATTGGCTAACCGTGCTTTTAAAAAAGCTATTGACCTGGATGGATTTCTATTTGTCCATCGCGATCGCAAGGGTAAAAAAGGTCAGTTTGCAGATCGATATGCATATCCGGGTAAACAGGAAGATGACCTCGATTCACTTTACCTGAATTACGATAATGAATTAATGCATATTCCTTTTTCTCTATCCCCGAGGCTGGATAGTATTCAACAATCAAGGCTTTATAAGGTGCATGCAATATTTAACGAGCAACAAAACAGCCTCGAAAATAAACCCTATCCAAGACGGGAATACGTGTTGGAATTTGAAGTAAAAAAGGACATGAATCAACTTTTACTGGACAGTGCTATCACCATCCTCCGGAAAAAGAATATGAACTTCTGAATAGTGTAGCATTTTAACTGTTGAGAAATGAAATGGAAGTGCCGGTTCGAAATGCTGATTATTTTACTGATTGGTTTAGTATTGTTGATACTGCCAGCAGCTTATGAGCTTCGGATGCAGTCGGGAATTTTTCAGTTGGATTACTATTTATGGTGGATCATTGGCGTAGTTGCAGGAATCTTTTTTTTCTGGACAGGTTATTCGATTTCCAGGATATTCCTGGTAACGGTGTCCCCGTTTTTTTTGTTTCTTACTATTAGTACTTTTTATTGGAGAGAGGATTCAAATAGTGTCAGCTTTTTTATCAGTTGTTTAACCGGACTGGGTATTTTTTTGTTTCTGCTCCAGATCCAACTTAAAATTCAATTTTTGATATGGGCTGTTGTTTTTTCAGTTTTGGTTCAGCTTACTGTTGCGGTGAAACAACTCGTTCTTAGCGGCAATACAATAACCGGTCAATTTTTCAATTCAGGACATTGGGGTAATTTTCTTTCGATTCAGTTTCCGATTCTGATTTTATTACTGCAGCGGCATTGGATGCAACAGTTACTACGCATGCTGTTGATGGTTCTATTGTTTGCAACAGCAGGTTTTCTTTTTCTGAGCATGGCAAGAGCAGCCATTGTTGGTGTGGCTACAGCCATTGTTTTTTTGTTTGCAAGAAAAGTAATTTTTGGTATCAGGTGGTGGATGATTATTGCCGGAATAGTACTATCCGGTTATGCCATCTGGTTGGTTCTATTTACAAAATCAGCTTCCCTTCTTGGTAGAATTACTGTATACCAGGTTGGTGTGGAAATATGGAAAGAAAACTGGCTGTTTGGAATTGGCCCCAATCGGTTTGCTGCTGTCTATAATCATTACCAGGCCGATTTTTTACAGCGTACCAAACTCCCAATAGAAAGAGAATTGCTGGCTACAAACATGCTGGAAGCCTTTAACTGGCAATTGCAAATTTTGGTGGAATATGGTACGATTGGAGCGGCCTTATTAATATTAATGATGGTTAACTGGTGGCGAATGATAAGTAAACGAGAACCTGTTATAATTGCCTCCTTTATTGTGGTTTTGACAGCCGGCCTGTTTTCAAATCCCTTTCATGTTACACCTGTCAGCTTTTTATTAATCGTATTGCTCGCGGCTGCTTCCAGCACAGCGGTGGTGATTAAACGAAGCACTATTGGAATAGGTAAGCTCTTTATGACGCTGCATGTATTGCTTTTAATCCCATACATAGGAACACAGATACTAAGTGAATATTATTGGAAACGGGCTTCGGTTCAGGCGCTTTATGATGGGTTTTCAATGGCGCAGCCCGGCTATAAAAAAGCAGCCCGCTGGCTTTCCGGCAGGGGCAGTTTTCTCTTCAATTATGGAGCGGAAGCCTGTATTGCAGGTGATACAGAATTAGCTATCACCCAACTGGAAGCTGCTGCGCAGCGGCTGGCCTCCAATCAACTGTATGTATACCTCGGCGATGCCTATCTGAAATCGGGAAAGATGCGGGAAGCAGAGCAGTCCTACCTGCTTGCAATTGCCATGGTGCCTGCAACGATTTATCCCAAGTACCGGCTGATTCATTTTTATTTACAGCAGGCGAATTATTCGGAAGCCTGTAAGTGGACAAAAAAGGTAGTTGAGTATCCGGTTAAAATTCCTACACCGGAGGCTTTTCAGTTAGTGAGGGAGATTCGTCAACTGACAGCTCCTTATATGCACTATTGTTCGGGATAATTGGCAAACGCAGCAGTTTCTTTTAATTCCTTTTCTATGCGCTGCGACCAATTTGCCTGTCCGGCTGCATTCCTTGAATAATTAGTTTCTGTATCATACAGTTGCTGATAAGCCGCCTGCTCCTGGGTAATGCGCTGATAAATGGATTGAATATCTTTATCCACTGTCTCCTCCCTGAATTTGTAGGCTTTCAATTCCTGATACAGTTTTCTTGTATACAATTGACTGATATCAAAATGCCCCTGCTCATGCGCAAGGATATGACTGGTCTTTACTTTTGTCCAGGATTTATGCGGATAGAATACACAGTTCAGGTTAAACTGCAAGGATTCATCATCATACCGGTAATTGATCAGAATGGAAGTACTCGTCAGCGCTGCATTGGGTGCTGTTTGTACAGGAGCTGCTTTAAAATCAGCCCAGGAAAGAATTCTCCGGTTCCGCCAGTTGATGGATTCCGCTGTTGTTGTCTCTTCTTTAATTAGTCCGGTTTCTCTATGCTCCCCACCTTCAGCAGGAAGCAGCATAAAAACTTGCATCAATATTGCCCAAACCATTTACTCAGTCTTTTTTCAAAATAACGCAATTTGTCAACCGCTGGTTTCTACCAAAGCGTTAAATCTTTCCCACCCGACCGGTGCCACCCGACCGGTGGCACCCGACCGGTAAAAAAAACCGCCCTGGGACCAGGGCGGACTGCAAGCAACGTTGAGACTAAAAAAATTATCAGAAACGAAGTTTAGGTCCGGCGGCAAGGATAGAGGCCGGTGTACCTGCTTCGTATTTTTTAAAGTTGTTGATAAAACGTTTGGCCAGTTCATCTGCTTTTTCATCATAAGCAGCGGGATCTGTCCAGGTTTTGCGGGGATCCAGCAACTCGGATGGAACTCCGGCACAACGCACCGGCATCTTCATGCCAAATACCGGATGCACCATTGTTTCTACTTCATCCAGACTGCCATCTAACGCAGCAGAAATCATTGCCCGGGTATACCCCAACTTAATCCTGTTCCCCACACCATAAGGCCCACCTGTCCAGCCGGTATTCACCATCCACACATTCACTTCTCCCGAGCGAAGTTTTTCACCGAGCATTTCTGCATACAGGGCCGGATGCAGGGGAATAAAAGGCGCTCCGAAACAGGCACTGAAAGTGGCTTTGGGCTCTGTTATTCCAGCTTCTGTTCCGGCTACCTTGGCGGTATAACCTGAAATAAACTGATACATCGCCTGCTCCGGACTCAGCCTGGAAATCGGAGGCAATACCCCATAGGCATCGCAGGTCAAAAAGAAGATATTCTTTGGAGCCGGTCCAATTGATGGTTCCAGCGCATTGCTGATATAATCCAGCGGATACGAAACCCGGGTATTCTCTGTGATGGATCCATCATCAAAGTTGATGGTTCGGGTACCTGGATAAAAACGGGTATTTTCTACCAGCGCTCCGGGACGAATTGCACCGAAGATCTGGGGTTCTTTTTCTTCACTCAGGTTGATGCATTTGGCATAACAACCGCCTTCAAAATTGAAGATGGTAGTATCACTCCAGCCATGTTCGTCGTCACCTATCAATTGCCTTTCCGGATCCGCACTCAGCGTGGTTTTCCCGGTTCCGCTCAAGCCGAAAAACAAGGCCGTGTCTCCCTTTGCACCCATATTCGCAGAGCAATGCATGCTTAAGACATGATGGTCCTTCGGCAGGATAAAATTCAGCACCGTAAAGATGCCCTTCTTGGTTTCGCCGGTATAACCGGTACCAGCTATCAGTATGGTCTTGTATTTGAAGGAAATGATCGCTGCATTGTGCTGCCTGGTTCCCGAACTCACCGGATCCAGGTGCAAACCGGGTGCCGATAAAATTGTCCACTCCGGTTCAAAATTGTCCAGTTCCTCCTCAGTCGGACGAATAAACATATTGTAAGCAAACAAATTAATCGCAGGCTGTTCATTCACCACCCGGATGGCCATCCGGTAACGGGGATCTGCACAGGCAAATGCATCCCGCACCCAAATCTCCGGACAATTGCTCAGGTAGTCCGTAATCTGTTTCTTAACGGCAAAAAAATACTCCTCCCGGATGGGCTGGTTGAATTCATTCCAGTGAACAGAACCCGCACTGATCTCATCCTCCACTATAAACTTGTCTTTCGGACTGCGTCCTGTAAACTCTCCGGTTTCGATTACAAGGGCACCGGTATCATTTATTACACCCTGGTCTAGGCGCAGGGTATCATCTACTAACTCCTCGGGCCCGGACTGATAATGCACCTGGTCGCTGTTTTTTAATCCCATTGAAATCAGCTGATCACCAGGAAAAAAGATGGTAGGTACTGACATAGATAGCAATCATTTCTGCGGACAAATCTAAGCGTTGACCCTTAGTTCGCATAACAATGTGTATGTTGTACGCATATAGTTTCATTTAAAAAATTGCCCATCTCATTGAATTATTTCAAATACAAAATCGATTTTAGGTTGATTTATTCAAACTAACAATTGTTAGTATTAGAGAATGCCTATATTTTTAAAAAATAAAGAGGCCTGCCGGTACAGCGGAAACGGCTCCCTGAAATCGCGGAAACGTAGAAATTTAGACCAGTTAATAAATCAGGCTTATTTTTAGCCCCCTGAAAATTACGGAAATGAAATACCTGCCACTCGACCCCAACATCTTCCTGCAGAACAGAAAACGTTTTGTGAAAGCAATGGACCCCATGTCTATCGCCATCTTCAACAGCAATGATGAATTGCCAACCAATGGTGACGCATTATACCCGTTCAGACAAAACTCCGACCTGTACTGGCTCACCGGTATCCAGCAGGAAGATACAATGCTGATTCTGGCACCCTTTCACCCGGATCCCACCATGCGCGAAGTGCTGGTACTCGTTCGTCCGAATGAACTCAAGGAAAAATGGGATGGTCATCGCCTCCGGAAAGAGGAAGCCACAGCCATCTCCGGCATCAAAAGCATTCTCTGGCTGGATAGTCTCGATGCGGTGCTGCAAACCATGATTCACCTGGCAGATACCATTTATCTGAATACGAATGAAAATGATCGCAAAGCCAACCTGGTTCCGGTGCGCGATTATCGATACGCAGAAGAGATGAAGCGTCGCTATCCGCTGCATCAGTACAAGCGCTCTGCCCGAATCCTGAAAGATCTCCGGGCGATTAAAACTCCCCAGGAAGTTGCCGTTATTCAACAGGCAATCGACATCACTGAAAAAACCTTCCGCCGCCTGCTCGGATTTGTAAAACCCGGGGTCATGGAATATGAAATTGAAGCGGAGATTTACCACGAATTCCTGCGCAACCGCTCTGCTGGTCCCGCTTATGGAAGCATTATTGCCAGTGGAGACCGGGCCCGCACCCTGCACTACGTAGAGAACAGCCGGGAATGCCTCGATGGTGAATTAATCCTGATGGATTTTGGTGCTGAATATGGTGGGTACAATGCTGATCTTACCCGCACCATTCCGGTGAATGGCAAATTCACCAAAAGACAAAAAGAAGTGTACAATGCCTGTCTTCATTTACACAACTATGCCAAATCCATTCTTAAACCCGGTATCACGATTTTACAATACACCGATAAAGTAGGAGCCGAAGCCACCAAACAATTCCTGAAGATTGGCCTGCTCAATAAAGAAGCCGTTAAAAACGAAGATCCTGATAACCGTGCCTACAGAAAATACCTGTATCATGGCATCTCCCATCATCTTGGTTTGGATGTGCACGACCTCGGCACCCGCACCGAACCCATCAAAGCGGGAATGGTATTTACTATTGAACCAGGAATTTATATTGAAGAAGAAAAAATGGGGGTGCGCATTGAAAACAATTTCTGGATCACCCGTACCGGGAATAAAGACCTCATGGCCAATATCCCCATTACTGCTGATGATATCGAACGTTTGATGAAATCCAAATAAACTAACGTTTACTACTAACCGAAACATGAAACAAATTCCCAACCTCTTCACCCTGCTCAACCTTGTATTGGGTTTCCTGGCCATTATAACAATTCTGCAAAACGGCATTGTCATTGCCAATGGCGCAACAGGTGAGTACCTGCTCGATATGCCAGAAAAAATCTACCTGGCCTCCCTGTTTATTGGACTTGCTGCCGTGGTTGATTTTTTTGATGGCTTTGTAGCGCGACTCCTCAAAGCAAGTTCGGAAATGGGCAAGCAACTGGATTCACTCGCGGATGTGGTGAGCTTTGGTGTGGCACCCGGATTGATCCTCTATCAATTCCTCCGCCTCAGCCTGGCAAAAGAGGTGAATGGGCTGGATGCCTCCATCTGGTGGACCCTGCCCGCCGTACTCGTGCCCTGCGCTGCTGCGTATCGCCTGGCCAGATTTAACATCGACACTACGCAGTCTTACGGGTTTAAAGGAGTTCCCGTTCCGGCAGTGGGATTACTGATCGCTTCTTTTCCACTGCTGTATTGGTCGGGAAATACCGAATGGGCAGCCAGTCTGTTGCTCAACAAATGGGTATTGTACGCAATCATTTTCGCTGTTAGTTATCTCATGGTGAGCACTCTTCCCATCATGGCTTTCAAATTCAAGACCCTCGGTTTCAAAGAGAACATGCCCAAATATTTGGTGATCATCGCAGCAGTAATTGCCGCCGTGTTACTGAAATGGGCAGCCATGCCGGTCGTGTTCCTCGTTTATATTATTGTATCTTTGGCCTTTAAAAACAAATCAGAATGACTTTCGCAGTTCAGGTAAAAGTAATGCCGTTAAAAGAGTTACTGGATCCCCAGGGTAAAGCCGTAATGGGTGGACTTGGAAATCTGGGTCTCGACGCTATTCAGGATGTACGCATTGGAAAAAATATCAGTCTCCAGGTGGAAGCCAATTCTGCAGATGAAGCCCGTTCCATTGCTGAGCAGGCAGCTAAAAAATTATTGGCCAACCCTGTTATGGAGCAATTCGAGATAAGCGTGCAGTAATGCTTTATCTGGTTCCATCGCCGATCGGCAATTTGCAGGATATCACCCTGCGCGCACTGGAAGTGCTCAAACAGGTGGATGTAATCCTTGCAGAAGATACCCGCAACAGTGCACGTCTGCTGAATCATTTTCAGATTCAAAAACCACTGACGCCCTATCACCAGCACAATGAACACAAAGTGCTGCAACACCTGGTGGACCAGCTGGTGGCAGGAAAAAACATGGCCGTGCTTACCGATGCGGGTACGCCGGGCATCTCAGACCCCGCTTTTTTACTGGTTCGCGAATGCATCCGCAACGATGTTAAAGTGGAAACGCTTCCCGGTGCCACAGCCTTTGTACCGGCCCTGGTAAATAGCGGACTGCCGATCAACCGGTTCTGCTTTGAAGGATTTCTTCCATTGAAAAAAGGCCGGCAGACCCTATTGAAAAAACTGGCTACTGAAGAGCGCACCATGGTTTTTTACGAATCACCGATGCGGCTGGTGAAAACCCTGGAAGAACTGCAAACCTATTTTGGGTCCGGGCGCCAGGCGGCGGTTTCCAGGGAATTAACCAAACTTTTTGAAGAAACAAAGCGGGGCAGTCTGGCAGAACTGGCACAATATTTCGGTACCAAGCCTGTAAAAGGGGAGATTGTTCTGGTTGTAGAAGGGACAACTGCCTGATTTTTAGGATTTTCTTATCAAGAGGTATAGGATATTTGCATTTTAATAATGAACGTCAATATGAGATCTGTACTGTTTGGATTACTTGTTCTGGCCGGAATTGCGATTAGTCAGCCGCTGAGTGCCCAGATCCGTAAAATCCCGGCTGTTGTTACGGACGCTTTCAAATACAAATACAGAAACGCGGAAAGCGTGGAATGGAAAGATAAGCTCTCCCATTTTGTGGTGTATTTTCAGTTGAATGGAGATAAATACGAAGCCTATTTCAGAAATGACGGAACCTGGACCGGCTCCCAAAAAGAAATAGAACAGGATGATTTGCCCGAGGAAGTAATGGAAGGCCTCGATAAAAGCAAATATGCCGAATGGGAAATTGTAGGCTATTTCGAACTGATTCAGCCCAGCGATAAAACAGAATACCGCCTGCTGGTCAGCAAGTCTGATCTTAATAAACGTGACCTGACCTTCTCCAAAGAAGGACGCCTGGTGCGGGATAAACTCACCCTCTGATTTTTTCTACCAGATTCCGGTTGGTTCTTGACTTTTTTGCTGAAATTTATCGCTTCAGCTCACTAACACGCGCATATGAAAAAACAACAGTCCTGGTTATTAGCAGGTTTAGTAATGCTTAGCGCCAGCCTAACGGCGCAGCCCAGCCGCTGGCAGCAACAGGTCGATTACAAAATGTCCATTGATATGGATGTCAACACCAATCGCTTCACCGGCAAGCAGGTATTGACCTACACGAACAACTCACCCGATACCCTTAAAAAAATCTATTACCATCTTTACTGGAATGCCTTCCAGCCCAATAGCATGATGGATGTTCGCAGCCAGGAACTGGGTAAAACAAAAATCGGCAACCGGCCCGACTGGGATTCCCGGGTGCGCGACCGTATTGCCAATCTCAAACCCGACGAAATAGGGTACCAGCGGGTAAAATCGCTTAAAATGAATGGCGTTGATCAGCCTTTCAAAGAACAGGAAACCATCCTGGAAGTGACCCTCACCAAACCCATCCTGCCCAAATCCAAAGTGATGCTGAATATGGATTTCGAAGCACAGGTTCCACTTCAGGTTCGCCGTGCAGGCAGAGATAACCCCAATACCGGTGTACGTTATTCCATGTCGCAGTGGTATCCCAAACTGGCTGAATACGATTATGATGGCTGGCATCCCAACCCCTATATCGCCCGTGAATTCTATGGCGTTTGGGGTGATTTCGATGTGAAGATCAGCATCGACCGGAATTATATGATCGGCGGTACCGGTTATTTGCAAAATGCTCAAAATATTGGCTTTGGTTATCAAACGCCTGGTACTACTCCGGTTGTTCCCAAAACAGCCAAACTCACCTGGCATTTTACCGCACCCAATGTGCATGATTTTATGTGGGCAGCTGACCCTGCATTCAAACATGTGGTGCGCCAGGTACCGAACGGTCCAACTATCCATGTATTATACAAGGATAAACCGAATGATGCGGCCAATGATGCTGCCTGGACCAAAGTGGCTGATGCCGCAGTAAGCGTACTGCCTTTTATCGAGAAAAAATTCGGCAAATATCCCTACAAACAATATTCGTTTATACATGGGGGTGATGGTGGTATGGAATACCCCATGGCCACCCTGCTGGCTGGTCCCGGTTTAGGCACTGCCTTCCATGAATGGATGCACAGCTGGTACCAGATGATCCTGGGTACCGATGAAAGCAAATACGCCTGGATGGACGAAGGCTTTACCTCATTTGGGGAAAGCCTGGTAACGGAATATTATCAATCGCTGGATAAAGACAAACCCGCTGTTACCGGTGCCGGTGTAAGCACCGGACCCAAACGTACAATTGTGGATCCTTCCATGAAAGAGAGTCCGCATGCCAGTTCCTACCGATCTTATTTTGCCCTTGCCAAAAGCGGACTGGAAGAACCCATGACCACCCACTCCGATCATTTCGAAACGAATTTTGCCTACAGCATCGCTTCTTATTCCAAAGGCGAAGTATTCCTGGAACAATTAGGTTACATAGTAGGAGCAGGCGTGCGCGATCAGATTCTGCTGGATTATTACAACCAGTGGAAATTCAAACATCCGAATGTGCATGATTTTATACGTGTAGCAGAGAAAACTTCCGGTATGGAACTCGACTGGTACCAGGAATATTGGGTGAATACCACCAAAACCATTGATTACGGAATTGATAGTCTTTTTGAACAGAGCGGGTCAACTAAAATCCGTCTGAAAAGAACCGGAAAAATTCCTATGCCAATTGATGTGGTAATTACCTTCCGGGATGGTTCCAAAGAAATGCATTATATCCCCATGTACCTGATGTTTGGCAGCAAACCGGTGGAAGATGCTTCAATGCCGCGTACGGTATACGATGCCTGGAAGTGGACTCATCCAACTTACCAGATCAGCACTTCAAAAAAGTTACAGGATATTAAATCCGTTGAAATTGATCCATCCGGCCGGATGGCGGATATCAACCCGAGAGACAATAAACTGGAATTGAACTGGTAATTTCACCTGATAAAAAAAGTCCCTTTATTAAAGCCGTTGCATTGCGACGGCTTTAATTGTAGATGGACAGCATAAGGTGAGTCGTGGTTGAGAGAGGTAAGGTAAGGTGTTAATGATTAACGCTATTTGAGGCATCCCTTCTCAGGTACCAAAATTAGTCCAACCAATTTCCTGACCTATACCCCAAAGTGGGTATTTTGACTACCTCCCGAAGAATTTATTGACAGCTTCCACCCGGTTATTTACATGGAGTTTTTCGTAGATATGATAAACATGTTTACGAACGGTTTCCTGGCTGATAAAGAGTTGGGCAGAGATTTCTTTGTATAAGAGGCCTTTTGCCAGCAATTCCAGAATTTCTTTTTCGCGATTGGACAAAACACCGAGGTTTTTTTCACTGCTGGCCTGAAAACCTGCATCCTGTTGCGGGCCCCGGTTCTGGAAAGCGGTTACTACTTTGCGCGCGATCTGACTACTCATAGGAGCTCCCCCTTCACTGAGTTCACGGATAGACTCAAGCAGTTTGATGGGAGAGGTCTTTTTCAGGATATACCCATTTGCCCCGGCACTCAGTGCTTCAAAGATTTTTTCATCTTCTTCGTACACGGTGCACATCATAAACAGAATATCGGGATTGTTCGGTTTCAACTGCCGCACGCATTCAATACCACTGATGCCACCCAGGTTGATATCCATCAATACCACATTGGGTTTGAGCGACGGAATTTTTTCAAGGGCCATTTCACCACTGGCAAAACTGCCCAACAATTCATACTCATCTGATAACCGCACAATTTCTTCCAGTGCGTGCCGGATATCATTGGTATCATCCACAATACAAACAGTAATTGCCATACGGCAAAGGTCCATGAAATTTCCCTGATCTTCAATACTACTTTGTGGTAGTATAGTACTTATTTGTGAACGTACAAAAGGTATTTTTCCCGGTAGTAATCGAGCGGGAAGAGCTCATAAATTTCAATTACCCGGGGCCTCAGGCGCGATTCAGAAATCTCCTGGCCCAGATCGCCCCCTTTCAGGCAAATTAATCCGCTAGCCGGAAAATTTCCTTCAGAAGGTCGTTTATTCAATACCGGTCTGGCCCATTGCCAAAGGTCTTTCAGGGGAGCCACGGCACGGGATACCACATAGTCAAATTTGCGGTCTTTTATATCCTCCACTCTTGTGTGGCGGGTTGTTACATTGGTCAGGCCAATGGCTGCCGCCACTTCCTTTACGACCGTCAGTTTTTTATTGATGCTGTCGGCCAGCAGAAACTCCACTTCCGGAAAAAAGATCGCCAGCGGAATACCCGGAAATCCCCCACCAGTGCCAATGTCCAGAATCGTTGAACCTGCAGGAAATTCAAAGGCAGCCGCAATCGCCAGTGAATGCAGCACATGATTTTCATACAGATGATCAATATCCTTTCTGGAAATCACATTAATCTTGCTGTTCCAGTCGCGGTATAGTTCTTCCAGCGCTGCAAATTGTTCCAGCTGCCGGGGAGTGAAATCCGCAAAATATTCAATTATCAGGTCCAGTTTGGACGGGCTTTTTTCCATATTGCTGGTGCAAAGATGCAATAATACAGGAACATCCAGATATCCAGTAACCACCACCAGCCAAAGAGATCTTTCTCTCCCAGCTTTTGCATGGTCTTGTATTGAATGATCCCCTGCGAGATAAACCGCAACCCAAAAATTCCGAGTACTATTCTCCAGTCAGCGAAGAGTAGCGCTGCTACAAACAGCGGATAGTAAAAAAACAAACTCAGTGAATAAGTGCCGAGTAAAAATTTGATTTTCCCTTTATAAAATTTGCCGGTAGAATAATGCCGTTGTTTCTGCCGGAACCAGTCGCCAAAGGATTTCTTAGCCTCCGATAACGTAAAAGCTTCGGGATCCAGCACTACCGTAGTGTTGCCTTTATGAGCCACCTTGTTGATGAAGAGGTCGTCATCGCCGCCAGGCAAATGATTAATGGAAGAGAACCCTTTGTTATTGATAAATAATTCGCGCTTATACGATAGATTTCTTCCTACACCCATATACGGAACCCCTGCCAGGGCGTATGATAAATACTGTAGCGCGGTATGATAGGTTTCAAAGCGGATCAGTTTATTTAATAAGCCGGGCTTTTTATTATAGGCACCATATCCCAAGACCACATCGATGCCCGGTTCATAGGCATTCTGCATTTTATACAACCAATGCTCGGAGGCAGGTACACAATCTGCATCGGTCAGCAACAGGATTTCATGATCTGCTTCTTTGATACCGATGGAGAGCGGATATTTTTTTCCCGGTATGCCCTTGGCCTCATGCTCCAGGTTCACGATCTGCAGGCCCTTAAAAGTTTTTTTGAATTCTTCCAGCAAATAGCGGGTATCATCCTGGCTGTTGTGATTTACCACAATCAGTTCATGGCTCGACGGATATTGTTGAAACAGCACCCCGGGCAGGTTGCGGGCCAGGTTACCGGCTTCATCGCGCGCGCAGATGATCACCGATACCGGATGGGTTTGAGATTGCTCTTTTTCTTTGGGTTTGAAAAACGCAAGGCGACTGAATATGCCCCAGTAATAGAGTAGTTGTAGTAAACTGACCAGGCTGAACAGCACAAGACTGATCATACCCCAATTAAGATTGAGCTGCTGAAAATCCATAAACGTCCACGGTTGGTCTGGGTTAAGAGGCCGGCGGCGAATTTAAGATTAATTACCTTTGCTCCCCTTATGGCAGCACTATCATTTGAACTCTGTG
>CAZJNY010000039.1:0-22538 GCA_964547405.1 uncultured Flavihumibacter sp. | reverse complement strand
CCTTTCCTCCATCTTCCTTTCCTCCATCTTCCATTCCTCCATCTTCCATTCCTCCATCTTCCATTCCTCCATCTTCCATTCCTCCGTCTTCCATACTTCACTTCTCTCCTTCCTTATCGAGCAGTTCCTTTTTCTCAATCTGATAGGAACGGATCAGGCCCAGGCCACCACCGATGGCGATCAGTGCAAACCAGAGGACGCGACTCTCTTCATCATGCAGCACATAATTGGTCAGGAAATAAGCAAGGGCCAGGCCAATACCGGCGCCCAGAAAGAGCAGGCCGTTTTTGAGGTTGCGATAGGGTGCGGGACGATTCGCGAATTCTTTGGGGTTCAGCCCTCGTTCAATCATCGCCATATTTTCACGGCTTTTCAGGTAAATGATACCAAATACCATGGCGAAGGCGCCGAGGGGAACTAAAATCGGGATTAACACTTCTGCAGTATGCATACAATTGGTTTTATGATTGTTTTTTATTTGTTTCTGTTCAATCAGACTACCGCTTCCGGATCCAGGTTACAGCATCTAAGAACTTTTTTTCAGGCAGTTTTTATTACCGGTACCAGCCATGAACCGGGTTCTGAGCATATGACGGCAGCCTGTTTCAGCAGGTTACAGGCCCAATTCAAAAATCTCCCAACTTATCCTAATTTTGAAATCATAGATAAGTAGCTGTAACCTAAAACCTGCAACCCGCGTCCTAGTTCCAGTAATGCAACCAGCAACACCGGATAACGAGATCATCCAAATGGTAAAAAATGGCAATCAACAGGCTTATAGCCAGTTGGTGACCAAATACCAGAACTATGTCTTTACCATCGTATTAAGATATATCAATAGCCGGGAGGATGCTGAAGAAGTGGCACAGGATGTGTTTATTAAAGCGTATAAAAGCCTGGCTGATTTCAGGGGAGAGAGCAAGTTCAGTACCTGGATCTATACGATTACCACAACCAGCTGTCTCACATTTCTGCGAAAGAAAAAACTGGATATTCATTCGCTGGACAATGAAAAAGTGATGGCCCATGCGGAACAGGTAGACAGTGGCATGCGGGCCAATCAGATAGAGCAGAAATCAAAGCTCGCCATGGTAAATAAGGCGATTACACTTCTGTCGCCCGATGATGCGCAGGTGATCACCTTATTTTATAAAGGCGAACAGAGCCTGGATGAAATTGCACAGATCCTGGGACAGGAAACAAATGCGGTAAAAGTCCGGTTGCACAGGGCGCGACAACGATTACGGGATAAAATGGAGAAATACTTCCCGCAGGAAGTCCGCGACCTGGCCACCTGACCCAAATCTTAAATCTTATATCTTACATCTTACATCTTAAATTCATACTCTTCATGTCACAGAATATCGAAATGGAAGCCCGCCTTTGGGAATACATCGACGGGATCGCGAAGCCGGAGGAACGTTCGGTGATAGAAGCACTGATACAATCCCAGCAGGATTGGAGGGAAAAGTACCAGGAAATGCTATCGCTCAATCAGGATCTGCAAGAGCATCTTGAACTCGAAGCTCCTTCCCTTCGATTTACTAAAAATGTAATGGAAGAGATTGCGCGACTGCATATCGCTCCTGCAACTAATTCCTACATCAATAAAAAAATCATTTACGGAATCGGCGGATTTTTCATTACCCTGATCCTTGGCTTCGTGATTTTTGCAATCGCGCAGGTAGACTGGAGCAGTGGCAGCAGCAATGGAGGATTTGAATGGAACCGAATAGATTTCACCGGTGTCTTTAACAACCAGTTTGTTAATGTTTTTATGATGGTAAATATTGTACTAGGTCTTATGCTATTCGACCGTTACTTAACGGCACAAAAAAAGAACTGGAAAAAGCAGGCAGACTGAGTCTGCCATCACCACCCGGCAAAATCACTCAAACGGTTGCATACGGAAGGACCGGATCGAATGCTTAAGTTCGATATATAAACGGTCCATCCATTCAATCAATATGGAACAAGAGATTTTGCCCGCCTATCTGAAAGAAACAGAGAACCTGTTAACCGAAACCTTCGGATCGGGATTGATCAATACCACCTGGAAAATAACGGATAAAAATCAGTCCTATATTCTGCAGCGGATCAACCTCGATGTGTTTAAACACCCGGAATGGATCGCCTCCAATTTAAAGGAGATAGCAGCTTATCTGAAAGTTCATCACCCCGAATACCTATTTGTAGAACCGGTTAAAACACTCAACAATGAGGACCTTGCCATTTCAAGGGAAGCCGGTTGTTTTCGGCTCCTGCCTTTCATAAAAAATTCGCATAGCATTGATGTGGTAACAGAACCCTCTCAGGCCTATGAAGCCGCCCGCCAATTCGGACGGTTTACTGCATTACTGGAAGGAATGGATCTGAGTAAATTGAATACGACAATTCCTGACTTTCATAATCTGGGCTTGCGATACGATCAATTCCGTAAGGCAGTAGCTAACGGAATACCGGCACGTATAAAGAATGCTGCAGCTGAAATCACTTACTTACAGGAACATGCTGGTATTGCAGACACCTATCAGAACATCTGCCATAATCCTGAATTCCATCTTCGGGTAACCCACCACGATACCAAAATCAGTAATGTATTGCTGGACCCTTCCAACAAAGGGCTCTGCGTTATTGACCTCGATACAGTGATGGCCGGCTATTTCATCAGTGATGTCGGCGATATGTTACGCACCTATCTTTCTCCTGCCAGTGAAGAAGAAACAAATCTGGACCGCATCCAAATCCGTACGGATATTTTTGAGGCCATAGTAAGGGGATATCTGTCTGAAATGAACGCGATACTTACCAGTGAAGAAAAACGGGCATTCATCTATGCCGGCAAATTCATGATCTATATGCAGGCCATTCGCTTTCTGACGGATTATCTGAATGGCGATACCTACTATGGAGCACGGTATCCGGAACACAACCTTCGCCGAACGCAAAACCAGATCCGTCTGCTGCAGGAACTGGAACGAAAAGAACCTGAACTAACAGAGATACTTAACCGATATATCAATCATCAAGATCAAACAACATCAATATGAGTTCAAACAGAAGAAAATTCCTGCGGAACCTCACAATGGGTACCGGAGCCCTCGTCAGCAGCTGGCCAGTGCTTGGAAAAGACCTGGCAGATGCAGCCAGTCATCCCGCCGAAAAAGCATCGCCTTCCTTTAACATGTGCGGTTATGCAGCACCCAAACTGGATAAAGTACGTATTGGTTTTATCGGTCTGGGCATGCGCGGACCAGGCGCTGTTGAACGCATGAGCCATATTGAAGGCGTTGAGATCAAGGCACTCTGCGATCTTTATCCCGAGAGAGCAACTGCCGCACAGGAAATACTGGTTAAAGCGGGACTTCCGAAAGCAAAAGAATTTTCCGGCGAAAATGGCTGGAGGCAGGTTTGTGAACAAAAAGACATTGACCTGATTTATATCACCACGCCCTGGGACCTGCATACACCCATCGCCCTGTATGCCATGAACAATGGCAAACATGCTGCTACCGAAGTTCCGGCTGCACTAACTATTGAGGATTGCTGGCAACTGGTGGAAACATCAGAACGGACCCGCAAACACTGCATGATGCTGGAGAACTGCTGTTATGATTTCTTCGAACTGCTCACCCTGAACATGGCCAGAAACGGCCTGTTTGGAGAGGTCCTTCATGCGGAAGGCGCTTATATCCACGATTTGCTGGACCTGAATTTCAGCAAGAAAGGATATGCCAATATGTGGCGCTTAAAAGAGAATATCCGGATGAACGGAAGCCTCTATCCTACACATGGATTAGGTCCTGTTGCCCAATGCATGAACATCAACCGGGGCGATCAGTTTGATTACCTGATCTCCATGTCGACCAATGATTTTACCATGGGACAACATGCAGCGGAGCTTGCCAAAACCGATTCTTTCTTTACCCCTTATGTGAATCAGAAATACCGCGGTAACCTGAACAATACCCTGATTCGCACCCACAAAGGGAAAAGCATTCTTATCCAGCACGATGTGAGCTCTCCCCGCCCCTATAGCCGGATTCATCTGGTGAGCGGAACAAAGGGAGTGGCGCAGAAATGGCCCAGTCCCGCTAAAATTGCGTTTGGCCATAGCTGGGTAAAACAGGAGGAATTCAAGGCATTGGAAGAAAAATACACACCACCAATCGTAAAGCATATTGGAGAAATCGCAAAAGGGGTAGGCGGACATGGAGGAATGGATTTCATCATGGACTGGCGATTGATTGACTGTTTGCGGAATGGCTTGCCACTGGACCAGGATGTGTATGATGCGGCCCTTTGGAGTTGTGTGATTCCACTTTCTAATCAGTCGGTGAATAACAGAAGCAGAAGTATGGATATTCCTGATTTCAGCAGAGGCAACTGGATTACGAACAAACCAGTGGATCTGACCCTGAATGGTGGCGGCAATACACCGGTAAGAAAAGTGCAGAAAACAGGCAAGCAATTATAACCGAGGTTTTCGTTGATTGGTTTTACTAGAACCCGTCCTCCTTCCGGAGGCGGGTTTTTTTATAAAAAAATTGGCAGCACGCTGGTTTGTAGAAACAATCCATCGCCTGCCAAAAAAACGACTGCTAAATTGCTCATTCTGGAAAGAACCAAAACGAACAGGAAAACTACTTCCTTTTTCAACAGTTGTATAATACTATTTTAGTCAAATCCTATACTTTCACATCCGGGTAAGGCAGCGGGGTGTATGCTTTCCAACACAATCAATCTGATTGAATTTTCGTAATTTACCCCTGACTAATACTATTTTGACATTGGCCATATGAAAAACGATCTGCTCAGAGAGATTACGCCACTCACTCAAAGTGATTGCTTTACCCTTTTTTCGCGTGTAAAGAAAGAATTTGATTTCCCCCTTCATTACCATGAAGAGTTTGAACTGAACTTCATTGAAAATGCGCCGGGTGCCCGGCGGATTATTGGCGACCACCTGGAAGAGATTGGTCCCTGGGAACTCGTACTGGTAGGTTCCAACCTGCAGCATGGCTGGTTTAACCATAAGTGTGAAAGCAAAGAGATCAAAGAGGTAACCATTCAGTTTCACAAAGACCTGTTTGACGAAAAATTCCTGCGTCGGAATCAGCTCAGTTTTATAAGAGCCATGCTGGAAAAATCTAACCGGGGTATTTTATTTTCACCCGAAACCACCCAGCAGCTCTCCGGGCGGTTGAAAGGACTCAATCATAAACACGGCTTTGATTCGGTATTGGAATTATTTTCCATTCTGCACGACCTGTCAACTTCCAGAAACATGCGTATTCTGTCAGATGCCAGTTTCAACAATGCAGAACATTTTACCTATAACAGTCGCAGGATTAGTAAGGCGATGGACTATCTCAATAATCATTTTGAAAAGCCGATTTCCCTGAGCGATGTAGCCAAACTGGTGAACATGTCGGATGTGGCATTCAGCCGTTTTTTCAAAACCCGAACAGGCAATAATTTCATCGACAGCCTGATTGAGATTCGCCTGGGACATGCATCCCGGATGCTCATCGATACAACTCATACCATTGGCGAGATTGCCTATCGCTGCGGATTCAACAACATGTCAAATTTTAACCGTGTATTCAAAAAGAAAAAAGGCTGTACCCCGAAAGAGTTCAGGGAAAATTACAATGCTGTAGGAACCGGCACACGGGTCTTTATCTGATTAACGGGGAAAAAGTCCGGCATCTATACCGGGAATTATTCGCAGGGCATTTTTGTAATATACTTTCCTCAGAACATCATCGGGCAAACCAAGCCCATACATCCGCCAGAAAGCGTGGTATTTTTTGTGGTAGGGAAAATATTCATCCGAGGTTTCCAGCACCCTGAAATAGGTAGCATATTCAGCAGGCACCCAGCTATCCTTCCCGAAAAGAATACGATCCTGGAATTTGATAAAAAAATCATGTGCCGTGCGGGGTTGACGGCCCAATTCAGCAATCACGGCACCAAACTCTACAACCACATTCGGCATTGCGGTAAGCAGGGAATCCAGTTTTTTGAGATTGTTCGGATACCAGCCAAAATGAGCCGCGATAAATGTTGTACCGGGGTGTTTTTTAAACATCCGGTGCTGCTCCGCGATCAATACTTCCCAGGGTGCAGGATCAGTATCGGAACGTTTGCGCCGGGGATGGGTATACAGTTCCAGCAGCCGCTCATTGTCATTGGTTAATTCCTCCCAAAATGGAGCGGGATCAGCCGTGTGTATAAGCACCGGAATTTTCAGTTCGCCGCATTTTTTCCAGATGAGATCCAGCCGGGGATCATCTACCGGAACCCGGTTGCCCCTGGAATCCTTCACGGAAAACCCGAGGTTTTTAAACACTTTCAGTCCCCTGGCACCATTGTTATAATCTTCCTGCAATTGGTTAGCGGCCTTTTCCGACCAGCCATCCGTTCCAATTCCGGTGAAATCAATATTATGAAATACGATGAAGCGGCCAGGGTATTGTTTGCGGGCATTGTCAACTTTCTGTTTCAGATCTGCACCGCTTCCGCCGCTTAAGTTGACCATCACTTTCATATTGAGGGCATCCATATGGGTAACGATCTCCGAGAGGGAGCCGGACCCCATCCGGTACTGGTGATTGTGTACATCAATGAAGGGAAATTTAGAACGACTAACCGGGTGTTCCGCCACCACCAGGGTTGAAGGTGGGTTGTAGGATTCAAAATCAATTTTTGGCTGCTGAGCACAGGCAATCCCTGTTGTAGCCAACAAAACGGCACCCAGAACTGTAATTCGTTTAAGCATATCGGTTTAATTAAGCAGGTTGCTGACGTATCTTGCGCTCAGTTTAATCAGAAACATAAAAATATGGCAAGAGGACGGTACAGGAACAAGGAGGATAACACAGAGGAGCGTCCAAAAGTTAAAATTTCCAAAGAATCCCTTCGCCAGGCATTGGTTCTGTTCAGGTATCTGAGGCCATACCGCGGTCAATTTATCATGAGCCTGGTATTCATTGCCTTATCGGCATTAACCACCAGCCTTTTCCCTTTATTTCTGGGCAAGATGATTGATGCAGCGGTGCCGGGTGCCGGCGGGTCGGTAGTAACCTCCGCGCCTTCCAGCCTGCCATTTGGCCAGCAGTTGAAAGAGGTAAAATGGAGCCTGAATACCACCCTGCTTTTCATTTTTATTACCCTTAGTTTTCAAATGTTCTTTTCTTACATGCGCGTGTATCTGCTGACCGCGGTCGGGGAACGCTCGCTTGCGGGCATGCGGAAAGATGTGTATAGCAAATTGCTGAGCATGCCTATGTCCTACTTTTCTGAAAAAAGAGTGGGAGAACTGAGTAACCGGATTTCATCGGATCTTTCCCAGATTCAGGATGCGATCTCTTTTACCCTGGCGGAATTCCTGCGAGGGATTTTCACCCTGGTAATCGGACTGTTTTTTATTTTCTGGATCAGTCCGGAACTGGCATTGGTCATGTTGGGCGTGGTACCGGTAATTGCCGTACTGGCTGTTTTTTTTGGAAAAAAAATTCGCCGGATGGCCCGCAAAGCGCAGGATGAACTGGCCGAAAGCGGCACTATTGTGCAGGAAACATTTCAAGGCATCACGGTAGTAAAAGCATTCACCAGTGAGTTTTATGAAATAAAGCGATATGTAAAAAGCATCTTTGCAGTAGTGGATACTTCCATTAAAAACGCCCGGTATCGGGGTGCTTTTGTATCCTTCATGATCTTTAGTGTTTTTGGTGCCATTGCGTTTGTGATGTGGTACGGTGCCAACATGATTCAATCCGGAGAACTGACCCTTGGATCACTTACCATGTTTGTAATTTTTTCCATGTTTGTGGGTGGCACCTTTGCCGGTTTTGCCGATATGTTTTCGCAACTGCAGAAAACATTGGGGGCTACGGAAAGCATTCGTGAGATTTTACGAACAGCATCTGAGCCCGTTTCATTGGAGGCCATTACTGTAAAACCGGAAAACCGCATCCGTGGGGATGTACAATTTGACAATATTTTCTTCAGCTATCCATCCAGGAAAGACACGCCGGTTCTGAAAGGACTGAGCCTGTCTGCCCAGAATGGACAACAGGTGGCAATTGTTGGTCCGAGTGGTGCTGGTAAATCCACCCTGGTATCCATGTTGCTTCGTTTTTATGAACCCGATGCAGGCACCCTCTATTTTGATGGCAAACCAGCCGTCGAATACCCCTTATCGGAATTAAGAGCACAAATGGCCTATGTGCCACAGGATGTATTATTGTTTGGTGGCAGCATCCGGGAAAACATCGCTTATGGCAAACCAGATGCAACCGATGAGGAAATCATTCTGGCCGCCCAAAAAGCCAATGCACACCGCTTTATAGAAGCATTTCCTGAGCAATACAATACGATTGTTGGGGAACGCGGTATTCAGCTAAGCGGCGGACAACGGCAACGTGTTGCCATAGCGAGAGCGATTCTGAAAGATCCTGCCATTCTGATCCTGGACGAAGCCACTTCTTCCCTGGACAGCGAAAGTGAGCAACTTGTGCAGGAAGCGCTCGACAACCTGATGAAGGGCAGAACCTCTTTTGTAATTGCACACAGGCTGTCGACCATTCGCAATGCAGACCGGATTGTGGTAGTGGACAAAGGTCTGGTACATGAATCTGGAACACATGCGGAGTTGATGGCCAGTAACGGACTCTATCGCAAACTCAATGAAATGCAATTTGAGTTCGGAGTGGTTACACAATCAGTTACTGAAACTATTTAACCTATGCTACTACGTTTTGCACTAGTCTGCCTAATTACAGGAATGGCGATAACTAACAGTCAGGCACAAACGCAAAAAGCAATCCGGTATAAAGACATCCTGTTTGAAAAACCGGAACGAAAACGAAACCTGTATTACGAGGACCAGGAGATAGCAGGCCTTAAAAAAAAGTTTCACAAATTTGACTGGTATTCAGCTACTGCTGATACGAATCGCCGCCGGCCATTGATTATTGCCATGCATGGCGGAGGGTTTAAACTCGGCAGCAAATCATCCGACAGTACGCCATTCTGGGCGCGGGAATTTGCGAAAAGAGGATATGCTGTTGCCTCCATCAATTACCGGAAAAGTAAAAAAAAGCCCCTCTCCCGTTTTGAAGATTTAGCCGACGGCTGTTATGAGGCATTGAAAGATTTGCAGCTGGCCATCGATTATTTCAGAAAAAATCACCAGCAATATGGTATCGATCCGGATAAAATCATCCTGGCCGGTAATTCTGCCGGAGGCATGATGGCCCTTCATGAGGTTTGCAGCAGTGAAGCAGAGCTGGCAGCTTACCTGAAATTCTCCGATACGGCCGGCCTTGATACCAGTCACAACCCGAATAAAGTATTGGCCGCTATTAATATGTGGGGATCGATTTATGACAGCACCTGGATTCGCAATGCCAGGGTGCCCGTTGTTTCTATTCATGGAAGCACAGACCGGGTGGTGCCCTCCAATTCTACAACCGGCCCCTTTTTTGGAACAGCAATCATAGCGCGGGAAGCGCATCGCGCCGGAGTTCCCCATTACGCTCATTTGTACGAGGGTGCAGGCCATGAACTGCATAAACACTTTAATCCTGTATTTGGCGGAGGCCCTGGTGCCAGGCGTCGCTGGCGCGATATGACCCAACGGATTGCCAGCTATCTGCAGGAGCAACTTACGTTACGGGACCTTTCTCAATAATGGATGCAGGGAGGCTGTTTGCAGATTCCGCCACACTCGGTTCAACTCAGTAGTTTCTTTGGCAGCGGAAAGCGACTGATAGCCATATAATGCCTGCACCAGCAGGATTCCCGCTTCAGTAAGACTTCTTGCTTTCTTACTGGTAGCATCAATCATTATGAGATCAGGCTGCCGGTTTTCTTTCACCTGCATCCACTGTTGTTTACAGTCATGCAGTAACGCTGCCCGTAACCGGTCAAATGATTCTGTTGATACCAACTGCCGATGTTCGGCCAGTTCTAAAAAACGTTTAACCATTCCTGTTATAGAGAAGACCAGTGTATAGGCTGCCAGCAATTCGAACGGAAATTGAAATACCGGATCGGGATGTGTCGCGAATGAAGGATCAATTATAAAACTTCTTCTTGCCGGGATCCATTGCGGATCTACACGAAAACCATGGCTGGCAGTAGCTTTCATCCCCATTGTTGACCAATTGGCTTCCAGCTGCACTTCGGCCGCTTGCAGCAGCATAGCACAAATCCTTCCATCCAGCCTGAAATTGGCAGTGAAATAATTGGCAAATAAAGCACCGCTGGCATGTGGCCAGGCGCCACTAAGCCAATAACCACCATCCAGCGGAACGGCTTCTCCACCGGCAAAACCACTTCCCGTTATGCATAACTGATCAGGTATCAGCAAATCTGCGCGTTGTGTTTTATCCATAAAACCCAGCATCCAATGTGCACCGCTGCAAAGGGTAACAGTCCATCCTAAAGAGCCATCTATCCAGGCCAGCTCTTCCAGCAATTGCACTGCTTCCGGAAACTCAAGTCCCATCCCGTTCAAATCTGCCGGCAGGTATAGATTCAGGTAATTGGAGGTCAGCACCTGTTCCCAAACCTGCTTTGGCAG
Organism: uncultured Flavihumibacter sp.; assembly: GCA_964547405.1. Classification (GTDB taxonomy): domain Bacteria; phylum Bacteroidota; class Bacteroidia; order Chitinophagales; family Chitinophagaceae; genus Flavihumibacter. The sequence goes on along the minus strand of CAZJNY010000039.1, from coordinate 11,944 downwards.
TTCTCCTCTCAATTCCGCTTCCCTGGCTGTTTTCCGTACCTGCTCAATAAAATCCTGCTCTATCATTTTCAATGGGTTGTGATCGTAATTTTTCCTGCACCGTGATAAGAATGATATTCGTTTGCGTACATGGCATCTGCGCTTACCGGTCCCTGTTGGAATACACCGGGCGATACCGCACGAACCGTATAATAATATACCTGCCTGTTGGATATGGCATTCACAAATAAATGCAGGCGGTCATCTCGTATATCCATCGCAGTTGGTGTGGCTGCATCTTTGATCCAGTCCATGCCGGGTATATCTTTTATCCGGGGGTTTTCTATTTCAAATCCAGCGGGCAACAAATCGGTTATCACCACATTTTCTATACTACCTGCATAGGCTTTTTCAAGAGAGAGTTGCACTACAATCAAATCGTTCTGGCGGAAGGTTTTGCCAGTAATCGGTTTTCCATTGCGGTCAAAAAATGCCCTGCGTATTTTCAGGTATTGATCTTCCTGCTGATAAGAACCGCTGGCACTGATTCCTTCGGCTTCCCACCAGTAATACACAGCACCGCCACTTGCCCGAACTTGCACCGGTCCATTGCCCAGTGCGGCAGACTCAATCGTAAGCATTTTATCGTTCAGGGTACCGATCGTTTTACCATTGGTCTGAATAGTAGCGGTAGCCGTACTATTCGCCTGCCTGGCTGCCAGCTTACCAAGCGCCAGCAGTCCAAAAGCCGCTTCCTGGGTACTGAACCATCTAAGTTCTTTATATCGAAGGGTTAAATTTCTGGCCATCGCCGTCACCTGTGGGTGATCTGGTTGCACATCTATCAAAACATTTAGTGCAATCGCTTCGTCTCTTAACGGCGAATGAAAACTGCCGCCGGTAACAGCAACGGAACGTTCCCCTGAAAATGCGGAGGGCAACAATTCTGCAAACCGATTGCGATCACCTGCCAATGCGTATGCTGCAGACAGGAGGTATTTACTGTCCAGACTGAGTTGATCCGGCTTTGATTTGTAGTAATTCATCACCGAAATGGATGGCTTGCCCGCCAATGCGAGCACATATAAACTGTAGGCCACTTCTTTGGGAGCTATTTTTTTCTGCTGGTTGTCATTGTAATAGTACGTGATAGTATTTCGGACACTCAGTCGCTGGTTAATATAATTCAGCAGTGTTTCCAGCAGGGAACGATCCACTTCAAAACCTGCTTTTCTGGCTTCAATCAAAAAATGAGCCGCATAGATACTTGTCCACCATTGTTCGGTGCGGTCATTGTCCCACAAGCTAACTGCCCCATTGTACAATTGCCGCATTTTAATTTTACGGATCGTCTCCAACACATTGGCAGCGGCTGCTTTACGGGAGGCATCTCCTTTCTGCAGCAACTCGCTCAGGTCACCAAAATACAATTGAGGAAAGGCCGACGAAATACTCTGCTCCGTACATCCATACGGATAATTGACCAGCTTTTCCAGGATGATGCCCAACTCCAGCACTGGTGACCGGCTCAATACCAGTTTTTTCCGAACAGAGGCCGCAATAAAATCAGGGTCTCCAATCGCGAGGTTCACAGTTCCATTGTCTTTTACTACTCCGGATCCTGTCCTTTTCTGCAAGGTAGAGGCCGGACGAACAGTAATGTCTACTTCTTCAGAATATACTGCTCCTCCCGCTTTCACTTCAATCTTGACCTGACCATTACCGATAGCTGGTTTTGCCGCTGCTTTGAATACAAGACGTTGCTCAGTGTTTGCAGCAATGCTGACCGGCTGATTCCCCTCCCGGAAAGCTGTCAACGCACCGTTCACCGTAAGGGAAGCCTGGCCGGCAATCGGCTGGGCTGTGGTATTGCTAAGGGTAACGGGAATGTCAATACTATCACCCGGACTCATAAACCTCGGAAGCGCTGTACTGATTACTACCGGATCGGCAATTTTCATTGTTTTATCAGCCGATCCGAACCGGTTGCCCGTATGTGCAACTGCCATTAACCGAACCTCGCCGGAAAAGGCAGGTATTTCAACGGTAAAGGAAGCTTCTCCATTACTACCGGCACTTGTAAGTCCGCTCCAGTACGACAAAATTTTTACCCGCTTATTCGGCATGGGATTCACCCGCTGGTCCATTCTCAATTCTCCATCACCACCGGTACTGCTTCTGGTGGCACGTAATTCTGGAAAGAGAAGCGGATAGATATCAAAGGCATTCACCCCAAGTGCTCTGTTGGCATAATAATGACCATACGGATCCGGGGTTTTGAAATCCGTCACCTGCAGTACTCCATTGTCGACAGCGGCAAGTGTAACCATAGCACCCGGAGCCGCTTTCACCCGAACCTGCTGAGTTTTTCTGGAACGGCTCGAAGCTTCCGCAAGTATCTCAACAGGTATCGCTCTTCGTTTATCCCTAACTGTTATACATCTGAAACCATGCGCAACTGTCAGGGGAAGATCGCTTACCGTATGCGCCTTGATAAGTGTAGCTGTCACATATACATTGGGCAAATGCGCCTCCGTAACCGGTAAAGTCAGACTCGCACTTCTTTTTTCCACGTTCAGGTAGTGATGACTCAGCACATTGTTCTGCTCCATCGTTACCAGCAAACGGCCACTGAAAGGTGTCTTAAACAGGAGTTTTACTTCCTCTCCCGGATTGTATACATCCTTATCGGTTTCAATATCAATATTACCGTCCGTATCAACATCGAAGGAAGTATAATCTCCTCCCCAATGTCCGTAACTATAGAAGGATCTGCTCACATAGGTGGAACTACCAGGAAGGCTTAACCGAAGTTCATAAGTTCCCGGAGACCGCGGTATGAAGCTATAGGAAGACTGCTCACCGGATATGGTTACGCTGCTGCTGGCCAGGATCTTTTCTTCTTTCTGACTATCATAGCGGAAATACCCGCCGCTTTTGCTCAATACCGTGCGGTATTCATGTTTGATTACTTCAATGGTTGCTTTTTGACCAGTCATTACCTGCTCTGATTTATTCAATGCAATCAGCGGAAACCTGACAGCCTGGTTCAGCGGAAAATAATCATACCCATTGTCGCCGATGCCCAGGAAGGCATCCTGGGTATTAATGTCTGCCATTACCATCCTGCTCACCGGCCGGCCGGTTTCATCAAAAACAGTGGTGAAAAATTTTGCCTGCAGCATACCAATCATTTTATAAACGGCAGGAACGGTATAGGAAATACGGGCAGTACCTGCTGCATCCGTTTTCCCTTCTTCCAGTTTTTTATCGAAGAAGCTTTGCTGATTGGTCAGGGCAAACTGATAACTGCCATATTTTTTTGGTGAGAACAGTACCTGCTTTACCTGAATCTCGGTTTCATAATTGCGGTTGGCGGCAGGCGGACCAAAAAAATTCTGCGCCTCCAGGGCCAATGAAGTGGTTTCCCCGGGTTTTAATTCTTTTTTATCCAGGCTGGTCTGTACCTTGATACGATCCGGCACAAACTCTTCTACCTGTATTGGCAGACTAGTCAGCAGTACATCATTGCCACTGTACAATTCCAGTATATAGGTACCCGTTAGTGCAGCCACGGGAATATCAATAGCACCATCTGTGCTGCCTTCCTTGTTCAGTGTTTTGCGAAAACTTTTCATCTCTTTGCCGGTAGGGAATAACACCTTCCCCTTAATGGGCAGATCAGCAATCGGCTTCCAGTTATAATCACGTACGATAGCGGCAAAATTCACCTGTTCACCCGGACGGTAAATTCCACGTTCAGTGTAAACAAAGGCATCAAGTCCGGTAACATTCAGTCGTTTTCCGCCTACCTCAAACCGGGAGGTATTCACCCGGGTATTGCCAAAAAGCAGGTAGTTGAAATCGGTAGCGGTTTTGGCAATTATCATAGCCGGACGAAAACCTGGCTGATCCTTTCTGGTATAGTTGATTTCGGCAATCCCTTCAGCATTGGTGGTACCCATTCCCAACACCTGGTTATTGGCACCATAGGCTACCAGGTTAACACCCGTCATCGCCGTTGCCGATGAGACGGAGTTGGCAACTACAAAAATCTTCTCCTGACCTTCCTTCACAATCAGCCCGATATCGGAAAGCGAAACCATTCGGTTGTCGCTCACCCAATAATCGTCCATCGAGCGGATCTTGATATGATACGCTCCTTTGAGTTCCGGCAGCCGGTCTTCCAGGTTGAACTGCAACAATTGCGATGCGCCCCTCTTTGGAAGAGAGCGGGTATCAATTTCTTTTTCATAGATCACATCTCCCAAAGTAAAATCACCTTCCCCCTCATAATAATAGTCCTCGTATGCGGATACGCCATCGGCTTCTTTCGGATAATATCCATAACGATTCGCTGCCAGCAGATTGGATTCATAAATTTTTGAAACGATCAGTTTAACCCGGGCCACATTCACAATTTTGAGCTCGATATTACGGGCTCCTTCGGCTGAAATATAACTGGCCTTCCCATTCATAAACCGAATGGACGGTTCCAGCTCTCCAAAGGCAATCGATTCCTTCTGTTCTTCTTTCAATTGTCCGCCTAACACGCCTTTCAATCCTTTTTTTATTTCCAGCTGATAGCTTTTTTCTGAATCAAATGCATCACTGCTGATCATGAATCCATCTTCCATAACCTGCACCTGGAAAGCAACTGAAGGATCCAGGGAAAGGAAGTTTTTCAATCCTGCTTCCACCACCTGCTGACTGGTTCGTACCAGAATGCGACCAGTTGTACCATCGTGTTCGGGCTGCACTCCATTGATTGAAAGCACGAAGGGAGATGCCAGCACAACGGGTTGTGTTAGGCTTTCTTTTAATCCCTCTTTGCCCCCATCCGGAACCAGGCCTTTTTCCAGCACCAGCTTCAGAGAAAGCTCTTTATCTTCTGCTTTAATACCCTGGAGACGAAGAGTCATTTTTGAATCCTTCCCTACTGTCAGTAATGTATAAGCGACGGCTGTTTCTCCATTGAACAAACGAAGTTGTTCTTTCAGAACAGCAGGATCCAGTTTATAATTGAAATACAGGTCCAGTTGCGGAACCGGGCTGGTACTACCTTCAGCCGGCAATACCCAGGAAGCATTTATTTCATCCAGGTTGAGCAGCGGGGTACTAAACCGGAGCTGGTCTCCTTTTTCGATCTGGTTAAATGCTGAGCCTTTCAGGATAGCTGTGGTGAGTGATGCCGAATAATTCGTTGCAGGCTGCAGCGGAACGGCTGGAGAAAAGACCAGCAAATTGGGTTGTTCCCACCGGAATTTACCGGGAATAGCAGGTTCAAACCGGATATACTCAGTAGAATCCCAGCGATTCAGCAAACTGTCTGAAACGATGGGATGATTGAAGCGAAATACCAGGTTCTGTAAAGGCATCACTTCCTTTTCGGCGTTGGTATATTCAAGCACCACTGCTTTTCGGTTACAGGCAAGGAAGGAGACAATCAGGATAAGGTAAACCGGAATTTTTTTCAGGGAGAACATAGCTGGTTGGAATTGATGTCAAATGTATCTACTAGTTTAACGAAATCAAAATATCGGAAACCAGTATGTTTGTTAAAGCAATCAGGCGCGTTGAAATTATCCAAACGAATAAAAAAAACAGGCATTTTTCTGGCAGCCACTGCCCTATTGCTGTTATTGCTGCATCTGATCCTGCCGTTGCCCGCTGAACCGGAATGGTCGACAGTAATCACAGACAATAAAGGCAGGGTAGTACATGCCTTTTTAACGGCCGATGAGAAGTGGCGGATGAAAACCGGGCTTTCAGAAATCTCCCCTCTTTTACAGAAAGCAATCCTGGAAAAGGAGGACCGATGGTTTTATTATCATCCGGGCGTTAATCCTGTTGCCGTACTAAGGGCAGGCTGGAACAACCTGGTGAAAGGCAGACGAACCTCCGGAGCTTCAACGATTACCATGCAGGTAGCCAGGGCCCTGGAACCTGGTCGCCGAACCTGGCTGAAAAAAATAGCAGAAAGTTTTCGGGCCCTGCAGCTGGAGCTACGCTATAGTAAGCAGGAGATCCTGCAACTTTACCTGAACCTCGTGCCCTATGGCGGAAATATCGAAGGTGTTAAATCTGCCTCCGTACTCTATTTTGAGAAAAATCCGGATCATCTGTCGCTGGCAGAAATCATGGCACTATCGGTCATCCCCAACCGCCCCAATTCGCTGGTAATGGGCAAACACAATGACCGGATAATGCTCGAACGGAACCGATGGCTGGAACAATTCAGGAAAGAGGGCATTTTCCCTGAACCGGATATCCGGGATGCCCTGGAAGAACCACTTACTGCCTACCGGCATGCGGCTCCGCGCTTTATCCCGCATCTGTCCTACAAATTACGGAAGTCAGGAGCCAGCTCTATTGCAACAACCATCGATCTAAACACCCAATTACAGGTAGAAAAACTGGTAGCAGATTATATCCGCCCGCTCCGCTACCAGTCCATTCGCAATGCAGCGGTGATTGTGGTGGAAAATGAAGGAGGAAAAGTAATCAGCTATCTGGGATCGGCCGATTTCAGAGAGATATCAGACGGCGGACAGGTGAATGGTGCTGCCGCCATCCGGCAGCCGGGCAGTACCCTGAAACCCCTGGTATACGGATTGGCGATCGATGCCGGGCTCCTGACCCCCAGGACAATGCTGACTGATGTGGCAACTAACTATGATGGATATGCGCCGGAGAATTTTGACCGTCAGTTCAATGGCGCTGTTACGATGGAATATGCATTGGATCATAGCCTGAATATTCCGGCCGTTCGGACACTTGCCTCGCTTGGCCGGGATAAACTGATCGAAAGCCTTTCTGCTATTGGTTTTCAGCAGATCCGTAAAGACCGGAACAAACTGGGTCTGTCCATGGTATTGGGTGGCTGTGGAACCAGCCTGGAAGAGCTAACTGCACTATACAGCAGTTTTGCCCGCGGAGGAATTTATCATCCCCTGCAATTTACCGCTACGGATACGAACCAGGTAAAGCAACCGGTTTTATCCACCGCAGCTGCCTATATGATCAACCAGGTGTTAAGCAAAGTGAACCGGCCCGATTTTCCACTAAGCTGGCAAAGCACAGAAAAAATGCCCAAGATTGCATGGAAAACCGGCACCTCCTATGGCAGAAGAGATGCATGGAGCATCGGTTACAACAAACGATATACGATTGGAGTATGGGTAGGAAATTTTTCCGGTGAACCGGCAGCTTCTCTCAGTGGCGCGGAAACAGCCACGCCCCTGCTATTCCGTTTATTTAATTCCATTGATTATGATTCCAATCAGGATTGGTTTACCCAACCCGCTGATTGTGACATTCGAAAAGTTTGTGCAACAAGTGGGCTTCCACCTGGCGAATACTGCGAGTCAGAAATTACGGATTATTTTATTCCCCTGGTATCCAGCAGCAAAACCTGCGAACATAGCAGGGAAATTGCTGTTCGTGCAGATGATCTCTATTCTTACTGCATGCAATGCTTACCCGATGCAGGATACAAAAAAAACCGGTATCCGTTGTATGATCCGGCTTTATTGCGTTGGATGGATGAACGAAAGATCAGCTATAAAAAAATCCCTCCGCATAACCCCGACTGTGAGCAGGTTTTTCGGGAAGGTGCACCAGCCATTGTATCTCCCCGCAACGGTAGTGAATACCTGCTTGAAAAAAACAACCCGGAACCGCTATTGCTGCAGTGCCAGGTTGCTTCAGATGTGTTACGTGTTCACTGGTATATCAATGATCGCTATTATAAATCTGCCGGGGCGAAGGAACGGGTGTTCTTTCAGCCGGTAGCAGGTCCGGTTAAAATATCCTGCACCGACGATAAGGGACGCAACCGGGATATTCGTATTCAGGTTAAGTTCTGGGGAAGCTGAGGATGTTAAAACCTGCCAAATTTAAAGGTAATGTTCGCGGATACACCACTCAGGTCTTCGTCATTCAGGCCTTTGCTGTTGGAGCCAAAAGCCCGGCGATAGGAAATACCCGGACTAAACCGCATCCAGTTGGTCAGGTTTAATTCCACCTGGGCGCCCGGTTCTATCAGGAAAAAGAAATTCGGATTCCGGCTGTCATAGTCGTCCCAATGATCATAATCGCGACGATCGTATTGCAGTATAAAGCCGGCACCGGTAAGCAGGTTCACGGCAAAATGGACTTTTTTCGTAGACCCCACCACATATTCTGTCATCAATCCGAATTGTCCGTACTGATAGGTCATACGGTCTCCGTTCCATATCTTATTGGCATCCGGCACCGCAATTCGGTTGGTGGTGGCTCCACCGGCAATACCGATCAGGAAAGAGCGATTGACATACCAGCCTCCATACACTTCATTGATATTGGCGAACTGCCCGTTGATTCGGGTAAACTTATTGGAGATGGCTCCATAACCACCGGATTTGCGAACACCGTTGGCTTTAAATAGGGTTTCATTTTTTTGCGCCTGAAGCGACAGATGGCCGAGGGTAAGCAGCAGTACTGCTGCCAGCATTGATTTGATCGTCATGATTCTTGCTATTTGAGCATCCGACAACCAACCATTGGCTTACCCCTATTCCACCTTAAAAAAAATCAGGGTTGTGAAAAATAGTTCCTGGCATTGTGATAGCAAACATCTGCAACAATGCGGCCCATCCAGTTCAGATCATTTGGCAACAATCCTTTTTCAATATCGGTACCGATGAGATTACAGAGCAATCGGCGGAAATAGTCGTGCCGGGAATAGGAAAGAAAACTCCGGCTATCGGTAGTCATACCAATAAAACTGCTGAGTAAGCCAATATGCGAAAGGGCGTTCAGTTGTTTTTCCATACCATCCAGCTGATCCAGGAACCACCAACCCGATCCGAATTGAATTTTGCCGATGGTTTTCCCATCCATGAAATTTCCGGTCATACTCGCAAATACTTCATTCATGGAAGGATTTAAATTATAGAGGATAGTTTTTGCCAGCTGGTCTGTCTGGTCCAATGCATCCAGAAAGCGGGCCAGCCGCATTGCCTGCCGGTCATCGCCAATGGAATCAACACCGGCATCGGCACCCAGTTGTTTTAGCAGCCGCGTATTCAGGTTCCGGATTGCACCCAGGTGAAACTGTTGTACCCATCCTTTTTCATGATACCGGCGGCAGAGATGCAGGAGGATAAAACCGGATAAGGCATCCGGTGCCTGTACCTGGTAATTTTTAGTAGCCAGCAGGAGGCGAAAATCCTGTTCCACCTGTTTTTTATCTTTCACCGCGGTCAGATCAGGCAACTGCACCAGTCCCAGGTCCGCCACACGGCAACCATTGGCATGAAAAAAATCAATACGGTTGTCCAGCACCGTTAGCAGGTCATCCAGTTCATGAATAGATTGACCACTCACAGCTTCAAGTTGCTCCAGGTAATTCAGCCACTTCTCCTGGTTCGAGATATTCAATACGGGATCTGGCCGGAAACTGGGCAGCATCCTGAAAGAAGCTCCCTGTTTTGCGAACTGCTGGTGATAGCGGAGATCATCGCAGGGATCATCGGTAGTGCCAACCATCTCCACCTTACGGTTATGAATAAGCGCCTGAGTACGGAATTCATCCGTTTTCAGCAACTCATTACATTTGCGGTAGATAGCATCCGCTGAATCACTGGTCAGCAATTCATGGATACCAAAGGGAGTAGCCAGTTCCATCGCGCTCCAGTGAAACAGCGGATTGCGGATGGTTGAAGGCGCAATGGAGGCCCAGGCTTTGAATTTATCTTCATCTGAAGCTGCACCGGTAATCAGTTCTTCTGCAATTCCTAGGGCCCGCATGGCCCTCCATTTATAGTGATCCCCTTTTAACCAGATCGCTGTTAAATTATCAAACTGTTTATTGGTCGCGATCTCTTCCGGAGAAAGATGACAGTGATAATCAATAATAGGCAGGTCTTTGGCAACATCAAAATAGAGTCGACGGGCGGATTCATTCTGTAAAAGAAAATTTTCACCCGGCCATTGGTTCGTTGTTTTTCCCATGTACACTTCTTTACTGCTTGATTGAATTATACGCCACTGAAGATTGAAAACCCTCCATCAATAACAACCTGGGAACCTGTCACAAACCGGGAGGCATCACTTAATAACCAGATCAGTGCACCTGTCAGTTCTTCTGGTTTGCCGAACCGTTTGAAAGGAGTGTTGGAAACAATCGCATGCCCTCTTGCGGAGAGCGTTCCATCTGGCTGCCAGACCAGTTTACGATTCTGTTCGGTCAGAAAAAAACCGGGCGTCAGCGCATTCATCCGGATCCGGTCGCCATAGCGATTCGCTAATTCCACGGCAAACCATTCGTTGTAACAATCCACGGCAGCTTTCCCCAGATTATATCCCAATACTTTTGTTACGGCCTGCTTGGAATTCATGGAAGAAATATTCACGATACTGGCAGTGTCGTTTTTTGCAAGAGCTGGACCAAAAATCTGGGTAGGCAATACGGTGCCCCAAAGGTTTATATCCATCACGGTTTTCATGCCTTCGAGATTCATTGTAAACAGATCTTCTTCGTTCTGCAAAACACCGATCGGCATATTACCACCTGCTCCATTAACAAGACCGTCTACTTTGCCAAATTCCTGAAGAATCAGATCACGGGCTTTTACCAGCTCCTCTTCTTTCATCACATCGGCTACCAATGCAATTGCCTTACCGCCCGCGGAGCGTATTTTTTCCGCCCGTTCATTGGCAATAGCTTCGTTACGACCCAATACACCTACAGCAGCGCCTGCATCTGCAATCGCTTCAACAAATGCGCCACCTAAAACTCCGGTACCACCGGTTACTACTACTACTTTTCCTTCGAGAGAGAAATTATTTAAAACAGACATGGGGGATTTTAAGAATTAAGATTTATGAATTAAGATTTGAGAATTAAGATTTAAGATGTAAGATTTAAGATTTGGAACACTACTTCAAATCTTAAATCTTACATCTTACATCTTAAATCTTACATCTTCCTTATTTTAATTGATCGGTAGTCTACCGCGTCACCATGATCCTGTAACAGAATGTGTCCACTGGGTGCCATTCCGAAATTTTTCCAGTTTGCATACTTGCTTCGCGCAACGAGTGCATAGAATATTGGGGTGCCGCGCTGGTATTCGACTACTTTGTATCCATTTAAAAAATGTTCTATGCGATTATCCGGATAAACACGGATCATACCTTTGTTCCATTCTCCTGTTTTGCGTTTTGCCTGATCCATTTTTAAAGAAGGAATCAAATCATAGAGGGATGCCATCGTACGGTTACCTACCACGCCCATTTTCGCATCGGGATGCTTTTCATCATCCAGCACCTGGTATTCCAAGCCTATAGCGGAACCACTGCTCTGTTCATTTTCCGTAACAAAATATTTCACACCGCTGTTTGCTCCGGGTGTAATCCGGAATTCAAACTGCAATTCAAATGCACTGAACTCTTCTTCAGTAACAATATCCCCGCCATTGGTGGATTCACCACCCCCTCCGGGCAGCACACTTAGTATGCCATTCTGAATCCGCCAGCCTTTTTCCGGAAAGCTTTCTTTGTGCGCTCCTCTCCATCCTTTTGTATCAACGCCATTCCAGAGCAGGCTTACCCCCTGCGCTTTTTCTTCAGCAGAGAGGCCGTTTGGATTCAGGTTTACAATAAAAATGGGTTCGCCCTTATTGGGCTGGAGATTGGTCGTCTTAATCCGGATATTTCTCCATTTGATTTGCTTACCTGGCTGATCGTTTTTTCCTATGGAATGTACCTGCAAAGCGATAAAGCCACTTGTGAGTATACTATCTTCCAAATGTGCAGTGGGGATACCATTTACAAAAGTACGAACGGTTTTGCCCAGACATTCAATCCGGTAATGATTCCACTGGTTGTTTTTAAAAGCGGTTTTGCCTTGTTCATTGTACTCGAGAGAATACAACCACAATCTTCTGGCTTCATCGTAAATGCCACCACTCCAGGCTCT
>CAZJNY010000038.1:0-22541 GCA_964547405.1 uncultured Flavihumibacter sp. | reverse complement strand
CTATGATGCTCCAGTAGCTTTTCATTGGTGGTGGTTCCCGGGGTAACCATCTCCGTTACCCCTCTTTTTACAATACCCTTCGCCTGTTTCGGATCTTCCAGCTGGTCACAAATGGCTACCCGGTATCCTGCTTTTACGAGCTTGTGCAGGTAAGTATCCAACGCATGGTGCGGGAATCCGGCTAGTTCCAGGGAGTAGGCTGCTCCGTTATTTCGTTTGGTCAGGGTGATGCCCAATACCTGCGAGGCGATGATGGCATCCTGTCCGAACGTTTCATAAAAATCACCCACCCGAAATAGCAGCACAGCATCCGGATAGCGTTGTTTGATCGCTTTATGCTGTTGCATCAGGGGAGTATCTGCACTGGATTTCGACATAGGCAGCAAATATAGCGTCTTCCCTCAGATGCCCCCCAGGGTGAAATCACGGTGGGGAAAAGTTGGGAATCAATCTTTGTATATTTGCAGCATGCGTAAACTTGGCATGGAGGAACTGGGAAGAAAATCAATAGATGAATTCAAAAAATCAGAGAAAATTCCCATTGTTCTTGTTTTGGATAATATTAGAAGTATGCATAATGTGGGGAGCGTTTTTCGTACAGCAGACGCTTTTCTGATTGAATCCATCTGTCTTTGCGGGTTTACTCCGCAGCCTCCGCACCGTGATATTCATAAAACAGCCCTGGGCGCAACCGAAACCGTGCAATGGTGTTATTATCCTACTACCCGGGAAGCCGTGGAAGCGCTTCAGCAGCGTGGTTATGAAATTTTTGCAGTAGAGCAGGTTACTGACAGTATTCCTCTGAATCAGCTTTACCAGGAACCCGGTGATAAAATCGCATTGATCTTCGGTAACGAAGTCAATGGGGTAGATGCTTCCGTATTATCGCTTTGCAAGGGATCTATTGAAATTCCTCAGGCAGGTATGAAACATTCCCTGAATGTGTCCATCGCTGCTGGCATTGTATTATGGGAACTGGTGCGAAATAAAATGTAAGACCGATGTCAACTGTAAAAAATTACCTGAGCCTGATCAAATTCAGCCATACAATTTTCGCCATGCCCTTTGCGATGATTGGTTTTTTCCTGGCAGCTACCGGTTCCACCGGTTATTTTGGGTTACTTACCCAGGATTATCGCCAGGTGATTCTGAAATTTCTGCTGGTGATCGCCTGTATGGTTTTTGCCAGAAGTGCAGCCATGGCGTTTAACCGCTATCTCGACCGCCAGTTTGATGCCAAAAACCCCCGGACGGCTATTCGGGAAATACCTGCCGGAATCATCAGTGCCGACAAGGCCCTGCTCTTTACGATTGCCAATTCGGTACTCTTTATTACCGCTACCTTTTTCATTAACCCGCTCTGCTTTTATTTGTCGCCGGTTGCCTTGCTGGTCGTGCTCGGATACAGTTATACGAAGCGCTTTACCGCACTTTGTCACCTGGTACTGGGACTTGGCCTTTCGCTTGCACCCATCGGCGCCTACCTCGCGGTTACCGGTTATTTTGACTGGCTGCCAGTTTTATTTTCATTTGCCGTGATATTCTGGGTGAGTGGGTTTGATATCATTTACGCGCTGCAGGACGAAGAATTTGATCGTTCCAACCGCCTGCATTCCATACCTGCAGCACTGGGTAAACAAAAGGCGCTCTGGGTGTCGGAACTTCTCCACCTCCTGAGTACAACCAGTGTGGTGCTGGCTGGATTTCAGGGTCATTTTGGCACCTGGTACTGGATCGGTGTGCTGGTATTTACCGGCATGCTTATCTATCAGCATTCCATCGTGAAACCAAATGATCTCAGTCGCGTAAACCTTGCATTCATGACGGCCAATGGTATTGCCAGTGTGGTATTTGCCTTGTTTGTGATCACGGACCTCCTGGTTCGATAAAAAAATAGCAGCATGCCCAGAATTATGGCCATTGATTATGGAGGGAAAAGAACCGGAATTGCAGTTACGGATCCATTTCAGATTATTGCAACCGGACTTACCACCATTGAATCCAAAGAATTGATTCCTTTTTTAAAAAAATATCTTGCTACGGAAGAGGTGGAACGCATTATTATTGGTGATCCCCGTAACTGGGATGATTCCGAAACCCATGCAACGCCCCTCGTAGAGGCTGCTATCCGGGAGATTCAGAAAAACTTCCCGCAGCTACCGATCGAAAAAGTGGATGAACGGTATACTTCGGTGATGGCGAAGCAGACAATGCTGCAATCCGGACTCAAAAAGAAAGACCGCCGGAACAAGGCCCTTGTGGATGAAATTGCCGCAACTATCTTATTACAGGAATGGTTGGGCCGGATTTCTTAACTTTGCCGCTAATTGTTTAAGATTCATGATTTTACCTATTGTCGCTTATGGTCATCCGGTTTTACGGGCAGTTGCCTCAGAAATTGATAAAGAGTATCCCGGACTGGAACAACTACTCGCAGATATGTGGGAAACCATGTACAACAGCAATGGCGTAGGACTTGCTGCACCGCAGATCAACCGGTCCATACGGCTTTTTGTGGTGGACAGCCTGCAGATTATAAACAACCTGGAAGACGATGAAAAACTGGATTATCCGGGCGATGAAGGTATCCGGGAAGTCTTCATAAATGCGCAGATTAAAGAACTCAGCGGTGAGGATTGGCCCTATAACGAAGGTTGTTTGAGTATTCCAAAAGTCAGGGAGGATGTGATGCGAAAAGAGTCGGTCACCCTTACTTATCTCAACGATGCCTTTGAACCCCAGGAAAAGACCTTCACTGGAATAACCGCCCGCGTCATACTGCATGAATACGATCATATCGAAGGCAAACTTTTCATTGACCATATCAAGCCCTTAAAAAGAACGCTGCTGAAACGCAAACTGGATGATATCTCCAAAGGCAAAATCAGGGTTGATTACAGAATGTTATTTCCTAAATAATGTCTGTCAGATTGAAGCCGATAGTATCCGTTTTTTTGATATTCTTTTTCTTCCCCGGTAGGGCGCTGCTTGGGCAGGATTCTCTGCTTAAAGTGGATGATAAAATTGTTACCCTGAAAGAAGTAGTGGTTCTGTCTAATCTGGATGTGCCCGGGTTTGTTCGGCGAATACAACTCGATACCAGTTTTTATCGGGCCTTTAAAAACCTGCGGGAACTCAATTATACGGCACTCAATGATGTCCGTATGCTGAATAAAAAAGGAGCTGTTAGCGGTTCACTGGAAAGCAGGACTACCCAGATTTTCGAACAGGGATGCCGTCAGATGCAGGTGCTGGAAGAAAAACTAAGCGGGGATATAAAAGATAAAAAAGGCAACTGGAATTATACAACGATGGAAATGTATGCCAGTCTGTTTTTTACCGAAGGAAAAATCTGTGGAGAAAATAATTCTGTTTCGCAGGCAGAACTGAGTCTGAAAAATAAAAGAGGACTTGAAAAACACAAGGAGCAGTTAAAGATGCTGTTTTTCAATCCTGGTAAAAAAATTCCGGGCATCCCTTTTATTGGTGATAAGATTAATATTTATGAACCACCCATGTCTGAGCTCTATGAATTTGTGCTGGATATGGAAAATTACCAAGGTGAAAATGTGTACGTCTTCCGCATTGCCGCCTTACCCGATTTGCCCGCTGGTAGTCGTTCGGATATTGTACTGAATCGGGTAGATACCTGGTTTCATCCCTCAGATATGCGCATACTCGCGCGCCGCTACGACCTGAGCTACCGGGCAGGCGTATACGATTTTGATGTTCGCATGGAAGTAGAAATGACCAGGATAGGAGAGTTGCTGGTACCCTCACTGTTACGCTATACCGGGAACTGGAAAGTGGCCCTGAAAAAAAGAGAGCAGGGTATTTTTACAGCTACCTTATTTGGCTTCAGACAATAAGTCTCCCTTCGATTTTACGTAGCGCTTCCACTTTTCAATCAGTTCCTGCATATCTGCCGGCAATTCCGATTCGAACCTCATGGCCTCCCCGGTACGCGGGTGCTGAAAGCCGATACTTTTCGCATGCAGGGCATGCCTCGGACAAATGGCAAAACAATTATCGATAAACTGTTTGTATTTGGTATAAACCGTTCCTTTTACAATCCGGTCGCCTCCATAAAAATCATCATTGAATAAGGGATGACCAATATGTTGCATATGTACCCGGATCTGGTGAGTCCTTCCTGTTTCGAGGCGGCATTCTACCAGTGATACATAACCGAATCTTTCCAGTACGGTATAATGTGTGATGGCATCTTTCCCATAGTCCCCTTCCGGATAGGCATCAAAGAGTTTTCTGAGTCGCTTATGCCGGCCGATATGTGCTATAATGGTGCCTTCATCTTCAACCGGATCACCCCAGACCAGCGCAATATATCTCCGGTACACGGTATGATTGAAGAACTGTTTGGCCAATGAGGTGACTGCCGTATCGGTTTTAGCCAGCACCATCAGTCCGCTCGTGTTTTTGTCAATCCGGTGAATAAGTCCGAAACGGGGCAGGTTTTCTTCTGTGATGCCGGGGTTCTGTTGCTGCAGATACCAGGCAACACCATTTATCAGTGTACCATCAGGGTTGCCGGAACCAGGATGCACAACCAGCCCGGCCGGTTTATTAATGATCATGATATCCTGATCCTCGAAAACGATAGTCAGTGGCATGGATTGTGGTACGATATGTTCGCCCCGCTTTTCATAGTGGGAATACACCACGATTTCATCACCCGGTTTTATTTTATAATTCGACTGGGTGGGTTTGCCATTGACCAGTACACGTCCGGCATCTATGGCCTTTTGAACCTTATTCCGGGTGGCGTATTCTATCCTCGCCACCAGGAATTTATCGATCCGTAGCGGCTCCTGGCCGCCATCTATTTTCAGGGAATGCTGTTCATACAACTCATCGGAAATCTCCGCCTGATCTTCCAGTTCATCTGCCGCCTGATCCAATGCCATATGCTCAAATTTTCGCAAAAATACAATTCCCGCTTCAGTCCGTTGTACATTTGCAAAATGCAGCACTTGTTTCTTCGTGATTTAGGTACCATGCCCTATCAGCCTGCCTGGGAATTCCAGGAGCAGTTACTGCAGCAAAACCTTGCCCTGAAAGCGGCTGGTCAGTCGGACGAAACCCGGCATTCTTTACTGCTGGTGGAGCATCCCACGGTGTACACGCTTGGAAAAAGCGGTCTGATGGAACATGTCCTGATTGATGATGCCACCCGCATTGAAAAAGGCATTGAGTTTTTCAAAACCAACCGGGGGGGAGATATTACCTTTCATGGTCCGGGACAACTGGTCGGATATCCCATACTGGACCTTGAAAAAATCTACACAGATATCGGCAAATACCTTAGAGGCCTGGAGCAGGTAATTATCGGAACCCTCTCTCATTTTGGCATTCAGGGGGAACGTTCCCCGGGAGAAACTGGTGTGTGGCTGGATCCTTCCCAACCAGGACGGGAGCGGAAAATTTGTGCCATGGGCGTTCGTTGCAGCCGCTGGATTACCATGCATGGTTTCGCCTTAAATGTAAATACCGACCTTTCCTATTTTGATATGATTATTCCCTGCGGTATCCGGCAGAAATCAGTTACCTCGCTGGAAAAAGAACTGGGTGAGAAAGTTGATATGGACCTGGTAAAAAAGCTATTGGTCAGAGAGTTTGAACAGGTATTTAATCTTGAAATCAATGATAACTGGCCATCTGCCTGAATTAAAAATCACGGTTTATAAACAGCTTGTTTTTCTCCAGTAATTTTCCATCTTCATAAATTTCAAAAAGATACCAGCCGGCCTGCATAAAATTGGCTTTGTCCAGTAAGAGCACAGCATCCCTGACATCCCTGATTTCAAAGAGAGGGGAGCGGTCTTCCTCGAAAAACTTAACCAGGTATTTTCTCCTGGCATACCAGGGTAACTCAACATGAATCAGTCCGGCTTTATCAATAAACACATATTTCGAAACACTGTACACTTCCTTAGGTTGAAAAGGGCGTATCAATATGGTATCGCGACTGGTTAACAAAATGGTGTCTTTGGTTCGCATACTCACGGAGTCGCGGAATTTTTGCAGGAATCGCTCATTGAGTTCTCCGAGAATCTCATCTCCCTTTTTTATGACCAGGTATTTTTCTGGTTGGGCAACCGGTAGTTTGGGTTTTTCTTTTTCAGCAGGTTTCGGTTGCTGAACAGGTTCTGAAATGACCGGCTTCTCTTTTGCAGGTAAGGGCGTTGGCTTCCGGATAACAGGTTCCTGCTTTGGAATGGCGGGAATGGTTTTAGCTCTTCGAACCGGACTGAATACATAATCACCACCGTCGAGCATAATATACACCCGGTAAAAAAAAATGGTATCCGGCAAATTCTGATCCACAAAACCATTCTGTAATACTGTTGGGTCCGGAATAGTAATGATCGTTTTAAAAAATTTGCTGCTATCTCTTGAACGCTGAATACTAAGTTGTTTGATTTTATTACCGTATGGATTGGTCCAGCTGATGATTATCCGGTTTTTTGATTTAATCTCCGCTGAAAAAGACGGTAGCGTATCCTGTGCAACTCCGGCCAGTGAAATAAATAAAAATAGTAGAGTCGGAACCAGCCGGAACAGTAAACGTTGTAGATGCATATTCGGAACAAATATAAGGCAGTCGTAATGCTTTAAAAACAATTAAAATCTCAAAGTACCGGGAGGCAGCGAACGGTTGCCCTGCAAGCCACCACTATGAATCAACAGCACGCGGGAACCCGGTTCAAAAAAACCTTCCCGGGCCAGGCTTTGCCAGGCATAACAAAGTTTAGCTGTATAAACAATATCAGTTGGTACACCGGTTAGCTCAAAAAAATGATTCATGAAACTGGTTAACGCTGTGGTATGGCGGCCAAATCCACCAAAATGAAAAGCGGTATTAATTTCCAACCGGTCAGTCAGTTGCGGAAACCATTGCTCTATGGCTGATAGTTGCTCCTCTTTTCCTTTCAGACTGCTGATGCCGATCAATTGTTGAGCTGGATGCGCAGCCAGTGCCAGTCCGGCCAGCATCGTTCCTGTTCCCACCGCGCAAAGAATATGACTATAATTTTGTGAATCCGGAACCAGTTGAAGAATTTCCGCCGCACCCAATGCTCCGGTTGCTCCCTGTCCGCCTTCATTCACGACCAGAAATTCTGGATACTGTTGTTCCAGTTCTACGAGCAATTGCTCCCGGTTTCGGTACGATGCCCGGCTGATATAAATAAGCTCCATACCCAGGGCTGACAGGTCGCGGAGTGTTTCTCCCGGATGAGCCGGCTTTTCACCCCGGATTATTCCAATGCTTTTTAGTCCGGCTTCCCGGGTAGCGGCCGCCAGTGCCAGCAGGTGATTGGACCAGGGACCACCCAGGCTGATCAAACCGTTCTTATTTTCACGTATCGCCTGGGCCAGGTAATATTTCAACTTAAACCATTTATTACCACTGATTTGTGCATGTATTTTATCCAGCCGCAACATATCGGTTTCCACCTGCTGATTTGGGAACAGCTGGATTTTATCAATTGTAATGAGGTCGGTATCAATGGATAAAGTCATTCCTATGGTTTATATTCGTGCCCGAAACAAAAATAGAAGAATGCAACCAACCTTAGTAATTCTGGCAGCAGGTATGGCCTCCCGGTATGGAAGTTTAAAGCAAATTCAGTCTTTTGGTCCAAGTGGTGAAACCATTATGGAATATTCCATCTACGATGCTATCCGGGCCGGATTTGGGAAAGTGGTTTTTATAATCAGAGAAGAATTTGTGGCAGACTTCAAAGAAGTATTTGGATCCAAACTGGATGGGAAAGTTGCCGTGGATTATGTTTTTCAGAGCCTTGATTCCTTTCTGCCGGATGTTACCGTTCCGGAAGGTAGAACCAAGCCCTGGGGGACTGCACATGCTGTTCTTTGTGCAAAAAATGCCGTACAGGAACCATTTGCCGTGATCAATGCAGATGATTTTTATGGCCAGGATGCTTTTGTAAAAGCACATGATTTCTTAACGAAAGACTGCAGTCCGGAGAAATATGCAATCATCGGATATGAATTGCTGAAAACCCTGAGTGAACATGGTACCGTTAACAGGGGGGTATGCCGCGTGGATGCTGCCGGCAACCTGGAATCCATTGCCGAGCGTCTAAATATTTCCATGCAGCAGGGGAAAATTGTCTGTGATGATAACCAACAGCCGGCAGAACTTCCGCTGGATTCAAGCGTGTCTATGAATTTCTGGTGTTTTCATCCGTCTGTTTTTTCTATGAGCCAGGAGATGTTCAACGATTTTGTAAAGAAGCATTATCAGGAACCCAAGGCAGAATTTTTCATTCCGATCGTAGCTGATGATTTTATCAAATCCGGAAAAGGAGTAATACCGGTTATTCAAACCAGTTCCAGCTGGTTTGGAGTAACCTATAAGGAAGATGCCCCAAGCGTGCAGGCCAGCCTGGATGCATTGGTTTCAGCCGGAGAGTATCCGGATAACCTGTGGAAATAAAAACGACACCGGTTTTTTCAATTACAACAGGCATTAGTTTGTCACACTAAAAGGGAAAGCAGTTTCACCGTGCAGAACAGAACAGGACAGTGAACCGGCTTTCCCTTCATAAGTTAAGCGACAATTGATTGCCTGTAATGAAAATAATTCGTATTGGATTTTTACTATTCCTGCCGGGATTAGTATGGGCCGATCCGATTTCAGAACCAACCATAACTGCCTGGTATTGGGTACTGATCGGTAGGCTACACCCTCTTTTGGTCCATTTTCCCATTGGGTTAATTGCCATTGCTTTTTTGCTCGACCTTTTGCGGAAGATGCGGCAAAAAACAGAATTGCTGCCAGCGATTCGACTCATTTTGATGGTTGCTGCCATCAGTTCCATCCTTTCTGTAATAGCCGGACTTTTACTAGCCAATTCGGAATCCTATGGTGGCGAACTCATGGGTGTTCACCAATGGACCGGTATTTCAACTCTGTTGCTCTGCCTGCTGGCTGCAGGTTTATATTATAACCGGCATCACCGAATGGGTTCCGTGTTTTTGATGCTGTCCTTTTTCAGTATGGTAATTGCCGGTCATTTCGGTGCTTCGCTTACTCACGGTGAAGATTATCTGACCAGCGTATTGCCTGGTAAAGAAGATGGTATCAACGGAGAAAATCCGGAAGGAATTAATTTCGCTTCTTTTAACGGCCCATTGGATGAAGCCAGCACCGCCGACCTGAATTTCCAGGTTCGCAGTATTCTGGCACATCATTGTTATAGCTGCCATGGTGCCGCCAAAGTAAAAGGGGAGCTTCGCCTGGATAAAAAGGAATTTGTTTTCCAGGGTGGTGAAAACGGACCCGTTATTCAACCAGGCAATGCCAGCGGTTCGGAAATGATCCGGCGGATCAAATTGCCAAGATCCCATAAAGATGCTATGCCGGGTAAAGGAAAAGCACTAACGGAAGCGGAAATCAAAGTACTGGAATTCTGGATCGATAAAGGGGCTCCCTGGCCCGATGGCCCATTGAAAAGTTTGTACCGGGTTGCCTCCCTGGAACCCCGTCTTCCGGAACTGCCCCCTGTTGAGAACCAGCACAAACACCCGGTGGATCGGTTATTGAACGCCTATTTTAAAAAGACCAATCAAAAATGGCCCGGACAAATTGAAGACCGGTTATTTGTAAAACGTGTTTACCTGGATATTGTCGGACTATTACCTGCTCCCGATTCGGTGGATGCTTTCCTGGCAGATTCCCATCCCGATAAACGCAACCGCCTGATTCGTTCGCTACTGGACCAGAACCATGCCTATACCCAACATTGGCTCAGCTTCTGGAATGATTTGTTACGGAATGATTATACCGGCACCGGTTATATCACAGGAGGCCGTTTTGATATTACCCAATGGCTTTATCAATCCCTCTATGCGAATAAATCCTATGACCAGATGGTAAAGGAATTGGTGAATCCGGGAACTGCATCGCAGGGTTTCATCAGAGGAATACAATGGCGGGGTACGATTAATTCAAGTCAGAGTACGGAGATGCAGGCCGCGCAGAATGTGGCGCAGGTTTTCCTGGGACTTAATTTGAAATGTGCCAGTTGTCACGATAGTTTTATCAGCGACTGGAAGCTGGAAGATGCTTATGGGTTTGCGAATCTTTTCTCAGACAGCATTCTGCAGATTGCCCGCTGTGATGTTCCTACCGGAAAATTAGCCGAAAGCAGAATGTTGTATCCTCAACTGGGTGAAATAGATAAGTCGCTTCCCAAAAAAGAGCGACTGGTTCAACTGGCTGACAAACTGGTGCAACCGAAAAATGGCCGCTTGTACAGAACATTAGTAAACCGGGTATGGGCGCAATTATTTGGCAGAGGTCTGGTAGAACCCGTAGATGTCATGGACAACGAACCCTGGAATCAGGATATGCTGGATTGGCTGGCTTTTGATTTCGAACAATCTGGTGCGGATATTAAAGAACTGCTCTTTACAATCATGAGTTCCGAGGCGTACCAGTTGCCCAGCGTGTCTGTAAAAGAACCGGAAATGTTGCTGGCAAAGGATTTTAAATTCAGCGGCATGATCCGGAAACGGATGACTGCGGAACAGTTTGCCGATGCTGTAGCCATTGCATTTGAACCGCTCTATCCTGATAGTGTAGTCGTGGATAAACTGCTGCCGGATTCTGTTCGGACCATCATGTCTTTTGCAAGAGCGGCATTGGTTAGAAATGATCCATTTCTAACCGCGCTAGGCAGACCCTCACGTGAAACGGTTACGACTAGCCGAAGTTCACAGGCCAATCTGATCCAGGCACTGGAATTAACCAATGGTTCCGTATTTCATGAAGGAATCAAAAAGGCGGCAGCAAACTGGGTTCGGCGAAAGGCCCCCACTCCGGTTCTTATTGAAGAAGTATATCGAAAGTCATTAGGCAGAAAACCACTGCCGGAAGAAATTAAATTAGCCAGTAAATCGATTGGTAGTTCACCCGATCAGGATGCCATTATGGATTTTCTCTGGATTATGGCCATGCATCCTGAATTTCAATTAATTTACTAATCAAGCTCAGCACTATGTCAAGTTCAAAATGGAACCGGCGTACTTTTCTAAAACAATGTTCAGGTGCCAGCCTGGCTGCCATGGCTGCCGGTGCTCCGCTGGCAGGATGGTTACCGGGTTGCAAACCGGTTCCCAAAATCAATTCCTCCGCTGATACGGTAATCCTGCTTTGGATGGCAGGAGGAATGGCCCATACGGAAACCTTTGATCCCAAACGATACAGCCCCTTTGAAAAAGGAATGGATGCCAATCGGGTATTGAGCACCTTCCCGGCAGTTCCAACCAGTCTGGATGGTATTAGTTTTTCAGCGGGACTAGAAAATATCGGCAAAGTGATGGACAAGGGTACCCTGATCCGCTCTTACACGGCTGCTGACATGGGACATATACTGCATGCCCGCCACCAGTACCATTGGCATACCTGTTATGAACCGCCGCAAACAGTGGCAGCTCCTCATATCGGAGCCTGGATTGCTCATTTACTGGGACCAAAAAATCCGGTGATACCTGCATTTATAGATATCGGACAGCGGTTTTCCGTAGGAGAGGCCGAAGAACTTAAAGCGTTTCACACAGCAGGTTTTCTTGGAAATGAGTTTGGTCCTTTTCTGATACCTGATCCATCGCAGGGACTGGATGCTGTACGTCCGCCCGTTGGCATGGATGCAAGTCGATTTGAAAAAAGAAATCAGCTCTATACTGAATTGGTCAATCAAAGTCCGCTTGGTGAATTCGGAAGTGATTATCAGAAAGAATCGCTGAAGCGATCCATGGAGCAATCGTACCGCTTATTGAATTCACCGGAATCGAAAGCCTTTAACCTGAGTCTTGAACCCAAAGAGTCCTACGATATCTATAATACCGGCAGATTCGGGTTGGGTTGTCTGATGGCTAAAAGGCTGACACAGCAGGGCGCCCGCTTCATTAGTGTTACAACGGAATATGAACCTTTCTTTGGTTTTGATACCCATGAGAATGGACATACCCGTATGATTGATATGAAAAAAATGATTGATGCGCCGATTGCCCAGTTGATTAAAGACCTGGAGCAGTCGGGCCATCTCGACCGGACCCTCATTATTCTTGCCAGTGAATTCAGCAGGGATATGATGGTGGAAGGCAAACCGGAATTTAAAGTGCAGGAACAGGTAGACCAGCCCGATGTTTTACACGATATGAAATTTTATGGCATGCACCGGCACTTCACGGATGCGGGTTCTGTCCTGCTTTTTGGGGGTGGTATTAAAAAGGGTTTTGTATATGGAAAAACTGCGGATGAACGGCCCTGTAAAACCATTGAAAATCCAGTCCGGATTGAACAATTGCACCAGACCATTTATCATTGTCTGGGTATACCGGAGGAAACCCAGGTTGAAATAGAACAACGTCCCTTTTACACAACCCCGGATGGCAAAGGAAAAGCTATACCGGAACTACTGTTGAAACAAACGATCTGAAGAACTAACATTAAACATGATAATCGAAAAAATGACCTGCCGTACTGCCGCACTTCTGTTAATGCTGATGATTGGTTTTGCATCCTGTAAAGAAAAAACCGATACCTATACTCCTCCTGCCGATCCCAAACTTGCAGCCCTGCAATTGCCCGAAGGGTTTCATGCAGAGCGTTTATTCGGTCCGTCGGAAAACGGGGAAGGCTCCTGGGTTGCAATGACATTTGATAATAAAGGCAAACTGATTACATCTGACCAGTATGGAGGCCTCTATCGTATGACCATTCCTGTTATAGGGGATACGTCTGCAAAGGTTTCGGTGGAACCGCTGAAGGTAGAAGGATTTAATTTCGGTTATGCGCATGGGTTACTTTATGCCTTTAATAGTTTGTATGTAATGGTGAATCACCATGGAGACAGTAGTTATCCAAAAGGAAGCGGACTCTATCGGTTGAGAGATACCAACAATGATGATACCTATGATTCGGTAACCTTATTAAAGTCGATGGAGGGAGAAGGGGAGCATGGTCCGCATAGTATTGTATTGTCTCCGGATAAACAATCTCTTTTTGTGATTGCCGGAAATTTTACCAGGCTTCCTGAAATGAGCAGCCATCGTTCGGCGCCCGATGCACAGGTGGATAACCTGATACCGTTTCTCAAAGACCCGAATGGTCATGATAATACGGTTGGCATGCTGGGAGGCTGGATAGCGAAGCTGGATTCAACCGGTACCAATTGGGAGCTTTATGCGTCCGGATTCAGGAATCCCTTTGATATGGCCTTTAATGAGGCCGGAGACCTTTTTACCTACGATTCTGATATGGAGTGGGATATGGGTACCCCCTGGTACCGGCCCACCAGGATCTGCCATGTAACCAGTGGAAGTGAATTTGGCTGGAGGCCTGGAACTGCCAAATGGGATCCTTCTTTCTCTGATTCCCGTTCGGCTGTTGTAAATATCGGACAGGGATCACCAACCAATATGGTTTCCGGAATGGATGCTGCCTTCCCCGAGAAATACCGTCGCGCACTGTTTGCCTTCGACTGGAGTTTTGGCATCATCTATGCCATCTGGCCAGAAGCTTCAGGAAGTAGTTATACAGCAAGAGGGGAAGAGTTTGTTTCCGGATCACCACTGCCGTTAACAGATGGAGTAGTTGGTCCGGATGGAGCACTGTATTTTCTGACCGGTGGCCGCCGGCTTGAATCCGATCTTTACCGGGTCTATTACGGTGATGGATACCTGAAAAGAGAAGCCCTCTCAACGAACCCCATCAATCCGGAAAATTCATTGCGCCGGCAGTTGGAATCCTATCATGTAAATCCGGATGAAAAAGGCCGGGCGCTTGCATGGGAAAACCTTGATCATTCAGATGCAGCCATTCAATTTGCAGCCAGAAAAATTCTGGAAAGATCTCCTTTTCAAAGCTGGTCATCTAAACTCAAAGAAGAAAAGCAGCCAGCTAAGCGAATCCAGGCATTGCTGGCCATGGCAAAAATTGCGGGCAAACAAACCGACTGGAGTTTCGTGCAAGACTTGTTGAAGACCGTTTCATTTCAACAGTTGAATAAAAAGCAACAACTGGAGCTGATCCGGGCTGTTGAAGTTTTATTAAGCAGAACTGGTCAGCCAGATAAAACAACAGCCAGTCAACTCCGTGAATATTTCAGTCCGCATTTCCCTGTTGCCAAAGAAGCCCTGTACAACCGGCAGTTAAGTAAAGTCCTGGTGTACCTGGGAGACAGCAGTGCCATCCGGTCTACTTTGCAACTGATGCTGAAGCCTGGTGAAGAAGGTTGGATCGAAGCAGAAAACCTCACCAGCTCTGCCGACCTGATCCTTCGCAATCCGGATTATGGAATGGGGATTGCCGGCACGCTGGCAAAATTTCCGCCACAAAATCAGACCTATTATGCAACCGTACTCAGCCAGGTAAAAGACGGCATGAATGAGTCGCAGCAACAGGAATACTTTAAGTGGTATACCACTGCATTTCAGTTTCAGGGCGGACATAGTTATGCCGGATTTATCAACCTTGCCAGAAAACAGGCACTGAAAGGAGTGGCTCCTGGAAAATTCGCTTTTTATAATGAGCTTTCCGGAGATTCTATTGCCAGTCGTCCGGTGGTAGCCCAGTCTGGTAAAGCAGTTCAGCCTGTTGGTCCGGGCCGCGACTGGTCAACGGATGATGCCATGAAATTTGTGGACAGTGGAATGGGTAAACGTGATTTTGCAAGAGGAGAGGGATTATTTGTTACCAGTTTATGTGCTTCCTGTCATACGATGAAAGGGGAGGGAGGCGTATCCGGACCGGATCTAACGCAGTTGGGTACCCGATTTTCTTACCGTGATATGCTGGAAGCCATCATTGAACCCAGCAAAACGATCTCCGATCAATATGGGGCAACGGTTTTTTATCTCCGCAGTGGTAAAACAGTGATGGGGCGGCTTATCAGTGAAGATAAAAACGGATACACGATTGCACAGAATCCCTTTGCGCCCCAGGAACACCGGGTACTGGCCAAAGAGGAAGTACTAAGAACCCGACTATCCGATATCTCTCCCATGTTACCCAATATGATTAACCGGTTGAATCCGGAGGAATTGAAAGACCTGCTGGCTTATTTAAAAGCGGGAGGTAATGCTTCGGACAGTTTATTCATTAAATAATAAAATAGTATGTCGTATAGGAATACATTTCGTTTGGGTTTGCTGGCGCTTTCCGGTATTGCGGTGCTCGCCGCCTGCAGTACCGTTGGTGAAAAGGAAGAAAAAGAGCAATTCCTTTTTGATGGAGTCAGTTTTACAAATTGGGAGGGCGATACCAGTTATTGGAAGATTGTTGACAGTGCCATTGTGGGTGAAGTAACCCCTGCCCATCCATTGAATAACAATACATTTCTGTTGTATACAGGCGAATTACCAGAAAATTTTGAACTCAAACTGGATTATCAGATCAGTGTAGAAGGCAACAGTGGCGTGCAGTACCGAAGTCAGTTAGTTGAAGGAATACCCTATGCATTAAAAGGTTACCAGGCGGATATCGATGGTGCCAATACCTATACCGGTCAGAATTATGAGGAAAGGGGCAGGGGATTTCTGGCGAAACGCGGCGAGTCTGTAGAATTGAAAACCGGCAATCCTCCACTTGTGGTGGATAGTCTGGGAGCCTCCGATGCATTGAAAGCTGCAATCAAGTCTGGCGACTGGAATGAACTCGTAATTAAAGCGGAAGGTTACAGGCTACAGCATTTTATCAACGGGCAAAAAATGAGTGAGGTGCTGGATAGTGATAGCAGTAACCGTGTGCTGAATGGAATACTGGGACTACAACTACATGTAGCTCCGCAGATGTGGGTACGATTCCGGAATATCAGGCTGGCTCAGTCGGCTAATCAGTAACTCATCACGTTATAGATACACTCTTCAATCCGCTTGATCTGCGCAACCCTGTCAATACCTTTAACGGAGGAATTGCTCTGGATGCGAATGGAAGTGCTGCTGTCCTGTTTGAGGGAATCCAGTGCGCGGAAGATATTTTTACTCTGGCTGCTAAAGACAACGCCTTCAGCGGTAACCTGTTTTCCACTTAATACACCGATTATCTCACCATGCTGGTTGAAGATAGGGCCTCCGGAATTACCCGGATTGGCTGAAATGGCGATCTGGTAAGTAACCGTATCTCCGTTATAGCCTGTTTTGGCACTCAGGTAGCCTTCGTTATAAACGATTTCTGTGCGGGGATAACCAAGGGTAAAGATCTGCTCTCCTAAATCCGCTTTTGCTTTCCGGATGCCATAGGGCAAATGGCGTACCGGCTCAAACCGGGGATCTTCAATTTTTAGAATGGCGATATCTGTATGGTCATTTACATGAAGGGTTTTTGCTTTGAAATATTCCCCTTTGGTATTTACAATATATACAGAATCCGCCTTTGCTACCACATGTGCGGAGGTAACCAGGTAACCCTTGCCGTCGATAAGGAAACCGGTACCCCCGAATTTTCCGGGTGTACTGGGTTTATTGGGAGCGTGTTTCAGGGTATTTATTTCATTTTCAGCCTGTTTCTGGCTGATTTTAACCGTATTGATTTCTTTTTTCAGCTGGGCGATATCGGAAGGGTTGCTCTTGGGCGTGAAATAGGTAACCAGACCTGAAATGGCCAGGGCAGTGATACCGGCAATGGAAGCAGCCAGCGCAAATACCTTCTTGTATTTATCCACTAACTGGATCACTTTTACTTTAGGTTGCGCGGGTTTAATGGCGCCCTGGATAACCAGTTCGTTATGGATTTCATTCAGGCTGCCCTGAAATTGTTTTCTATCGCCAAAATGTTCTATTTGCTGAAGAAAAAGCTGATGCTCCACCACTAAGTGATCCACTTCAGGATTGGAAGCACGCAACTGCTCGAAATGAAGCCGCTCCTCCTGACTCATCTGATGATTCAGGTAGCGCTCAACGGCCTCCAGTAACTGCATGTCTTCTCTCATACTTCCAGGTTTTTATAATGGGTGAAGAATATTTTCTTCAATCGGGTAAGGCATTTATACTTCTGTGTTTTGGCATTGTCGGCATTGGTATAACCAAATGCGGAGGCAATGTCAATCATCGATTTTTTCTGCAGGTAAAAGGCATCCAGCAGGCTTCTGCAAGGCTCTCCCAGGCTGTTCATCGCTTTTTCCATAAGATGAAAGGCCTGGTCCTGCTGCTCAAAGCTCTCCACATCCTCCTCCACTGAAATCCATGAATCCGTTCCCTCCAGTTCCGGTAAAAATCGCTGTTTCTGACTTAGTCTTTTCAGCCACAATCTTCTACATATAGAATATATATAGGTTTTAAGCTGACAACTCAATTCAAAACCACCTCCTTTTACCTTTTCATACAAGACTACCATAGCCTCCTGGAAAACATCCCGGGCATCATCCACCGTTCCATTATTATTAAGAACAAGTGTCTGGATCATTCCGAAATGGTCCCGGTAAAGGGCTGTGGTAGCGGCTCGATCGTTCCTTGCCAATCCTTCCAATAATGCTTTTTCTATCGGATCCGAAGTCACTATGCAATATTTAATACTCAAAATAACAAATAGTAACCCTGAAAAAATTTTGAATTTTTTTTAAACAGGAAGGTTACCTTTTTCCAATTCCTGTATAAATATCAAATCATTCATTCAAAACAAAACGAAGAACAAATGAAAAAGGTCCTGTTCGTACTGGCTATCGCCGCTTTCGCTGCTTGTAACAACGCTGCTGAAACTGCAACTG
This sequence comes from uncultured Flavihumibacter sp., assembly GCA_964547405.1. Taxonomy (GTDB): domain Bacteria; phylum Bacteroidota; class Bacteroidia; order Chitinophagales; family Chitinophagaceae; genus Flavihumibacter. The sequence continues at coordinate 4,785 of CAZJNY010000038.1, read as the reverse complement.
AAGCTACTGAAGCTGCTGTTGATTCTACTGTTGCTACTGTTGAAGCTGTAGCTGATAGCGCTAAAGCGTCTATCGATTCTACTGCTGCTGCTGCTGTTGACAGCGCTAAAGCTGCCGTTGATTCTCTGAAAAAATAAGAATTTTCATATGGCAAGCAATCGTTAGAGGCCGTCCTGTTCACAGGATGGCATTCTTTAAAAGATTGCAAAAGAGGTCGTTACCTGCGGGTATCGACTTTTTTTTTGTGTACCTGAGTGACTTTGCTAACCGATTGCAGGGGATTGTACGAACCGTTTCATGAAAATCTACCCATTATTAAATTTTAATGGTTAATGGGTATATTAATTTGAATAAATTCTATAGTTTGGCGTTAGTATTTAATCCGATCCTTTGTCCAAAAAAGTCCACTTATGAAAACAACTGTACCTAACACAGCCATTTCCGGTCTGGCGCCGGACCATTTGTTTCCCGAACTTTTCTCCTTAATAGTTTTTCTGGATTGATTCGATCCGGCGAATTGATTTCGTCGTATCTGTTTTTTTACCAAATCCTGAATCCATGAAAAAGCTATTAATACTTGCTATTTGCATTGCCGGGGTAGCCAAAATAAATGCCCAGATTACCACAGCTGGATTAAGAGCCAGTTTTGGGGTTGATGGGGAACTGCGGGCACCATTTCTTGGCTTAGCGCCCCTGTCACCATCTTTGAGTCATGATTGGTTTACCAATTCAACTGGTATTCAACGTTTTATGATTGATACTACCGGAGCTGCCTATTATGTCAGCCGCTGTAGTACAGATATTGCCTTCCGCCGTCTTCCCTTTTTCCGGACGATGCGCTATCCAGCTATGAGTATTCTTGACGGCCGGAGGCTGATTGATGCTGTTTATATCAGAGACTACCATGGGTCTGATTCCACGGTATACGCACAATCCAACAAAAATGGTGGTAGTCCGGCTCTCTGGACAGGCGCCATTGATGGAAACATTCCCCAGAAAAACGATATCCTGGATATAATGGTCCATGTTCGTAGAGCCGGAAGTTCCAATTTTCATACGGTAGCGGATTCGCTCTTTTTCATTGGTGGTATTGCTATTGATGCCACATCCGGAAGCCGTTATTTTGATTTTGAACTTTACCAGACAGATATCTTTTACAACAGGACCACCCAGCGATTTACCGGATACGGTCCCGATGCCGGCCATACCAGCTGGCAATTTGACGCGGGTACTGGCGCGGTAACCATACCTGGCGATGTGATTTTTTCCGCTGAATTTGGCGGAAGCGGTTTGCAGGATCTGGTTGCCAAGATCTGGGTACACAAAGATGCCCTGCTGATTAATAGTCCAAATTTTAACTGGGATGGTAGTTTTGATGGCGATGGAAACGGTGCTACCTATGGATATGCTGGTATTCGGCCGAAGAATGGAAATTATTTTTACAGCGGTTTACAGAATACACAGGCTACCTGGGGAGGTCCTTTTAAAGTGATTCGCCGGGATGACAGCATGCAGGATACCTATGATCCCAATCAGTATCTGGAGTTTGCGGTGAACATGGGAACACTGGGACTGGATCCTATTAACCTCCTGGGAGGGGGCAGTCAATGTGATATGCCATTCCGTCGTATTCTTGTGAAAACCAGGTCTTCAGCATCATTTACCGCAGAATTAAAAGACTTTGTTGGTCCATTTGATTTTTTCAATTTCGATGCCACTGATGCCTATGCGGATGTGCCAGTTATTTGCGGAGATGAATCTGTAAGTACACTGACTGTAATCAATCCGCTACCTTCCTCTGTTTATACCTGGAGCACTCCGGATGGAAATATTGTTGGAGATACAACTGGGTATAGCGTTACAGTTGATACTCCGGGTACTTATATCGTTCGTCAACAATTATTAAATGGGTGTAATATCTATTCCCAGGATACGGTTCTGGTGATGGAAAGTCCCGGTTGCGGAGTTCTTCCGATCAATCGGATGGAATTAAAAGGGCAATTGACCGGAAGAGCAGCGCAATTAAAACTGAGTGTGTCTGCCAATGAACAGATTGACAAGATGGTGCTGGAACGCTCCATTGATGGAAAAACATTTGAGTCAGCTAGTAATCTGATTGCCAGTAATAAAAATGGGTATACCGATTATAAATTTAATGATAATACAGGTGGAATTTCCTCGCGTCAGGTCTATTACAGGGTAAGGATTCAACGGACGGATGGTACGATCCGTTATTCCAATACCATCCGGTTGGTCCTGTCAGAAAAGGAGGCCGAATTTCAACTGATACCCAACCCCGTTCGTACATCTACGAGTTTATCCATAGTAGTTTCTAAAAATCAGTTGGGTACAATCAAAATTTTTAATGCAGTTGGTGCGTTAATGCTAACGAAGCCCGTTCAACTGGTTGCCGGAATCAATACCATAACACTGGATGGATTTGAACATTGGAGTAATGGTATATATCCGATTCAGGTAGTTGCAGATGAACAGGTGATGACACAGAAAATGATTCTGAGTCGTAAAAAATAAGGACCAATCGAAATCCAAACTATGTTTTGCACCAAACCATTAAAACCGTTGGTGACTGCATGCGGTCTGCTTCTTTGTACCTCACAACTGGCCATGAGCCAGGATCAGTCCACTGCCATCGTAAATGTCGGTGGAGGCGCTTACAGCAATGACAAGATATTCATTGAATGGAGTGTAGGAGAACTGGTACGTGTGGATACAAGACAGTCAGAAAACAAGGCACTCATTCTAACCCAGGGGCTCTTACAGCCCGACCTGGGAAGGCAGCTGATCCTGGCATCTGATCCAACCTTTGCGCCGGGAGAAGTTAAAATCCTTCCCAACCCCGTTCGTTCCCTATTACAGGTTCAGCTTTCCGGTCGGCATGCCGGCTATATGCGTTGTATATTATACGATGAAAAAGGCGTTCGGCTGACCCAGACCGGGTTTCAGTACTACGGCTACGGATATACGCAAAGTATAAATATGACCAGATTAGCAGCCGGTAATTACGTACTATATGTTGAACTGGAACCGGTTACTGGTTCCCAGGTACGAAAAGGCTCTTATAAAATAGTGAAGATCAATTAATATCCCTTAAACCGCAAAATCCAATTCCATGATAAAACAAGTTTTGCCATTTATGGTAGGCCTGTTTTTGTGCAGTTCCCTGATGGCACAGGTGCCAAAACAGATCAATTACCAGGGTATCGCAAGAAACGCTTACGGTACCGCATTGTCCAATCAAACCATTAACCTCCGGCTTACGATCCGGGAAGCAACTGCTACCGGTACTGTAGTGTACCAGGAAACCCGTTCCGTGACCACCAATCAGTTTGGCCTGTTTTCCACCGCCATTGGTGGCGAGGGGGCCAGCTCAGTATCCGGTTCTTTGAACGGGGTTAACTGGACAAACAGTTCTGCAAAATTTTTGCAGGTTGAAATGGATCCGAAAGGCGGTACCCAGTTTGTAGCGATGGGTACTAGTCCGCTTACCAGTGTTCCATTTGCCTTCAGGGCTGAATCAGCTAATCCTGTTGGAGCGGCTGGTGGCGATCTGAATGGAAATTTCCCCAATCCGGTTATTAAAGACGGCGTAGTTACCGGGGCTAAAATTGCCAACGGAGCTATTGCATCCGATAAAATTGCAGATGGTGCAATCACCGCTGCTAAACTGGCACCGGGAGTCATTCCCAGCTCTCTGCCAGTAAGCGGAACGGCAGGTGGTGACCTAAGTGGCTCCTATCCCAATCCAGTCATTTCCAATAATGCAATTACTACAGATAAGGTAGCTGATGGTTCCATTACTGCTGCAAAACTGGCTCCAGGTGTGATTCCAAGTTCCCTTCCCGTAAGCGGAACAGCAGGAGGTGACCTCACCGGCTCTTATCCCAACCCTACTATCGCCAACAATGCAGTAGTTGCTGCAAAAATTGCGGATGGTGCGGTAGGTACTACTAAACTGGCTTCTAATGCGGTTGCCACTGCCAATGTGCAGGACGGCGCCATTACTGCAGCTAAGATTGCTCCGGGTGTAATCCCCAGCTCGCTTCCCGTAAGCGGAACAGCTGGTGGTGATTTAACCGGTTCCTATCCCAACCCAACCATCGCCAACAATGCAGTAGGTGCAGCAAAAATTGCGGATGGTGCCATTGGGAGTACTAAACTGGCAGACAATGCAGTAAGCGCTAACAAAATAGCAGCGAATTCAGTAACGAATGCCAAACTCGCTACCAATGCGGTGGCTACGGCTAACGTTCAGGATGGATCAATTACTGCCGCTAAACTGGCTCCTGGTGTTATTCCCAGCTCACTTCCGGTAAGCGGAACAGCGGGTGGTGATCTCACTGGCTCTTATCCTAACCCTACCATCGCCAATAATGCAATTACAAATACCAAGCTCGCTACCAATGCGGTGGCTACGGCTAACGTACAGGATGGATCAATTACTGCCGCTAAACTGGCTCCTGGTGTGATCCCCAGTTCTCTTCCAGTAAGCGGAACAGCAGGTGGTGATCTTACAGGATCTTATCCTAGCCCAACCATCGCGAACAATGCAGTAGTTGCTGCAAAAATTGCGGATGGTGCTGTAGGTACTAGCAAGCTCGCTGATGGTTCAGTGAGTACCGCAAAAATTACGGATGCGGCTATTAATTCCAATAAACTGGCAGACAATGCAGTAAGCGCTAACAAAATAGCAGCGAATGCAGTAACGAATGCCAAGCTCGCTACCAATGCGGTGGCTACGGCTAACGTACAGGATGGATCAATTAC